>CAJUQF010000195.1 GCA_910588315.1 uncultured Christensenellaceae bacterium | reverse complement strand
AAAACCACGGCGCTATAGCGCCGGGCTACTCCGCCGATTTTATAATAGCGGACGATAACATCGCGCAAAAAGTCAGGCGCGTGTACTATCACGGCAAGCTCGTCGCGGAGAACGGCAAACCGCTTTTCGAGACGCAAAAGGCGGAACATTCGGCTCTCAAAAACAGCGTTCATATCAAGCCGGTATCCGAAAAAGATTTTACTTTCGAGTTCAAATCGGGTATGCCGGTCATGCGCGTATTCCCGAATACCGTTGTGACCGAGACTGTGTCTGCAAAAACCAAAGACGGGCTCAACCTTATGTGCTGTATAGAACGTCACGACGCCAGCGGCATGATAGGGCATTGCTTCGTCGACGGTTTCGATCTCAAAAACGGCGCTATCGCGCAGACCGTCGGGCATGACGCGCATAATATTACCGTGCTCGGCGATAATGCGCGCGATATGCTCACGGCGGTACGCGAACTCGGCAGCGACGGCGGGCTTGTGCTTGTAAAAAACGGCAAGCTCATCGGGAAACTTCCGCTCGAGATCGCAGGGCTCATGACTGCCGCGCCCGCGGAAGAAGCGCTGAAAGTACGCAAAGAACTTTTGAGCGCGCTGTCTACCATGGAATACAACAAACAGATCGAACCGTTTATGCTGCTTTCGTTCATGACGCTCATAGTCATTCCCGACGCAAAGCTCAATCATAAAGGACTGTTCGGCGTAAGTAAATGGGATTATCTATATAAGGGATAATGTCTCATCGCCGCAAACGGTTATTTGCGTAAGGCAATAAATCAATAGGGCAGCGGACGGTCTGACCGACGAATTGCACAATATAAATGTTTACCGTAAAGCAATAACAGAAAGACCTTTGTAGGGGACGCAGACCCTTGCGTCCCGTAATGGCAAAGCAATAAATCGAGATGTGGCAGGCAAGAGTCTGCCTGCCCTACGAATTACACAATGTAATTGCTTTACGATAAGTAAAGGAAAATAAAACGTAATATAACCGTAACGACGTATCAATGGAAAATACCAATTGAACCGATCTTCGTAGGGAGCTTTAGGACTCGTTGCGCTCCGCATGTGTATATGCAAATAGACAATGTTTCGGCAGACCATAATACGCATCACAGATCGCTGTCGCGGCGGTTCGATTTTGCCCCGAAAACTTTTTTAAAAAAATTTTAAAAAACTTTGTAAAAACGCTTGACATATATATATAGGTTATGGTATTCTAACAAAGCTGTCACGCAAAGTGACTGCACACGGGTCATCCAAGTATCGCGAATAAGCCATACCTCTGGACATAATAAGCAATAACGGTCATGGGGAACAAAATCCCGAAGTTGTTGTTTGTTGTGTTTTTTTTGACCTTTACGGTCCCCGCGTCGCACATTGACAACTGCATATTAACTTAAAGCGAGTATACAAATATCAAATAATTGGTGATATGTATTACCAGTACAATTTTGAAAGTTTATATCTTGTAAATTCTTATTTTAGGAATTGGACGATTAAGCTACCAAGAGCATACGATGGATGCCTAGGCATC
>CAJUQF010000194.1 GCA_910588315.1 uncultured Christensenellaceae bacterium | reverse complement strand
CCGTACTTGCACGTAAAGCGTGTTGCGCCCATATCCGTTATATCGTACGTCAAAACGCTCGCCGCCTGTACGGATATGCCGTGTTCGAATTTGACCGCATACGCCCAACGGTTGCCTTCGTAATCGGCGCCGGATGCGTCGCCTTCACTCAACCACAGCGATGCGGTATTGCCATCGGCATCGAGTCCGCCGTTGACAGCTATCATATTGCTGCCGTCCCAGCCCGTAGTACCGCTTTCCGGCGCGAAGTCGGACAGATAAAACCAGCTGCTTTCTTGCTCGGCAAGAGCCGACCTGCCCGACGGAAGCACCGCAAACACGACTGCCGCCGCAAGCAATAAACATAACACCGATATTACAGCGAATATCGAAAATCTTTTAGTCCTTATGTTCGACATATCAACCTCCCAATCTTGTGCTGCGCACAAAATGCTCTTGCGCCGCGGTATCCGTCACTTTCCATCCGTCGTATACAAACTCGCCCATACTGCCGTACAGAGTCATATCCACGGCGGAATCGCACGCCTCGCGGAACGCAAATCCGAACTCTGTATCGGCGGTTATTCCTATCACGCTCCAAGGCAGCGTGTATGCTATAGTCGTAACGCAGTTTTCGTAATTTACGGTAAACGCATTATCGATAGTCGTAACACCCGCCGCGTCGCGTTTCCACCACGGACTGCCGCCTTTATAACGCACTGTGCCGTCGCAATACAGCCGCACGACCAAATCGTTTGCTCCGTAATTCCAACCGCCTTGTTTTTCGCCGTCGAGATCGAGATACAGCGCGATAAACTCGTCGGTCTCGCCCTTGCCGCCGAAATTGCCGGTCGTTTTGAAATCGAGCTTTATGCCGTCCGCCGTTTTGTCTACGTTTACGTAGAAAGCGTCGGCTCGGTCATGCCCGAATCCGAAACTGCCCTTGTAACCGTCGAAACTTACGTCGACGTTGCCGTCCGCACGATAATGTTCGTTGCGCGCGTTGAGCCGCATATACGCTACGGGATGTTCGGGCGCTATATACAGCTTGTTGTCAAACAGCCTACCGCCGCCGCTGAGCTTATCCACCCAGCCGACCCAAGTCGGATTTACTTTGTATCCGAGACTTATGCCGATAACTTCGTCCGCCGCGACTGCTTTGTCCTCGCCCTGCGCTTCGAAGAACGCATACGGCACGGTTATATATACGGTCTCGATACCGTACGCGTCGACGGTTTTGCGCGCCGTGATCAGTTCGGTCGACTTGGGAGTGACGCCGTACGACGAAACTATCGCAAGCCTGCCGTCGGTACTGATAAGATAATCGGTGTCGTCACGCTCGTATGACGAACCTTTTGTATCGATAAACAATTCTATATTGCCGAGAAGCAAACCGCCCTGCGGCTCCATGCGAAACTCCAAACCGATCGACGACCGGGTATATTTGAGATAATATCCCGCGCACGTATCGTTATTGCAAACAACTCCGTAGTTTGCGTAAGGAAGTCCGAGTTCTACGTCGCATTCCGTCACGTCGCCGGGCGCGATCGTCTCGTTGTTCAAAGTC
>CAJUQF010000193.1:658-1587 GCA_910588315.1 uncultured Christensenellaceae bacterium | reverse complement strand
ACGTCTTTTACCGTGTGACTGTCGGTGCGAAGGCTCAACGTGTATTTGCCCGCGTCAAGCTCCCAACCCGTGTGCGTGTCCTCGCCCTTGTTGTTTAATCCGTAACAATCGTACGATGCAAAGTCGTACGCATCGAGCGTTATCGTTATATCCTCGTCCGCCTGCGGCTCGAGTATATTCGTCTTGTTAAACCCGACGAGCGATACGCTCGCTTTTTCTATTTCGCCTTCGTAATACTGCGGCGTTACGTAAACTTCCACTACGTCTCTGCCGCGAACGTTTCCCGTGTTCTTTACGTTGACCACTACGTCAATTTTTGTTTTATCCGTTATGTTGCCGTTCGGCGCAAGCTCGGTAGGTTCTTCGTCCTCGCCGAGTTTGTCGTTGTGCAAATAAAAACCTTTCACCGTCCAATCGAACTCGGTATAAGATAATCCGTGCCCGAACGGGAACTGCACTACTTTATCGTAACCGCCGTATTCATCCCAAACGCCCTCTGCGTCCGCCGTTTCGTACCATTTGTAACCGACGTAAATATTCTCGGTTATATCCATATACGATTGCCCATTGTCGCTATAAGTCTTGCTCAAGAACACGTTGCCGGGGTTGGTGAACATGTCGTACGGGAATATATCGACCGTCTTGCCAGACGGAGATACGTCGCCGTACAAGAGTTTGGGAATACTCGCCGCGCCGCGCGTTCCCGTAAACCCGAGGTATAAGCACGCATCGATCCCTTCGATCGTATCCAAAAATCCGCACTCGAACGGATTGGACATGTTCATAAGCACGATCACGTTCTCGAACTTCTCGCCGCAGTATTTCAGTAGCGCTTCTTCTTCTGTCGATAGCTCGAGATAATGGCGCGTATTGTCGTTTATAGAACCGGGCCCCGCCTTTTCCTGCATGGTAGTCGATCCGTTCATAGC
>CAJUQF010000193.1:0-648 GCA_910588315.1 uncultured Christensenellaceae bacterium | reverse complement strand
ATAGCCTCGCCCGCCATTCTGCTTATCACGACCAAAGCCGTATCCGAATACTGTTCGGAATAGCTCAAAAGATCGTCGGTATAATACGACTTATCGTTTATTTTCGGTTCTTTGAGCGGAGTCAGTTCGCTTATATGCGCGCCCTTGAGATCGGCGCTCTGGTGATCGGGCTTTCTGTATTTGCAATACATATCGTAAAGCCGCCTGTTGTATTGTACGCCGTACGCGTTGAGCGCTTTGCAAAGATCGACGTTCTTATTGAAATCGTCGTCTTCGGGCGCAACACCGCCCGATGCGTTCCTGCCTTCGCTGCCGTATATCCAATCGACTGACCGCCAACCGAACACGTTTACCTGTTTGATAGATTTATCGAGCGGCAGCGCACCGTTGTTTTTAAGAAGAACTGCGCCTTCCTCCATTATGCGTCGGCTCATTTCCTGTCCGACTTCGCTCGATTGCGCCATCGCTTCCTCGTCCACTATCGGCGGGGATAAAAGCGTGCTTATCTCCTGCTCGAAGCGGAAAGCAATGCTGTTGCCCACAATGAGCGCAACTACCAAAACGACTATAAGAAAGCCGTTTACCGATAGTTTTACTATGTTGCGTTTCGTCATCATATCCTCCTGACATTTTTAGGTTGAGTAAACA
>CAJUQF010000192.1 GCA_910588315.1 uncultured Christensenellaceae bacterium | reverse complement strand
GCGTCAGACCTATCAAGAGGATAGGGAACCGTTACGGAAACGCGCAATGAGCGAATCCACAATGGTGCAGCTCGATGATGGGAAATTAAGCCGGAAGGCTGCTTATAGTACAGAGTCAGTGAAGCAAGTGACTAATCTGCTTCGTCTGGCTCTGTATTTATTTTTGCAGTCTTTCCGGCTCTTTTCTTATATCGGAGGAAATTATGAAACAGAGGAAATCGAAAAAAAACAATAAGAAAAAAATCAATTATGCCGAAATGCGCTGCCCGTATTGCGGCAGATCCGTCGTGTTGAAAAGCGCGGAAGGGATTTACAAAAACAACGAAAAAGATACAATGCTGTATGTCTGTACGCACTATCCCGAATGCGATGCTTATGTCAAAGTCCGCTTTGGTACGCGAATCCCAATGGGGACGATGGCTGACGGAAAATTACGTGCGCTCAGAATAGCCGCGCACAGAGAATTCGATAAGCTCCATAGATACGGTTATATGACCAGGCAGGAGGCTTATATGTGGTTGGCGAATATTATACAAGCGCCGTTATCTCAGGCGCATATAGGATATCTCGGCGAATACTATTGCAACGTCGTGATGAGGGAAAGCAGTAAGTTTTTGGCTGCAAAACAAAAATTCAAACAAAGAGGAGTGCGGGGTTGAAAAAGCGAATAATATTTTGTCTGATCCCGGTGATGGTTTTTATCGGGGTTTTGATTTTATTTAATACGGTATTTTTTATCGGATATGTTCCGTCGGAGTCTATGGAACCGACATTAAAGTCCAATAGCATTGTTTTCGGAATGCGCGTATTCGATACCCCGCACGAAGGCGATATTATTGTCTTCGAACACGACGGGAACATATTGGTTAAGCGCATTGTCGGTGTGGGCGGTCAGGAAATCGAAGTCGAAGGAGTACATTACAAAGTACCGGATAGTTGTTATTTCGTAATGGGCGATAACAAGGATAATTCATACGATTCTCGGTTTTGGGAGAATCCTTATGTGAGCAGTGAAAAAGTAATTGCGAAATTACTTCGCAGATAAGTCGTTTGATTGACATAACACAATTAAAATCATATAATATTTTTTGAAAACGGAGGTTAGCTATATGACGGAAACGAAATATTGTCCCAACTGCGGCGCGGAAAACAAAGGCGTCGATTTAGTTGAAACGGAAGGCGTTTACATTTGCTATCTATGCAGAAAAGTCGTGGATTCCAAAACCGATACAATCGTCGATGTTGACGTGATAGAAAATACTGCTAACGAAAAAGGGACGATAAAACGTAAATAAGACAGTAATCGACAAGATTAGCCAAAGGGATATTATTGCATTTAATTTAGCTATATGATATAATTAACTCATAAGTTTCTTTGTTGCGGAATGCAATAACAGTTATCCGAGTTACACAGTGTCTGATAATTTTTTATCGGACATTTTTTATTGTACTTGTTCTCAAAGGACTAAATCCAATCTTAGCCGTAAGGCAACAAAGTTCTCGATGCGTCGTTCGAGGGCTTTTTTTATATATTGTCCGAAGCTGCAAGGTTTCGTTTCCATTATGTTCCGGGAATTTTCCCGTTTATACATACAATAGCATAGAACGGCGGAAATGTCGTCAAAACCAAGGCGCTCGAGTGACGGAAAAGTTACTCGGGCGCTTTTCCTTTTTCGGAACCGCAACGGTTTCGATTACTCTATATTCGGG
>CAJUQF010000191.1 GCA_910588315.1 uncultured Christensenellaceae bacterium | reverse complement strand
TTGAATTTTCCTATTATTCTGCCGTTTATGTTCTTTACCGTCACAGTAGATTTAACCGCGGCGTCGGAAGACAAATCGCCGCCGAATATGAGATTTCCGCTGTTATCGTTTGAAATAACGGTATTGATCAGAATATTGCTCGCTTCGATCGTGCCGCTTTCGGAATTTTTATCGATAAAATCTTCGGGCTTGAACCATACGGGGATTTGCTTGCCGAGATGCTGAACGTAAACGTCCAACGAGCCTTCGTAGTACGCGTTACCCTCGCTGTCGGTCTTTCGCTCCGCAGTCGGGTTTGCGGGATAAAAATGCCCGGTCTGATTCCCGCTCTTCGTCACGATGTCGGTGATATTTTGCGTAGGGATAAAATACGCAGTATCGGGATCGATAGCTATTTTGAACCTAACTCTTTTGCTCCAAGCGGAGTTCTGCGAGCTGAAGAACGGAATATCCGAACCGATCTTGGTAAACGTAAATCCGCACTGCCCCGCACTCATATCGTTGTCGAAACCGATCCTGAAACTTACTTCGCCGTAGTACGTGTTTTTATCCGCGCCCTGCGTAACGGTAAAGTCGTTTTTGTTCAATGTATATACCGTTCCGCCGGTAAGCTCCGTCGTTCCGAGATATATTTTGACTCCGTTGCTGACGTTCTCGAATTTATAGCTCTTCGACACGTAATCGATCATAGTATCGATATTCTGTTCGGCGGGCGCGGTGAAATTGAACCGCACGTTAAACACGAACGAAGTAGCTTGAGACGCAGCTATACCGTCTTTGAACCCGTCCTCTATCTGCTTGTCGTTATAAACGATAGAGCCGTTTTTAAGCTCCGCCGTTCCCGATGTGTTGCCCGCAACGATATTCACACCGACAGATGCGCGCGCGCCCATTTTTTCCTGAGAATCGTCGGTTATTATCAACGCGCACTCGCTTGCCTTTGACAATTGATTGGTCATTATGCGCGTGTATGTGGACATGCGCGTGATCGTTACAGCGTCTTTTTTGGACTTTGACGAATCCGATTCGATCTTGATCTTATTCTGCCAATCGGTTTTCATTTCGCCTTTTGCTTCATCGAACTGAACGGACAAAGGCTTTATGATAATGTGATTGTAAATATTGTCGTAAGTCATCGCGAGCGTAGGCCGCACGAGATTGAGATCGCCTTTTTGTATATACTGACCGATGTTATCGTCCGTCAAACCTTCCTGAGTAAAGAAGTCTTTTGTTACGGGAGTAGGCGAAAAATAAATATCTTCGATATAACCGAGAGCCTCGCAGCTCTTGATATTTACCGTAATTTCTTGAGTAATGCCCGAATCTTTTGCGGTAAACGTTATCTTTGCCGTGCCCGTTCCCCGCACTTTGAACATCATACTGTTGGTGGTAACGTTCGGACCGGACTGACGGGGCTGCGATTCTATATACAATATGTTTTCGTTATCCGACTTTACGACAACGTCGTTGTCCCCGCCGACATACGAAATCTTGGAATACTCGTTAGTCGACGAATTGTATTTGCCGAGCTGTCTGAAGCTTATCGTATATGTAGGGTCGCGACCTTCGATATATGCAACGTCGATCGACTTGCCTTTAATGTCGAAAGCAGAAGAATTGACGGAGGGATTGGTGATCGAGGATTTTGTTCTCCAAGAATATCTGTCGAGTATGATATGCTCGGTGTTTTGCTTTACAAGCTTCATGTAAACCGTCG
>CAJUQF010000190.1 GCA_910588315.1 uncultured Christensenellaceae bacterium | reverse complement strand
CATCGAGACGATAAAGCCGTTGCTGCTTTGACGCAATGAAGTTTTATCGAATTTGTATCCGCTGTTTGACAGATCCAAAACTTTTGCTATGGCATCGGCGTAGATATAGCGACGCTTGAAATGCTTGGAATTGGGACCGGTTCCGTTGGGATCGTCTTTCATGGCGATATCGTTTTCTCTTCCGAACGATGCGTCGATCGCATCTTCGCCGTTTACGTCGAGTACAAGCTCGATCGTTTTGGCTATAGTCGAGTCACCGGCATTGTTACCCTCGTCGGCATGCGCAGACGGTGCAAACATAAATGATGCTATCGCGGCAAGTATGACAAGCATAGCCGAGATATACAGCAATATTCTTTTGTTATTATGAATTCTCTGCATGGCTCGCCTCCTTACATCCCGTCACCGACGTCGGACGCGTCGAAAATTATTTCATTTCCGTCCATATCGGTCGGAGCAAATCCGCCGTCACCACCGAATCCGGCGTCACCGCCAAACCCTGCGTCGCCACCGAATCCGGCATCACCGCCAAACCCGCCGTCGCCGACAAACTCGCCGCCGACATTTTCAAACTCGGCGCCTTCCACGGGTACTTCGCTTACAAACGGATTAACAGGCTGAGAGCTTTGCGATTGCGCAGCCGCAAACGCCGCCTTCTTTGCCTCCAACTCCGCCTTCAACTCGGCAACAGTCTTTTTGCCGCCTTTCTTCTTTTTCTTTTTGACCTTTTTGGCAGCAGTAGCCGCAAGATCGGAATTCTCCAGTATCACGCCGCTCTCTTCTTCTTTGTTTTTACGCATATCGTTGAATATCTTCGCGTATTTGGGGTCTTCCATTTTGAGCTTGGTTTTGACGATCTGCTCACGCGACGCAGCTGTAGCCTTGCCGTGCATACGGTCGCGCATACGAATAAGATCCTGATTGCGCTTGATGATCGCACGCTGTTTGGCGCGCTTTCTGAGATATACGATCATTCTTATCATGAATATGATAAAGAGAACGCCGAACACTATGATGAACGAATACAGCCAAATATTGCCGTAACCTATCGTTCCGCCTTCCGTCATGACAGGCAACGTCGTTACGATACCGTCGACGGAGACTTCGAACGAAATATCGAGCGTCTCGTGCGTCAGCGAGTTGACTACGGACGCTGTGACGACCTTTCTTATAAGCTGTTTGTTTTTGTCTCTGCCCGTATTATACGTGGGTACTATGCTTATCGTATTGCTGTTATCGACAAAGCTGTACGTAAAGTATTCCGCCGCACCGTTCTCCGCGGATAACGCAAACACCATATAGTTAGCGGTGCCTTCGTAAGCGCTGCCGTCTTCCTGAGTAAGCGTGTCCAAAATTTCGCTAATGGATATCTTGACCGTCATATCGAGTCCGGAACCCTCGGTATACCACACGCCCTTTTCTTTGTCGCGGCTATTGCGCACGTTTATATCTATCTTCTTATCATCGGAAAGGTTGACATAAACTATACCGGATTTGATAGGTATGATTATCTCGATAATGGTGCCTTCGTTGGCGGACTCGTATTTTTGCTCGCGATTGGCATCAGTGGAATACTGCGTCATATCTATGAAACGAACGTGCATATAATACAAGCCCGATTGAGACTGAACGGTTTTGTTAGGCTCGATCCTGATATAAGGTTTGCCCTGCGTTATGCCTTCGAACGTGACGCTCTTGATAAACGCCGGATAACCTATATC
>CAJUQF010000189.1 GCA_910588315.1 uncultured Christensenellaceae bacterium | reverse complement strand
CGCCCCGACGATACCGCCGAATACCACGCCGATACACGCGCAAATAACGGCTCGAGTGTCGAAATAACCGTTGATAATATATATCGCGGAACTTACTATGCATATCGGCAATATTACAAGCAGCGCCGTAGCATGTGCGCGTTTTGTATCAAGCCCGACGGTCTCGAGCAGCGGTACCGCCAACATACCGCCTCCGCCGCCGAAAAAACCGGATATCGATCCGACTGCCGCGCTGCCGACAAACGTCAATAATGTTTTAAGTCTTTTGTTCACATAAATAGTTTTGCGCCTTTTTGTCAAAAATAATCAAGGTAATGTTACGACGACAAACGCACTATACCGACAGCCAAAATATTTTGCTCAATATCGCGTTTTGGCACAAAATCGTTTGCAATTTACGCTAACATATTATATAATATATCTTGTATAAATAATAGCCTCAAAAAAGGCTGAAAAATTCTCACTAAAAGGTGTTTACATGCACGCTATCAAAAGACTGAAAAACAGAACGATAACCATCCTTCTCTCCGCCGTTATTGCGATATCTCTCATTATCGGCGCAGTGACGATTATCGGTCGCCCGGCGGCAGCCGAGTCGATAGACGATCGCTTGGACTATGCGCCGACGACGCTTGGTTTGAGCAATACGCATTTCGATTCTTCGTCCGGCTCATATCCCGCCTCCCCCACTTCCTGGACTGGCGCGGCGCTCGACGGCAGCAAAGCACAGCCCATTCACGGCGTAGTAGACCTGTCGGCATCCGGATATTCGGGAAGCAACAGCGGCAACAAAAAGTTCAAATTGGATCAGTATAAAGAATACTCTGACGAAAAGGACATGCCCAAAACGATTTTCGGCGCAGGGTCCAAATATGCCGGTTCCAACGAAAAGGCGCTCATGATAAACACGCCCGTCGGCGCCGAAGTGGCTTATGCCTACTCGTCCGCGGACATGACTTTCTCGCCCAATTCTTTTTACCGCATTTCCGTATGGGTAAAGACCGGCGATTTCAATTATGCCGCCAACCAAGGCGCGACCGTAAAGCTCACGGGACTCGGTCAAAACTGTGCGTTTAACAACATCAATACCGTCATGGATCTCGACAAAAAGGACGGCATTCCCGTTCTCGACGAAAGCAACGATTACGGTTGGGTCAAATACAGATTTTACGTACGCTCGTCGTCGACGCGCACAGCTACGGTCAAACTTGTACTCGGACTCGGCGACGCGGTATCCAATACCGACGAAGATCCCGACGTAATGCCCGCACCCGCGCACGGCTATGCGTTCTTCGATACCGTAACGGCGGAACGCATTTCCGCTTATGACTTCGCGTCGGAAACCGCACATTTCGACGTCGCGACAAGCAAGCCCAATATGTTCAAAGACAGTTCGGGCACTGCGATCGCACTCAATCTCAACGAAGCCAAATCGTTTGAAGTCGGCGGAAAAGAAGTCGGTACATTCTCGCAAAACACCGATCTTTGGCGCAAGAATGTTTACTTCGACGAAAACAGCACGGACCTTAGCTATTCCGGTATGGCTCACGCCTACCTTTACAATTCCGAAGCGCGCATCCACGATATGGATTCGGATTCGAACACTTACGGATTTTCGCAGAATCCCTGGGCGCCGTACGGCAGAGCGGAATACAGCACGCTTGACGGACACAGATTTTTCGACGGAACCAATAATGCCGATATAATGCTTATCACGACGCGAAATGGCAAAGATTTCACCGAAGCGGCTTACGGCATTGCATCCCCTACAGTCAAG
>CAJUQF010000188.1 GCA_910588315.1 uncultured Christensenellaceae bacterium | reverse complement strand
CCGCCAAAGAACGCGCGGTGAGCGAAACCACTGACTCGCCGTTGCTCGCAACGAAATCGGCATTTACGGTAAACGAACAAAAAAACCGACCGAGGCTGCCGTCCTCGAGCTTTTCTCTGTCGTATTTTACGTCTATCAACGCATCGTTGCGTGAAACGTCCCAACGAATACCGTCGGAAACATCGCCTTCGATATTCGCCTCGGCGTAAACGATGTATTCATTCCCCGCCGAAGCGGTATACACTTTGTTGCCGGAACCGTCGGTCTCGCCGGTGTCGAACAATTCCGTGTGCGTTACGGAAACGCCGTTTACTTTTCCGGTATATTCCTCCGCAGCGGGTTTGATGATATACATGACCAAAAACGTCACGGCAAGCGCAAGCATTACCGCGGCGATAACTATGGAAATTATAAACTTGAGCTTGCCTTTTTTGACCGGCTCGAGTTCTATGATCTCGTTTGAAATGGGCATAACGCACCTCTTTATGGCATTTTACTTATACATAATACATTATACGGCGGGTTTTGTCAAGATATATTACGTATTTTTCGGCAAATTTTAGCAGTCTGCATCGTACAGTGCTAACAATCACTATATGCGAGCGTTAACCGTTTCGACATCTACATATATGCCGTAATATACCGGACATAACGCATAAGATAAAAAACCCCTTAAAAATATTTGACAATACGGTACGGGATATGATAAAATTATAAAAAGCAATCGCGATTAGGCGACGGCTAACCGCCACGCACGCGCGATTTGCATTACATAAAAGAATATAGGAGATGTATTATGTTAGCAGAACAAATTCTTTCTATCAACATGACCACGCGTAAACTCTGTAAGAACTGCGATAACGGTATAGTTATCTCGCAAAAAATGCGCCTGCTTTACTTAGTGCGCAATGATGTTCTTTCTCCGCGCGAGTTGGTCGGAGAACTTTCGATAGCAAAGCCCAATCTCACCATTCTCGCGCGCAACATGATAGCCGAAGGCTTGATCGAGAAAATGCGCGTAGAGCGCGATATGCGTTCGGTTCATTACAAGATAACCGAAAAAGGCTTGAACGAGCTTAACCGCATGATAGCCAATCTCGACGAGTCGGTAGCCAAGCAGCTCAACCTTAACGAAAAAGAACTTCAAAAGGGCGAGAAAAAACTCGAGGCGGCTATAGCGTTCCTCAACGGTTTGGAATAAACCGTATATCAGAGTTTGGTATAACCACGCTCCCCCGCTCATTATAATAGTAATGTAGTAAGCCGCTGCGATTATCCCGCGATACTCAAAGCGGCGTTTTTGTAATAATAAGAATCGAAGCGGGTATGCGGCGCGCTTGCTATCGATTTTAGCGAGACGTGATCAACACGCACGCACGCCGAATGCCGCAATCACAAGTCTTTTATGAAACGTGTATTTGCCTTTTATGCTATAAGCTGCGATCTCGACGCCGTAATGCGTAACGATCCCGCCGCGCGAAATAAGTTTGAAGCGGCGATTTGCTACAGCGGATTTCATGCGCTCGTCATGTACCGTTTCTTTCATTTTCTGTATATCCACAGATATTTTCTGCTTGCACGATTGCTCTCTGCGCTGACCAAGTTTTTTACGGGCATAGAAATACACCCCGGCGCTGTGATCGGCAAGGGCGTGTTCATCGACCACGGCGCGGGCGTCGTGATCGGAGAGACTGCGGTGGTCGGAGATAACGTTATAATCTATCAGGGCGTCACTCTCGGCGGCACGGGCAAAGACAAAGGCAAACGTCACCCCACCGTAGAAG
>CAJUQF010000187.1 GCA_910588315.1 uncultured Christensenellaceae bacterium | reverse complement strand
ATGAGTTGATTAAAAAAACCGCGTATTTTAATGAATTAGTGCAAAGAAAAGATGCGGACATAGGAGAGCCCGACGGTGCGTATAACCTTTTTGCAAGTATTGTCGACGAGTACGGTAAAGTCGATATTTCCGCATTGGATTACCGTGACTTGGAAGCGTGTTATTTCTCGGTTGTAGGCACATGGAAGTCTACTTTCGATAATAAGCGCGAACGAATTAAAAACAGCCATTTGCCGCAGTCGAGCAAAGACAAGCTTTGTGAATTATTAGATAGTTTGAAAAGTAAGAACGCGAGCATGGGTATGTTCGGCACGGGATTTCAAACTTGCCAGAGTGTGGAACAAACCGCATCGCAAAAGATTGTAAAAATGCTTGTAGATATAAGTAACGAAACCGACGAAAAGAAATGCATAGAAATAGCGAGAAACACATTGCAAGATAAATATTACAGGGTAAATACGGGTATGGCGTCGATAATGCTGCATTGTCTAAAGCCTGCCGTTTTTCCCGTGATCAACAATGCCGTCAAGGATATTTTCAATTTGCTTCACATAGGAATTCGCGACGACATTCAGCACTATGCCGACAGCGTGGAAACAATAAGACAGTTCAGGGATAAGTATCTCAAGTTTTCGCATTACAGAGCCTTGGACTTGTTTGCATACTATAAAAACAAAGAGAAAGAGGAATCGGCTGCCGAGAATAAAAGCAATGTTGCCGTTGACGGCGAAGACTGTGAAATCGCAAGTAATTATTATCCGAATATTATTCTTTACGGACCGCCGGGAACAGGTAAAACCTACAGCACGGTAACGAAGGCTTTGGCTATCATCGACGGTACCGAAATAAAAGATAAACTGAATAAAGACGAATACGCAGAATTGAAAAATCGATATGACGGTTATGTTAAAGCGGGCAGAATAGCGTTTATCACATTTCATCAATCGTACGGTTACGAGGAATTTATAGAGGGCATAATGCCCGATCTCGATAATAAAGCCGGTCTTAAATACGACTTGCCCGACGGAGTATTCAAGGCGTTTTGTAAAGTTGCGGAAAAGGACGGCGGGAATAAATACGTTTTTATCATAGACGAAATCAACCGCGGTAACGTGTCTAAAATTTTCGGGGAGCTTATTACGCTCATAGAACCGTCCAAACGTTTGGGTAAGCCCGAGGAATACAGTTGCGTTTTGCCGTATAGCAAAGAAAAATTCGGAGTGCCTCAAAACGTATATATCCTCGGCACTATGAATACGGCGGATCGCTCGCTCGTTCAGCTTGACGCCGCGTTGCGTCGCAGGTTCGAGTTCGAGGAAATGATGCCGCGTTACGACTGTTTCTATGTCGATGAAATAGACGGTATAAAAATCGCCGATCTGCTCATGGGCATAAATAATAAGATATGCGTTTTGCTCGATAGAGAACATCAAATCGGACACTCGTATTTCATGGCGCTCGATGAAAATTCCACGCTTGACGATTTGAGGCGTATATTCAAAAACAGCATTATTCCGCTGTTTCAAGAGTATTTTTACGACGATTATAAAATGATAGAGTCGGTGCTTTGCGATAAATTCGTAAAACGCACATTGATCAAATTCCGCGACGGCAGCAGAGAAAAAATCGAGCTTTGCGTAGCCGACAACGCCGAGGACTATATCAAAATTTACGACGATGTGACAGAGAGCGAGCAGTAATGATTGCCGCAAAAAAGATGTATACCGTCGGTGAATTCGATGATATAACCGACAGCGACATAGGCGAAACGGCGTTTAAGCAATTGCGAGCGCTTATTCTAAACGACGGCGAAATGGGCGAAAGCGCAAATA
>CAJUQF010000186.1 GCA_910588315.1 uncultured Christensenellaceae bacterium | reverse complement strand
CATTATGGAAAACATCGCTTTAAGAATGTCGAACATGCCCGTCCCGTCCGTACCGCTGCCGCGCGTCGAATGTGCATCCACGGTAACGACCTTATCCGCGCCGAGCAGCCGCGCGACGTCCGCGGGGATATTATCCGTCAGCCCGCCGTCGCAAAGATTGCGCCCGTCGAGATTAAGCGGCGAATATGCTATCGGGAATGCCGACGACGCGGATACGGCGTCGCACACGGATCCGCTGTCCAAAACCGCAGGCTTGCCCGTTTTGAGATCGGTAGCGACCGCGGCATACTTTTTGCCGAGCTGTTCTATCTTAACGTCACCTATAATCGATTCCAGCGCTCTGCCTATTTTGCGCGCATCGTCCGGCTTGAAAAGTATCCTGCCGTGAAAGTCGCCGATATCGAGCGTTTCCGCCACATCGATTATGGTATCCGGTCCGACGCCGGCGGCATACAGCGCGCCGACGATACTGCCGACGGAAGTACCGACTACAAGATCGAAATCTATACCGCGCTCTTTAAATGCTTTGAGCGCACCGACCTGAACAAATCCGCGCGCTCCTCCTCCGCCGAGCACGAGCCCGACGCAATTTCTTTTTTGTTTCTTTCTCGAATCGAACAGTCCCATGCCGTTATTTTTCGTCGATCATGCCGATGAAATACTTATGCACGCGATTATCCCTTGTCATTTCCGGATGGAAAGCCGTTGCAAGCACATTGTTCTGACAGACCGCCACGGGCTCGCCGTCGCACTCGGCAAGCACTTCCACGTCCTCGCCGACGCGCGTTATCTTGGGCGCACGAATAAATACCATGTTGATATACATGCCCGCAAAATCGCCTTCGGTAACAAAACTGTCTATCTGTCTGCCGTAAGCGTTGCGCTTTACGTCGACGTCGAGCAGTTTGAAGTACGGCGTTTCGCCTTCGATACGGTTGGCGAGCAATATGAGTCCCGCACACGTACCCCATATCGGCATGCCCGCAACGACACGTTCCCGTATCGGAGTAAAAAGATCGAACTCGTCCAAAAGCCGACGCAACGTAGTGCTTTCGCCGCCCGGTATAATGAGCGCGTCTACAGACGCAAGCTCGTCGATCGTCTTGACCGACACGGCGTTGATCTTTTTGTTTACCGATTTAATCAGCTTTAAATGCTCGGCTACCGAGCCCTGTAATGCCAAAACACCTATATTCATAGTAACTCCGGAAATTAAGTGAAGAAGTAATAGTGAAGAGTGAATAGTTTCGGTAGAATTTATAAGATTCCTCGACTGCGCTCGGAATGACAGTATTGCAAGTCGCCACGCCACTTTAAAAACCGTATCGCGCGATGAACTCGGTTTCGGCAAGCCGACAAGCCGATACGACGCGAACGTATCACGTCTTTCGTACTAACCGTACAAACAGACCAAGCCCCGACAGCGAGATCGCTACGAAAGCCCGCATCACGGGTTTCGGCAAGCCGACAAGCCGATACGACGCGAACGTATTGCGTCTTTCGTACTAACCGTACAAACAGACCAAGCCCCGACAGCGAGATCGCGCGTCAGGCGGACAACAGGCGTTGAGGCGGCGACGGGAATGTAGACCCACCTACATGACCAAGCTGACTCATCGCTACGAAAGCCCGCATCACGCGATGAACTCGCTGTTGGGTTTACCAGCCGCGTTTTGCGAGACGTTGCTCCTCCCCCATACTCTCCACATCCACGCCGCGCATGGCTTCGCCCAAGCCGTAGCTTACGGACGCCAAAATCTTGGGATCGCCGTAGTACGCGACCGCTTTGACGATCGCTTCCGCGCGAAGTTTGGGATCCTGCGATTTGAATATGACGCTGCCTACGAAC
>CAJUQF010000185.1 GCA_910588315.1 uncultured Christensenellaceae bacterium | reverse complement strand
GTTGCCAAGTCGGCAAAATTACCGGAAAGGATCGACGGTGCGATAAGAGTATTTTTCATACCGCTATTTTATCACACCGCGAGCTTTTCAGTCAACGAATTTTGGCGTGAATTACCATTCTTCGATGAAATCTTCCAAAATATCTATATAGCCCTTCTTATCGCACTTGTCTTTTGCTACGGCATCGACTTCGGCATACTTTTTGCCGCCGATATAGATATTGACTATACCCACCTTATCCCCGACTTTTACCGGCGCGGATATGTTTCCGATATCGAATTCGAGCGTGACTTCGTCTTTGTCGCCGTTCTTGAGAAATGCCGTACAATCTTCGGCCGCTACGACGGCTATCTTATCGGTCTTGCCACCGTCAACCGCATACTCGCCTATCGGATCGCCTTTGTTCACGGCGTAAACCGTTTTATAGTTTGCAAATCCGTAGTTTAACATTTCAGAAACTTCTTTGTTGCGTGTTTTGGAGTTTTCGGCTCCGATCGCGACGCAAATCAGTCTGGTATCGCCGCGCTTTGCAGTTACGGTAATGCACGACCGCGCAAGATCTGTATAGCCTGTTTTACCGCCGTCGCAACCGTCGTAAAATCTTATAAGCTTATTTGTGTTTGTAAGTCCGGTCACTCTGCCGCTCGGATGTTGAAAATCGTACATCCAAACCTTTGCAAACTCGAAAAATTTCTCGTGCTTTGCAAGTTGTTTAAACATTACGGCAACATCTTTTGCGCAGCTGTATTGACCGTCCTGAGGCAAACCCGTACAGTTGACGAAATTCGTGTCCGAAAGCCCGAGTTCTTTCACTCTGTCATTCATTGCCGCAACAAACCCGTCCACGCTTCCGTATAAGAACTCGGCAACCGCAACACACGAATCATTGGCAGACGCCACAACTATGCTTTTTAACAGTTCATCCAATCTGTAATCGGCATTGGCATCGAGAAAAGCTTGCGATCCGCCCATAGACGCGGCATTTTCGGACGCCGTGACAACCGTATCAAACGCGATACCGCGTTTTTCTATCTCGTCGAACGCAAGCCCGAGCGTCATGATCTTTACCATACTCGCGATCTGAAGGTGTTCTTCGATATTCTTTTCGAATACGACACTGCCGGTATTGCTGTCGATAAGCATGGCTGCCTTACATGTTTTTGCAAGTCCCTGCGGTTCGTCGGCATGCACGGCGTGCATTGCGCGCGTGCCGCTTACAATAGGCGTAAACGCGATAATAGCCGTCAATATGGCGGCTATCCCGACCAAAATTTTCTTATTCATATTCCCTCCGAAAAAATCCATACTCATATTTTGTATGATTTCGGAGATTTTAATTCATTACACTACGCCTATAAGCGCAGAACCGAAAAGAGCGAGCGTTATCGCCTTAACAAGTATGCTTACAGCTATTATGATAAAATAATTGATTATCCCTTTATAATATATCTTTATGTCCGGCTTAGACGGCATACCGCACCTGTTAAGCGCAAAGAATTTAAAGCAACCGAATGACAGCATGCACATTACTGTTATTTCGATAATGCAAACCGGAACGAACAGAACAAACAGCATAGGCAGCGCGGATACGGAGTATACCGCTATTATGATACATACGTTCATGCCCAGTACGTACGATTTGTAAATGCACGATGCAACGGATATGTAAGTCAATGCTTTAAAGAAAAACATCGATGCCGCGAATAAACAATACACGCACGTCACGACGAGATCTGTAAAGAAGAATGCTATTATACCTATATCGCCGCGAAGAAATTTAAATATCGCGGATTTGTTCCTGATTATGAAAACCGTTTTGTCGCTCATATTAGCGCCGACGGCTATTCCTACCACCAAAAACAGCAGACATAACAGTATGTATACCGCAACGGAAAACTTGTTGCGGCGTA
>CAJUQF010000184.1 GCA_910588315.1 uncultured Christensenellaceae bacterium | reverse complement strand
CTATAACGGATTCCTGCATTATAGATTATCTCGATAATTTGCCGGTAGTCGACGAGAATAACAATACAATCATGTACTATTTCGCGGCATTCGTACCCGGGACCGCCGAGTATTCGCCGCTGTTTGTGTGTAATTCGTTCAGACTTACGCCCAATACCGCCAATACTTGGTCGACGTATCCGGAGATAAGCGGTTGGACGTACGGCGAATATAACAATGCGGACAGCGCGCTGTTTAAAAACGGCACGGCAACTTTCGGTTCGGACGATACGTTGTTTACCGTACAAAAAGTAGACGGAAACGGAAATGTGACAAGCGCCATAGCGTCTGTTACTATCCCCGCGAGCGAAAACACATCGGATCGGTCGATATCGCTTTCGGGCATGGAGTACGACGATCTTAACGCCGTGTTGAACTATCTCGGCGCGGGCAGCTACAATTTGCATATAACAACAAGACCGAACGGCAACTACAGTGCGGCGACGTACGATATTCGTTTCCGCGTAAACAAGGCGCAGAATGAATGGGAAGAGGGTAAAGCCCCGTCTATAAAAGGCTGGGTGTACGGCAGCGCCCCCAACGCTTATGACGAAGGGGAGACCGTTTACGCAAATAACGGAATTACGTACGAATATCACAACGTCGCTTTTATTAACGGCGAACCCGTTCCGGGCGAGGTTATCGGCATTACCGCTCCGACGGAGGTCGGGAGTTACTTCCTTGTAGTCACTGCTGCGGCAAGCGATAACTACGATACTCTCGTCGCAAATATTTACTTTACCATAGCGCAGTACGAAAACGATTGGGAAAGCGACGGACGCCCCGAACCTATGTTCGAATGGGTGTGGGGCAAAGCAACCGATAAACTTTTGAATTCCAAACTGCTAAACCCCAAGGCTCAAATGCCGGAGAGCGGCGGCGATCCCGTGTACGAAATACGCGACGCGGTTTCGGGCAATCCTATAATCGACGGCACGAATATTTCCAAGTCCGATATTTCCGATAAACTGCAAAAACTCGGCGTCGGACGCTATGTTGTCATTACAACTATCAAAGCCGATAGCGCCGCCAACTATTCGTCGGTTACGGCGCAGACCGTTATTACAGTCACGCCGGCAAGCTTTGTTTGGAACCCTAAGCCGAGCGACACGTCTTGGACTTGGGGCAGTGAATCGAGTAAGAGCTTTGTCGAGCCCGGCTTTACCCGTATCGACGGTTTCTCGACCGATAGACCGTCGATTACATATGTCATAAGCGGCAATCCTACCGTATATACCGATTTCAGCGACATGACAGGTATGCTGTATGGTTTGCCTGCCAACGATTATACCGTTACCGTCACAGTTTCGTGCAAAAATTATACAGACCTTGTAGAGACCGTTGCGGTCAAAGTAAACAAAGCGGATTTCGTTTGGACGACGGGACACGCGCCCGAGGACGCCGGCTGGAGCTGGAATAAAGGCAGCGACGTCACGGAAGGCAAAGATGTCGTCGAACCCAAAGCGACGGGAGTCGGCGGTGTGTCTGCCGTATTCGAGTATCAAGTATACGAGAAGAATGAGCCGGCAACGATAACTTCTTTCGAAACATTCGATCGGTTATGTGCGGCATTGCGTGGATATGATGCGGGAGAGTATATCGTAAAGATCATTCTCGTAGCGCCCGAAAATTGCGGTTACGATATCGATAACTACAATGTTCTTTCGATCACAAGTTTTACTGTTACGGTTACGGTTGCCAAAAACGGCTGGAAAGCGCATGCGCCCCATGATTACGAGTT
Organism: uncultured Christensenellaceae bacterium; assembly: GCA_910588315.1. Taxonomy (GTDB): domain Bacteria; phylum Bacillota; class Clostridia; order Christensenellales; family Pumilibacteraceae; genus Anaerocaecibacter. Next base: position 159 of record CAJUQF010000184.1, on the reverse strand, counting down.
CGGTTATCGGGAATGGCTTGACGAGTCGAAATGGACGGATATGATCGATCCTGAACCCGATTTCGGCGATATAGTTTATTCTTATAATACTACTACTATAGATGATATAAATGCTTGGATAAAGAACGCCAACGGAGGCAAGGGGCAAAACGCAGGAAC
>CAJUQF010000183.1:1626-1944 GCA_910588315.1 uncultured Christensenellaceae bacterium | reverse complement strand
CAACAATTGCGAGCACAATGTTTATAAACGATGCGAACACGATAAACAGAAAGTCCGAACCCATGTATTTGAATATACCGCCCAAGCTGATGTCGCCCGCTTTGAACAGTTTATCGGTAACGTCGTAGTACACGGTGTTTATAAACATTAGCAGGAACAAAAGACTGAATACAAACGTTACCACGCCCGCGTATTTATCCGTATATTTGAAAAAGCACATAGCGAATGCGGCTGCCGCAAAGAACGGGATTATCATCACTCCCGCCTCGAAATAGCTCGGCTGGCTAACGTAAGCCGACAAATACACGAACGGCAGAA
>CAJUQF010000183.1:0-1616 GCA_910588315.1 uncultured Christensenellaceae bacterium | reverse complement strand
AACTATCGAAAACACCGTCGCGGGCAGCAACAGCCAAAACCCTACGCCGCGCGCTTTTACAAACCCGATAAATTTCTCTTTGAAATTATTCATGCCGCGCCTCCTCTAATTTACCGTTATCGAAACGGACGCTTTCGCGCCGCCGTACGATACGGTGATCTTGGTGTCGTTTTTCGTCAGCGGTCTGTCGCCGCAACTGAATACGCACTTCGACGGATCGACTGTCTTGCCCAAAAGGTATTCGTGATCGTCCACCGCGTACATGGCGTATATGCTCATGCCGGCGGGATCGAACTTCTCGCCCGCGGCGTATTCGCACTTATCCGGCATGCTGTCGAAATTGAGCGCGGATACCGTGCCGGGCGTATAGAACACGCCCACTACTTCTATCTTCATCGGGCGCGCGCTGCCGTTCCCAAGCTCGCCGTTGGCGCTGTTCGGATTTCTTACCTTGATAAACTGATCGAGCAAGTTTACATCGAAATCTTTGGTCGCGGTAACGGTCAGCGTTTTTATCTCGCCGGGCGCGACCGTTACTTTTGAATAATCTTTATCGCCGTCGATACTCCAGCCTATCTCTATCGGATCGGTATAGTGATCGGGATTTGTGATGTTCTTGATTATGTAGCACACCTTTCTTTCGACGTTCGCCTTGAACGGCACATACAGCGGAAATCTCTGATACGCGCCCCAACCGTGATCGTAATCCCATTCGTAGTCCGCGCCGTATATCAAGCCTTGACCTTTGTGGTTGTTCACGTAGTCGAGATCTTTGGTATATTTGGCGGGGTCTAATTTGATACTGTCGTTCTCGTTGGTCTTGGCTTTGAACGTTATCTGCGTATACGGTTTGCCCGCAGCTTTGTCGGTCGAACCTTCCGCGCCGTATAGATACGTGCCGATATACGCTTGCGCTAGACTGCCCGCCTCTTTCTTGAGGTTGGGCGCGACGATCGAAGCCGTGTGCTCGTCGGGCATGGCGATCTCGGCGTCGCATAGCGCGCACGTCGTTGTCACTTCGTAATCCAAAACGGACGTGGCGCCGTCTTTGACGCGCACATTGAAATTATCCGACGGCACGTGATCGCCCAACGGCAGTTCTTCCGCCGCCGCAGTCTCGTACAAACCTTTCTCGAGAGAGTACCCGAACAGCCTGTCGCACTTTTTGCATCTGTACGTATACCCATGCCCGTGCTCCAAGCACGTCGACGCGGTCTTTTCGGTTTCCACCGCAAGATCGTGCGCGCAATAGTTGCAGCCGGCGAACGCAAACAAACTCAAAACAAGCAAAGCGACCGATAAACATATCGCAACGGTTTTGCCTGTTTCAGAAAAAGCTCTCATTATATTCTCCTTAATGCAATCTTTGTTGATCGGCGAATTTCGAGTACAATAATAAAGACGAAAACGCATTTATGCTTTTTCGCTTTTCTCGAAAAACGCAAACGAAGAGAGTGCCGATGCAATATAGCCGCATCGGCTTCGCTGTTTTTTATTGCTTTACTCTAATCCTCCTATTTCGGCGACCGCATGATCGCGGTGTGGAAATCCGAGCGAAGCCGTGCGCCGATCTTGCGCGCGATCCGACCGAAAATCCCTATTGGGCACAATATCCG
>CAJUQF010000182.1 GCA_910588315.1 uncultured Christensenellaceae bacterium | reverse complement strand
GTTCAAGACGTGGATTTTAATGGAAAAGACGAAAACGGACAGCTTTGGAAACATGGTTTTATTTATGATACGAATAATATACAAAGCCGTACAAGCTCGAACGCGGTAACGAAAAGGCTGGCACCATTGCAGCCGTTTATGGAAAATGAATCGCAAGGTCATCTGATAATTACAGACGAGTTCACCGATATAGAAAGCTGTGCATTTATAGATTCGACATTCGATTCGATAAAAATCTTATGGAGTGAAACCCCTATAAACATTCAAACGTCGGCTTTTTCGGCATTGACTGTTATAGAGGGGTTTACTATAGACCGTGAAGTTACATATTATGATTTCGGTGACAGCGAATCGATAATGCCGTATAACGAGATAAATACGCCGTTTATCACGTTGCCTGTACCCGATAAAATTTTAGTTGGGATGTTTGTCGGATGTACAGTGGAAAATATAAACTTTAGAACTGCCGACGGCATTACATATGAAGATAAGGGTGTTGTAAAAATACCGAATGGTATTGATTACATTGGAGAAGCGGCATTTGACGGGGTTAAAGGGGTGCGGCATCTATATATACCGTTCGGTGTTACTCAAATAGAAAAGCAAGCATTTGCCAAATGGAATACAGATCAGACCATACATACGCCGTTTGTTAGCGAGCTGCACGCCGATGGGCTATTGACACATGTTTGGCGAGAGGAATGCGGGGCTCTTATAGAATATTTAGGAGAACTTTATATTGTTTCGCAACCCGATGTGATTACCGATAAGTCGGTTAATATAATAGAATTTGAGTTCAAACTACAGAAAGACGCATATACATTAAACGATTTTTCTTACAAGCGCCCGTATACTTATTGGAATAAAGATGTGTTCAAAGAGGTGTTTGACTATACAGTCGCTCAAACCGATACGGAGACTGAGGACTATTTAATTCACAAGTGGACATATTCTATGCGTGTCAAGGATTCGTCTATAGGCGGATGCGCCTTTGAACAAATCATACAAGTATATTTAGATGATATACTTGTTCTTGAAAAGAATTCGGAAAAAACAATTGTCAATAATTTAGTCGCATCCGCAGACGATTTTTACGAATTCTATGATTGTCTTTTTGAGAAATATACTGATTACGAGATTGATTTGACCGAAGATATTAATCTCGGAAAATTTACCGATATGACTGACAGAGGTTGGGGATTCGCGCTTGCGGGAAGCAATAAGTTTGTGCTAAACGGAAAAGGTCACACGATTTTCTACGAAATAGAAATAGATAAAATTCTTGCAGGTGAAAGCGGTAAATTCTCATTGTTTAACGAAAATCGAAATATAATTGAAAATTTGAATGTTAATTGTAAAATAAATCTAAAAAATGCGGATATGCAAAAAGTATCGTCCATTTACCGTATACTATGCGTACGAACATATCAGTGTCGAAAAGCTTGATAGAGATAGCGGAATGTGTTATAATTACAATAGCCTTAAGCAACTATCGACAATCGTGAGGACGGCATGATAAAAACAGTATTGTTCGATTTGGACGGCACGCTTTTGCCTATGGATCAAAAGGAATTTACCGACGCATATTTCGGAGCGCTTACGAAAAAACTCTCGGCGCACGGTTACGATGCGCGGGTATTTTCCGAGACCATGTGGAAAGGCGTGGTCGCAATGATGAAAAACGACGGGGCGCGCACCAACGAGGAGCGGTTCTGGGAAGTGTTCGACGGAGTGTTCGGCGAAAAGTCCAAAGCCGATAGGCGCGTATTCGACGAGTTTTACGAATCGGAATTCGACGGTGTAAAAGAAAGCTGCGGCTACAACGAACGCGCGTCGCAAGCGGTGCGCGAGATAAAAAACCTCGGGTATAGGCTTGTGCTCGCGACAAATCCGTTTTTTCCGATGACGGCTCAGCTCAAGCGATTGAAGTGGGCGGGGTGCGATCC
>CAJUQF010000181.1 GCA_910588315.1 uncultured Christensenellaceae bacterium | reverse complement strand
ACTCCGACCGAGTCGATTATGGAGGTAAAGACTTACATGGGTCAAGAATTTGGCGCAGCGAGCAATGAGGAATTTCTCGAGGCCATCAACAAGGAAACCGTAGCCATCCGTGAAGGCAAAGCCATAACCGGTACCGTTCTTTCCGCCGATGCGGAAGGTATTCGCGTAAATGTGGGTGTTAAGAACGACGGTTTTATCGACAAGACCGAAGTTGTCGAGGACGGCGAATACAATCCCGAAGATTATCCCGCGGGAATGGAGATCACGGCGATCGTCACAAAAAAACGCGACGATGTCAGCGGTTGCGTTTTGCTTTCCAAGCGTCGTGCCGATTTAATGCGTAAAACGGACGAGGCAGTCAATCAGATACGTAACGGCGAGACGTTCGAGATCGTCGTCAAGAAAGATATTAAGGGCGGACTTATCGGCTCGCTCGGCTCTTACAGAGTATTCGTTCCCGCATCGCAGATACGACTTAAATTCGTTCCCGATCTCAAAAAGTTCGTCGGCAAGACTTTGCGTCTCCGCGCACTCGATATCGACGACATGAACCGTAAGATCGTGGCTTCTCAACGCGTCATTCTTCAAGAAGAAAAAGACGAGAAAGACAAGAAAGCCGAGATATTCTGGGACAATGTCAAACCGGACGTAGTCGTTGCCGGCGAAGTAAAACGCATCAGTTCCTACGGCGCATTTGTAAGCGTAGACGGTATCGACTGCCTTGCTCATATCGATCATTTGTCATATTCGCATATCGATTCTCCCGATGAAGTTCTGGAGATCGGCAAGACGTATGACTTCTTGGTGCTTAAAGCAGACAGAGAAAAGCAAAGAGTATCGCTCGGATACAGAGAACTTCAACCGCATCCGTTTGATAAATGCATGGAAAAACATCCTGTGGGATCGATCGTTTCCGGCAAGGTGATCAGCGTGTTGCCGTACGGCGCTTTCGTAGAGATCGAACCGGGCGTGGAAGGGCTCGTGCACGTTTCCGAGGCGGCTGCCGCTTATATCAAAGATATCAACGAGGTGCTTCATCCCGGCGACGAAGTAACCGTAAAAGTGCTTGCTTACGACGATCAGCATCGTAAAACGACTTTGAGTATCCGCGCTTGTCTCGAAGAGGAGAAGATAGCTCCCAAAGTCGCCAAGCCCGTCAAAAAGCCCGTCGAAGAGACCGATGTTTACAGCGAAAAGCAGGATAACAACGTGTTTGCTAATCTGTTGAAAAACGTAGGCGACGACGCAACGAATAAAGATAACTGAAATTAGGTTCTGAATTCAGATCGCGTGCCGAATCGATCGGCGCGCGATTTTTTAAGGAGGATAATCATATGCCCGTATTGGCAATATGCCCGCATTGTTCCAAGACAATTGTCGTCGAACGCGTACCGAAAGTGTCTTGCTCCGACTGCGGTAGTACGTTTAATTTTGTCGAGCTGCAAAAAAATAAGCTCATAATCGACGCGCGCACTGAGGCGGCGGAGCTTTCCAATGCCAAAAGTTTTTTCCTTAACGGTGATTTCGTAAATGCACGCAATCATTTTCAAAAAGCGCTCGATGCCAATAAAAACTCATATTCGGCGCAATACTTTGTATCGCTTTGCGGCATTTACATTAACGAAACCAAACCCGATTTCGATGTTATCGGACATATCGTGGAAATGATACGCAATGCGGCGCTTACGCTTTCTCGTACTACCGTAGCGGTTTCGGACAAGCATAAATTTATCGTGGCAATGCTCTCGGAGACAAAGATCATAATCATGCGCAGACTCAATGCGCGGAGCGACCTGTTTAATAATAACATCGACGAATACCGCAAGGCAACGATTGAAGATTTAAAGCAGTTGCTTAATCTTTTCAAATTGGACGGAGAGCTTATTATGTCGTTTTCACCGGAAGTTGCCAAAGCCCTCGCCGAGCTTGCGGACTATTCTGTCAAG
>CAJUQF010000180.1 GCA_910588315.1 uncultured Christensenellaceae bacterium | reverse complement strand
ATTTTAAGCTGCGCCAAATTGTTTTTGAGCGGCGGTTCCATTTGCCCTTTCTTGATTTTCCAAAGTTCGAGCGGCGTAACCCAAGGCGAAACGCCGAAGACTGCCGCAACGTCGCTGCCGCCTATCGTATACGGAATATCTCCGTGCGGCCCGTGCATTCTGCATTCCAGCCATCGCTCGTTGCTCATGCCTTTCGTATCGCATAAAGCTATAGGCGCGGGCATCAGTAATCAACCCCCTTCGCTAAATCATAATCCGACCAGTTAAGCGACAAAGCCCGCGCAAGATTTTCTTCGACGAGAAGCATCTTGCTCTGCGGCGTATTCTCCGTACTGAGCGTAAAAAGTATTTCCTGCATCGCCATAAACACGTCGTGCGCCGTAGCGATTCCTCCGCCGTAAGTATCTTCAAACATTTTGATTGCCGCAACCGACGCCTTTTTCGGAAGCGCAAGCTTTTTGCACACGCGCGTCATCGCATTTATCGGATAATTAAGATATACGTTCAAAAGCCGTTCCAGCTTCTTGATGCTATCGCCGAACTGCGCAAATAGCAGGTTTAACGCTTTCTCGAAATCCGGTATCGTAGCGCCGTGTCTATGCTCGACCGCAACGCATCCGCCGATATGGATAGGATATCCGCCCCCGAAAAGCAACGCCGCTACCTTCGCGGACGCAACGCCGGTATCCGACGTTACGAACCGTATGCCGGGCGTATATTCGCTATGCGTTATACCATACTTATCCAGCGTTCTCGTGTATGCGCCGAGTAGCATCTCTTTCTGTTTCGGCATAGTCCACGTGCAGCTGACGATCGAGTGATCGGCATAACCGGTTTCAAACTCGGCATCGGGAAATCGAAGTCCGAGCATACCGTCGATCGTTTCCAAAAGCTCGTCGATCGGCAGAACGGAATAATCCGCTTCATCACCGGAATGCACTGCCGACACCTTCTCGTCGCGCACCAGCACTAATGCCTCGGACTTGAATAATTGCAAGCACTCGTTCAAGACTTCGGCGAGCGTGCCGCGTGTGAGTTTAGGCAGCGCCGTTCCGCCTATTTTTGCTCTGTCCAAAAGAGTCTTGTAAGCCGTTTCCCGGACCGGATACAAATCTCCTTTTACCTTGAGCGCCAAACCGAGGCGGTTCGCGGTATCTTCTATCGCTTCTTCGCCTACGCCGTATGCAAACTCGCTACGTTCGTAATCGAGTCTTTTCGGTTCCAACGGCTCCACGCTCAGTTCGTTGACCGGACTGCGGAGCCATCGACTGTTCTCAGACTGCGAGCGCTGATAAGACAGCATGGCAGCATAAGAATTAAATGTCGTTGAATAATTGTCGTAACATTTTTCCATTTTGGTGTTTCTCCTTGTAAGTTTTTTTATATAACAAAAAATCGACTGTCCCGAGAATGACCGCCGACTTGTGTCCAAAATATGACCTGAAAATAGAAAAAGCCGGCACTCCGTTATGGACTACCGGCTTTGTACCCAATAAGGGCGAATAAACAAAAAGCGCCAATTACGACTGTAACTGACACTTTGTAACTCTGATACTTTAATCGATTAGATAACCGAATATGAAACTATGCTATGATTATATCAAACAAAGAAAAATAAGTCAATTCGTATTCTACCGATAATTTTGTCGATTGTTGTCTAATACACTATTAAATTACCGGTCGTACTTATTTCGACTAAAACTTGGAATGATCTTTCATAAATTCAAGAATATTGACGTGCTTAATACCGTTGCGCTTTTGCAAGAGATAATCGCAAGTCAATACATATTTCGGATAATTGTCTTTGATCATTTCAAGCGACACATACTCTCTATCCTCGGTCGCTTTACTCTCGTTAATCGTATAAGCAACCTGCACGTAAGAATAATTCAACTCGTTGTCCCGAAGAATAAAATCGCATTCAAGCTTTCCGATACGCCCCACGCT
>CAJUQF010000179.1:1275-1947 GCA_910588315.1 uncultured Christensenellaceae bacterium | reverse complement strand
GATATAAGCCGCGTAATTATCCGCATTGACGTCGTATCGAAAAACGGTTTTGTATTTGTCAGCACATTGCTCGCGCACATACTTTTTGAGCAGCGACAGGTCGTATTTATGCGTGTCGTACGAGTGAACTCGCGCCGCGGAAACAGATTTTTCGCCGCCGAGAATATCCGACAGCACAGACCAATCGTAGATCGCTTTTATCCCGTCGAGCAAGCATCCGTCGTCGTACATTTCTTGGATCTGAGAAAATTTAACGTCGTCGATCGCCGTAAGGTCTATTTTAACATTATCGTCGAGCTCTTTGCCGTACAGATCGTCGGCTTTGCACGTATTGCCGCAAATAAGCCTGAGCACGGACAATGCTCGCTTGCCGGATCTGTTTATGCCGAAAATCTCGGCGAGCTTTTTTTGCTTATCCGACCCGGTTTTTTTGCTTCGCACTATCTCGCAAGCCGCTGCGAACTTCTCGTCCGACATAGAAAACGCGGGGCTTGCATCGAACTGCTCGTCGTCGGTTACGCCCTCCGCAAGCGCGGCGTTTATATTGCCGAAAGCCATACGCACGGTATCCGTGCTTACTACGTTCATATTCTCGTTATCGAAAAGAAAATGCCCGCGGCTTTTGATAATATGATGACACGCCAAATACAGCAAGCGAATATCTTGCGGCGC
>CAJUQF010000179.1:0-1265 GCA_910588315.1 uncultured Christensenellaceae bacterium | reverse complement strand
GTATTTGCGCAAATGAAATATCGTCGGAAACTGCTTGAAATAATCCTTATCGTTATAATCCGCATCGCCGAAAAGTATGTACTTGGTTGCTATCCGCTCGTCCTTATCTTCTGCGAAAAGCGCGCTGTTGTTTAACCGCATGAAAAACGTAGGGTCGACTTTTTCTATTTCCGCGCCGAACAGCGATTGCAATAAACGCAAACGGTACCGCGTACGCGCCGTACGCCGTCTGCCCGTGCGAAACACCCTGCGCTTTTCCGCAGTTTCGGCTTGAGCAAAAAGATACGCGCCCCACAACGGCTTACCGCCCGCTTTTTTCAAACGGTACTCCGTATCCGTCACAGCCCAGCCGACCGAATCGGTACCGACGTCCAAACCGATAAAGTAATCGTTGCGAACGTTTTTGTCTTTTGAATTTCCGTTTTCGATTTTTTTATCCATAAGAGTTGACAATTTCTCCTCGATGTATTACAATATAAATGCTGAACACCATTTGGCAATTACACCATTAGTTCAAATAAGTTTTTCTCACCCCGCCGACTTGCTCGGCGCATCAAGACGATGCAAACTACCCGCTGCGGCGGGTTTTGTTTTTGGGCATACGATAATCGGCTATCGGTATACCGCATTATTATAACATAAAACTATCGGTATGTAAATACCCTCGAACAAACTTTTTATAATTTGCTCCGTCAAAAAATTGACCGCGACGCGAAAATATGTTATCATGCCGAATATGCGCGGACAAAATCTCAATCTTGCTTTCGGTACGGAAGTGATATACGACGACGCCGAATTCTATATAGGCGACAATGACAAAACGGGCATTGTCGGGGTGAACGGCGCGGGGAAAACGACGTTGTTCCGCGTTTTGCTCGGCGAGCAGCCGCTCGACGGCGGAAAGATACACATCGGTTCGGCGCGGCTCGGATATTTGCCGCAAGAGATCGGATTTGCCGACAAGCAAAAAACCGTATGGGATTATCTGTTCGACGCGCGGCCCGTGCGAGAAACCGAAGCGCGGCTTTCGGAACTTTACGACGAACTTGCCATAGCGGACGAATCGCAACACGACGAGCTATTGCGCGAAGTATCGATCTTGCAATCGCGGCTCGACGAATACGACGCGTACAATGCCGAAAACACGTTGCTCGAACTTATTTACGACATGAGCATCGAGAACGAACTGCTCGGCATGAAGCTCGGCGAACTGTCGGGCGGGCAAAAATCGAAGATCGCGTTTGCCCACGTGCTGTTTTCCAATC
>CAJUQF010000178.1 GCA_910588315.1 uncultured Christensenellaceae bacterium | reverse complement strand
CTAGTATTGACGATATAAGGCAAATTTTTATAAGTCCAAATTATTTAAAAATATTAGAGAGAAACGAGCAGCGTATCGCAAAATGTAAAGATTGTAAGTGGTTTTCGCAATGTCATGCAGGTTGTAATGCATCTGCTAGTTTAGCTGGAGATGTGTCAAAGCCATTCGATTTTGAATGCTACTTTACGAAATATATGTTTAATAACATAGAAAATTTATTAAATAATTATGATGATCGATTGATTAATAAATATGCAAGAAAAATACTTAAGAGTAGCTGTGAGTAGTATGGTCATTTGTCACGAAAAATGCACTGTTTTATTGACCATTTGTTAAAAATTATTGTTTTCTAGATGCTTCTTTTTAAATAGATCATACCAATAGAGTACTTAAATATATTTGCAAAAGAGCGGCTGTGCAAATTTTATCATGATAATAAATTAAAAACTATCCGAACACTATGTATGCTAACATAAAGGTTCGGATAGTTACGGTTTGGTGGGCAATACAGGGTTCGAACCTGTGACTTCTACCATGTGAAGGTAGCACTCTCCCGCTGAGTTAATTGCCCTTAGCTTGCGTTTACAAGCACAGATATTGTATCACGGAGCGGTTGATATGTCAAGCGAATTTTGCGGGTTGGCGTTATGCCGCGCAAAACGGTTGCAAGCCGTTCGTCGGTTTGTTATAATGTAATTACAGTAAATCACGGCGGCGGACGATGGACAAAAACAATAACGATAATATCGACGATGAACTTGCTTATCGCGAGCGCGAACTTAAAGCGCGCGACAAGCGCATAGCCGAACTGCTTGCGCTGCTCGACGGGGAGAGCGACGACGCCTCGGCCGATGATGCGCGGACGGAGTCGGCTGCCGTTGCGGCGGAAAAGTTGCAAACATCCGCGCCCAAAAGTTTTGAAACGAATAAAGTCGGCGCGTCGGAAGAGAACGTACATGCGGGGCATAGGATCAGATTGAGAGAATCTGCATTGCGCGATCCGAGCCTTGCGTCTTTCAGCGACGTCGAAATAATAGAGCTTGTATTATCGTTTATGATTCCGCGCAGAGATACCAACGTGCTTGCGCACAGACTTCTCGACAAGTTCGGGTCGGTACTCGGCGTATTGACCGCGCCGCCGAGCGAGCTTGCCGAGTTTGCCGGCATGACGCGCAACGCAGTCGATTTTATAAGCGTTCTGCCGCTCATCGGGCAAGCGAAACAGCGAAGCGCCGAGATAGAGATTTCGCGCGGAGACATATTGATCAATCATATCGCTTCTATCGGTGTGAAAAAAGGCGAAACGCTCGCGGTGTTTCTCGACGAGCGTTTCGGACTTTTATCCGACCAAAAGATCCCGTCTAAGGATATACCCGTTCGCGAGATCGTTGCGTCGGCATGCAGACTGCATGCTAAATACGTGTTTGTGGGCAGACGGCTGAGCGTTGCCGACCGTCCTGCGGACGAGTTGCGCGTCAAGGATCTCGAGACCGTGCTCGATGCGGTCGATGCGGAACTTATAGATTATATCCAAGTCGGTATAGCGGGTTACGGCTCGCGCAAGCTCGACTTAGCTAAAGACCCGAGCGGGCGAATTTGGCAATACATGCCGTCGCAATTGTTATCCCCGTCGCCCGAATTGTTGCTCAAGCTTTGGGAAACCGACGACGATAAAGACGCGGCGGACTAAACGCTTTCGAGCAGCATCTTGTCTGCGACGAGCGCAATGAACTCGCCGTTAGTCGGTTTTTCGTTGTGATTGTATACGCGCACGCCGAAAAGCGTGTTTATGTTTTCGATCTTGCCGCGATTCCACGCAACTTCTATAGCGTGACGTATTGCGCGTTCCACTTTGCTCGGGCTGGTGTTGAAATGTTCGGCGACCTCCGGATAGAGCTTTTTGGTGATCGAATTGATTATCTCGGGGCTGTCGATGGTCATCTTTATCGCCTCGCGCAGATATTGATAACCTTTAATATGCGCTGGAATAC
>CAJUQF010000177.1 GCA_910588315.1 uncultured Christensenellaceae bacterium | reverse complement strand
GTATAAAATTTGCGAGCGACACAGACAGCGAAGTTATCGCTCAGCTTGTCGCCTATCTCTACGACGGCGACGTCTTGACCGCGATTTGCGAAACTACGCAACGACTGATCGGTTCGTACGCCGTAGCAATATTATGCGCGGACGAACCGGATACGCTTTACGCGGTAAAAAAAGATAATCCCCTCGTAATAGGACTCGGTAAAAACGAAAATTTCATAGCATCCGATTACGCCGCGGCGCTCGAATATACGCATGACTTTGTGCGGATCGAGGACGGTGAGATCGCACGTCTTACCGAACATTCCGTGACGTTTTTCGCCAACGACGGCACCCCGATAGAAAAAATCCCGCACCGTGTCGATTGGGATATTTCTCAAGCCGAAAAAGGCGGATATCGACACTTCATGCTCAAAGAAATATACGAACAACCGAAGGCGATTACAAATACGGTACGCCCGAGAATCAAAGCCGGCAATATCGTATTGGACAAAATAAATTTCGATCCAGTAAACGTCAGCCGTATCGACAGAATCAATATAATCGGATGCGGCTCGGCATATCATGCGGGGATCGTCGGAAAGTACTTCATAGAAAAATACTGCCGTATACGCGTCGACTGCACGCTCGCAAGCGAATATATCTATTCCGACCCGATCACCGACAACCGCACTCTCACTATAATCATAAGCCAGAGCGGCGAAACCGCCGATTCGCTCGCGGCGCTTCGGCTCGCCAAAAAGCTCGGCTCGCATACGCTCGCCATAGTCAACGTAATGGGCAGCGCCATAGCTCGCGATGCGGACGATGTTTTGTATACTTATGCGGGTCCGGAGATTGCCGTAGCCACCACTAAAGGGTATACCACTCAAGTCACTGCGCTTTATCTTATAGGGCTTAAAATAGCCAAGGTCAAACGTAATCTGTCTCCCGCACGTTACGCAGAGCTTCTCGGCGAAATAACTTCCCTGCCGGGCAAGATCGAACTCATACTCAAAGACACTAAAGCCGTCCAAGCATGCGCCGAAAGATTTTACGATCAGCACTGCGTTTTCTTTATAGGACGCGGCGTAGATTATGCCGCGTCGCTCGAAGGCGCCCTGAAACTCAAAGAAATATCGTACATTCACGCCGAGGCTTATGCCGCCGGCGAACTCAAACACGGCACGATCTCACTCATCGAACAAGGCACTCTCACCGTAGCCATAGCAACCGACGGCGCGCTGTATCTCAAAACTCTGTCGAATATCAAATCGGTCGAATCGCGCGGCGGAACCGTGCTTGCAGTCGCATCGCCGAAAAACAAACAGATAGAAGATATCGTAAAAGATGTTCTGTACATTCCGGACTGCGACGACGACGTTGCCCCGGTGTTGTCGGCTGTAATACTGCAACTTTTCGCATACCATATAGCCGATCGCCGCGGATGCGATATAGATAAGCCGCGCAACCTGGCTAAATCGGTTACGGTCGAATGACCGCGATCTCGAATCATTACATAATAATTTCTTCCCACCAAACTTGATTGATCGAGACAATACTTATGATGAATAAAAAGTATATTACCGTTCTTTGTGACGGCATGGCAGATTACCCCGACAGTCGCGGACTTACGCCGATGGACGAAGCGGATAAGCCGAACATGGACGCATTGTGTCGGCGCGGGCTTACGGGGCTTGTACAAACCGTGCCGAACGGCATGAAACCAGGGTCGGATGTGTGCAATCTCGCGGCGCTCGGTTACGATCCGCGCGAGTGCTATACAGGCAGATCGCCGCTCGAAGCGTTGTCGATGGGCATAAAACTCGCCGACGCCGACGTCACGCTTCGAGTAAATCTCGTCACGCTGTCGACAGAGCCGAAGTTAAATAGCCGAACGATGCTCGATTACTCTGCCGGCGAGATCACGACGGAAGAAGCAAGCGTACTTATCGACTCGTTAAAACCGTTGTTTTCGTCATACGGGATCGAACTTTATGCCGGGATAAGCTATCGGCACGCTGCCGTAATG
>CAJUQF010000176.1 GCA_910588315.1 uncultured Christensenellaceae bacterium | reverse complement strand
CTATAGCTTTAAGATCGTACTTACAGCGCGAACATGTAGGGCATGATATTATCTCGCAATAATTCTTATCGACGCCGGATTCCTGTAGGATAAGTTTTGCGGCGGCGATCTCGTTTACCGGATCGCCGGACAACGAAACTCTTACGGTATCGCCTATGCCGTCGATAAGCAACGCCCCGATGCCGACGGCGGAACGCACCGTACCGCGCTCGTCCGTACCGCTTTCCGTTACGCCGACGTGCAACGGATAATCGACCGCCTTTGCGAGTTTTCTGTAAGCATTGACGGTCGTTTTCACGTCCGATGATTTTACGGATATCACGATATCGTAAAACCCGAATTTTTCGAGCAGTCTTACATGTTTCAATGCGCTTTTTACAAGCGCATCGCTTTTTTCGAGCGACATATATTCACGCTCGAGCGATCCCGTATTGACGCCTATCCTTATAGGTACATGGTGCATAATGCACGCATCGACCGTCTTTTTGACGTTTGTCTCGCTGCCGATGTTTCCGGGATTGAACCTGATCTTGTCGAATCCGATCTCGGCGCATTTCACCGCCAATCTGTAATCGAACTGTATATCCGCAACAAGCGGCATGTCGAATTTACCGATGAGCGGCTTTACCGCCTCGATCTCAGCCGCACTCGATACTGCTATACGCGCGATATCGCAACCCGCAAGCTGCAATCGTTTAAGCTGCTCAAAAGTGGCGGCGGTATCGAGCGTATCCGTATTAGTCATTGACTGTACCGCGATCCTGTTTCCGTCGCCTATCTCGATATTCTTGATTTTAACCGTTTTACTCACGGCTATATTCTACAACGCGAAAGACAAAATGTCAACAATAAGAACGAACAACAGCAAAACGCCGAGACCTATCGTATTGATCATATTCTGTATTTTACGCTTTATCGGTTTGCCTCTTATCCATTCTACAATCGTGAATATCACTTGCGCCCCGTCGAGCGCCGGAAACGGCAGAAGATTGAACATGGCAAGGTTACTTGCAAGTAGCGGCAATAAAATCAAAATATTCATGCTGTTTGCTTTTGACACGTCCGCCATAAGTTTTATGGAACCGATTGGTCCGGACACGGATGTGATAGGCACTTTTCCGGATATCAACTGACCGAACGAGCCGAGTATCGACCATGACAGTTTAAAAGTATACGGCACGCAGTATTTGAATGCGTTACCGGCTTCGGCGCCGACAAACGTAGTCGACGTAGATATACCGAAACCGACATATTCCGAAACTTTACCCTCGGTATTGGTATATTGAACACACTGCTTTTTGACCGGTATATCCAATATCTTACCGTTTCTATTCACCCGAAAAGTAACGGTCTGTCCCTCTTTGACTTTCGCCGTAAGTTCGTTAAACGATTGCATCACGCTTATTTCTTCGCCGTCTACAGCAAGAATTACGTCGCCCTTTTGCAAATCGTTGTACGGATTGCCGGTAACATCGGTATACGGATCGGCGGCTATCTGCGGCGCGGCAAAGCCTACCGACCAAATATATATAAGTGAGAATATTATCGCCGACAAAAAATTGAACGTGACCCCGCCGAGAAGAACAATTATGCGCTTCCACGGTTTTTGCTTATAGAATCCTATTGCCGGTTTGCCGTGTTTATCGAGCCGAACTACGGCGGGTTGCGTAGATATTTCTTGTTTGTCGTCATCGAGCTTCTTGCGCATCACATACGAAAGCAGATCTTCGTTCTCCGCCTGCGCATCGGACACACGATCCAATCTATCGCTTTGCAAATCGACATCGGCGGATACGGTATCGTTTTTTTCGGGTCGAGGCTCTGGATTCGATTGTTTTTCGCCGTCATCATCTTCCGTCTCGCCCAAGAACGCGCAATAACCGCCGAGCGGCAACAGCCTCAATGTAAAAAGTTCGCCGTTTTTGCGACGTCTACCGAAAAGTTTCGGTCCGAATCCTATTGAAAATTCTTCCACCGTAAACCCGAGAATTCTCGCCGCAGTATAGTGT
>CAJUQF010000175.1:1706-2055 GCA_910588315.1 uncultured Christensenellaceae bacterium | reverse complement strand
AGAAACGCGCGCCCGACGCAAGACACGTTAAAATATCGCGACCGTTGGTGTCGCAGCCGAACAAGAAATGCGGACTCTCGATCCCGTCTTTCAAAACCTGCGTATGATTGTAAACGAAATATTCGTAATAGTTTATGCGCAGTTCGACGCCCGCACCCTTAGGTTTTGCATAAGTATAGTAATAGCGTTCTCCGTCGATTTCTACTCCGTCCTCGCCTTCGATACGCATCTTTGACGTGTACATGTCGTTTGACGCGCTCGAAACAGGTCTTTTTGAATAAACGGGGATTATGTTTCCGTCCTCGTCGTAATCAATTGATATCGTCAAAGATGTTATCGGCGTAGTTTT
>CAJUQF010000175.1:524-1696 GCA_910588315.1 uncultured Christensenellaceae bacterium | reverse complement strand
ATCGGCTAAATCTATCGTAGGGTATATAACTTGAACGTTATGCTCGTCTTGATACTGCTGTATTGCGGCATACTCTTTGAACGAAAAGTCTTTATAAATGCAACCGACCGTCTCTATGCTGTCTCTGCGGTATTTATAAAGCGTATTCACTGCTCCCGTCGTTTCATCGACGCTTTCAATGATCTCGTACTCTTGATTCTTAATAGCGTTATGCTTGCCGCCGGTTTCCAATCCGATAGCATATTGAACGGTAAACTCGAATTTATTTTGTACTTTCGTTTCGCATCCGTCCCAAAAACTCGTATTTTTGAAAAGCTCGCTTCTCGGCATCGCGCTTTTATAATGCTCGTCGAAGTATGACACCGTGTAAGGCGTGCAGAACGGCACGATTATCGCGAACAAAATCAAAACGATTATAACGCATGCGGCTACTATCGCGCCCTTATTTTTACAGAAACGCAAGAACGCGCCCTTAAAATAACCGACGGGCTTTGTTTCGAGTTTTTTATCGTGCGACAGATCGTTTTTTTCGACAAACCGGAATTTATCCCGAGGAATTTCCGGCAAATTGATATTGTTGTTCATCTTATTTTGCCCCCATTCTTATTCTCGGATCTATAAAACCGTAGCTTATATCTATGACAATGCCTGCGACCAACCCGACGAGGCAATAAAAACCGGATAACAGCATAAAGAAATCGTAGTCTTGATAAGTTATCGAATCCAAATACAGCCGTCCTACCCCGGGTATGGAAAACATGCTTTCGATTATGAGCGAGCCGGAAAGAACAGATATGAACTCGGACAGTATCGACGGGAATATTACGACCATAGAGTTGCGCATTGCATGCCGTATAGTCGCCTGTCCGCGCGTAAGTCCTTTTGTGCGTGCGAGCAACATAAAATCGTTTGTCAAAACTTCGGCAAGCTCGGCGCGCGTAAATCTCGCGTAACCGGCAATAGAACCCAAACACAGCGCAAATACCGCGGGCAACATCGATTTGAACATTGACCATGAAAAATAATCGTAACCCGAATCCATTATGATCGGGAACCACCCCCACTTATAGCAGGCGAAATACTGAATAAGCAAGCCCAAAACGATCGACGGCAGCGAGATCAAAAGAATGATGATAATGTTGATCAACTGATCCTGCCACTTGTTCTTTTTG
>CAJUQF010000175.1:0-514 GCA_910588315.1 uncultured Christensenellaceae bacterium | reverse complement strand
AAACCCAAACCGATGGGTACGCCGATTATCGTGGAATATACATTGATCAATACGGTAGGAGGAAGTTTTTCTATAAAAACATCCCAGACGGGTTTTAACGAATACGACGCGATAGTAGTCCCGATGCCGAAATCGCCTTCGGTAAATATCCTCTTAATGTAATACCACAGTTGCGTCAAAATCGGCACGCGCGTGAATCCTACGACAATGCCGTTTTGAAAAACCAAATCTTTAATGTATCCGCGCTGCTCGAGTCTGAAATACCCGATGTTTACATCGACGCCCATTTCTCTCGGCACCGATATAGGCAGCAATTTTATAAGCGTAAAGCAAATCAGCATTATGACGCAAAACGTGAGCAGCATAAGCCCCAATCGCTTCAACACATACTTAAACATATACATATAAGCTTTTTTTCTCCACGTTGAATTTTCTCAATATCACAAAAGCTGCGACGCAATTAAACGAACAAAGAGAGACAAAATAATTTTGCTTACCTGTCTCTCTATAGTCC
>CAJUQF010000174.1 GCA_910588315.1 uncultured Christensenellaceae bacterium | reverse complement strand
GTTTACGGCAGTACCCCAGCTGTACGGAATATCGTGGTCCATGCGGTAGATGTTTGCACGGGGATTGTCCCAGGAACGGAAAACGGCTTTGATTGCCTCGAAAAGCTGTTCTTTCGGATCATTGGGGAACTCTTTGCCGAGCTGCTTTTTGTACTCGTCCTTGAATTGGTGAGCGAGCGCTTTAAGGTCGTCCGCGGTAAGGTCGACGTCGAACTCAACGCCCTTTTCTTCTTTCATCTTGTCGATGAGTTTTTCGAAATATTTCTTGCCGACTTCCATGACGACGTCGGAGAACATCTGTATGAAACGACGGTAGCAGTCCCACGCCCAACGGGGATTTCCCGATTTGGTAGCGATGGTATTGACGACGTCTTCGTTAAGACCGAGATTAAGTATGGTATCCATCATGCCCGGCATGGATGCGCGCGCGCCGCTGCGAACGGAAACGAGAAGCGGATTCTCTTTGTCGCCGAACTTTTTGCCGCAGATCTTTTCCATCTTGTCGATGTATGTCATGATTTCTTTCTGAATACCATCGTTGATCTTGCGTCCGTCCTCGTAATACTGAGTGCAGGCTTCGGTGGAAATAGTAAAGCCCTGAGGAACCGGAAGTCCGATATTGGTCATTTCCGCAAGGTTTGCGCCTTTACCGCCGAGAAGTTCACGCATTTTCGCGTTACCTTCGGTAAAGAGATAGCAATACTTTTTTGCCATTTTGTTTATTCTCCTTGAATGTAATTTGTCCACAAAATATTGTATCAAAAAATAAAGGCAAAAGCAAGCGTTTTAACGCCCTTTCGCCGCACTAATCGAAAAATGGCAACGTCTGCCGCTTTTGATTTGCGGCATCTCTGAATTATGCGTATAAATCTATCGAACCCGAACTTTTAAGTCCGATATCGAAATTGCGTTCGAATTCACGGCAAATGAATTTTAACGCGCGCCGCGATAGATCTTCGTCTACGGTCGTGTCATATCCGTATTTTTGCGCATGACCGAGCAATTGCACCGGAGAATGCGGATCGTCGAACGATGCGTAATCGCGATGGAATCCCGTCATAGAAAGCAATCTCAATATATATACGGCAGCTTTATAATAGGCGTTTCCATCCGCTACCGTATCGAGCAGCCTGAGCATTTCCAAAAACACGTGCGGATGCGGTTCGTCGTCACCGAGCGCGGCAACCGTCGCTTCTGCAGCTATTGATGCCGCGGTAAATACTTTCAAATCCGTGCAAAGAGAAAAACCGTCCTGTATGAGAAGAGGCTCGATCGGCGTCAAAAATGCGCCGCGATTGCTCACGAGACGCGTATCGAACACCGAAAACTCCTGCGCGAACGGTTTAAGCTTTGCTTTCGCCTTTTTTACGCCGCGAAGAAGTACGGTGACCATTCCGCTCTCTGCCGTCAAAACCTTTGCAAGTCTGTCGTCGTCACGGTAATCGTTGACTTTAAGCACTATACATTTTTCCGATATGTCGGTCAAATTCCAATCCTTTATAAAAAGAGTAATTTACTTGCTTGCAGCGATGATTTACAGCGACATAGATCGGAACTCGGATATGCGCAGATTCGGTTTATTCTTTATCGTGCGCACGCTCGCGAGCCCTTACGTACATCGAATAATAACGAGGCTCGCCGGTAGTACAAAAAAGTTCCCACAACATACGTTCGTCTTCGGTCATAACTTATCGCTCCTTGACAGCCGTATCGTAACGGCGGTATTTTCGTTAGTTTGCCGCAGAGTCGATCGTATTATGCTCAATATCCGATGTCGCGCAAGATTTCCGACCTGTCGCGCCAGCCGGGTCTGACCTTAACGAAAAGTTCGAGATATATTTTATCGCCGAGCATTTTTTCGATGTCGCGCCGCGCCGATGCGCCGATACGCTTTATCATTTCCCCGCCGTCGCCAATAACTATCTGTTTGTGCGACGGTTTATCGACGATTACATCGCATGCTACACGCACCGGGACATCGTTCTCATCGATCTGTCTGACGCTTACGCCGACTCCGTGCGGGATCTCGTCCTGCAAAAACAGCAAGGCTTTTTCCCTGACGGTTTCGGCAATAAGGAATTTTATCGGTCTATCGGTATAC
>CAJUQF010000173.1:1584-2116 GCA_910588315.1 uncultured Christensenellaceae bacterium | reverse complement strand
ATTTTTTCATTGCTAATTGGTAAAGATGAATTCTAAAAAAAGCAAATAAAAAAAGATTGATGTGAAGGGCGCGCAATTCCTTATCGAGTTACTTAAATAACCATCACGTCACACCGTTGGTGCGGTTGCAGAGCGCTTTCTGCATGTCACATCAATCTTTAATAATATTATACGCTAAGATAAAGACAAAGTCAACAATTAAAGAAAGAAAAAGCAAAAAAGAATTTCGGCACGTAAAAATTGAACGGAAGACGGTTATTTGTACACCGGCTGTGGAAAATGTCGGTAGCGGAGTTGAGCAAGGCGTTGCGGAGAGAGGTGTCGACTGATAACGCCTTGACAATTTCGCGTAAACCTGTTAAAATTGTTATGTTGCCGAAAGACATATATGCCGAATTTGACAGTGTGATTAGGACGAGATACGGCAACAAAATACCAAAATACGGTTATGTCATGCTACACAATCCAATCAAGAGATATAATTTCTTTTTGCTATTTAATCATGATGATCATAGCGACCGAAATGTGTGTA
>CAJUQF010000173.1:0-1574 GCA_910588315.1 uncultured Christensenellaceae bacterium | reverse complement strand
ATGTCAAAGTTAACTAAAAAAACCGAAGAGTTTATCGATTTGTGTAAAATTCGTAATATTGAAAGAGACAATAGCTTGGGTATGTTTTTAACGATTCTCAATTATGATAGAGAACGTTTGGACAAAAATTTACAATCATTTATCGAATGGATCAATGCGCATCCGGAAGCCGATGATTGTGCTATGATTGATTATATTCAAGAGAATTATATTAAATAAACAAACGAAAAAGCAAAAAGTACCTGCATATCAAAAATGATATATAGGTTACAGGTTGATAGCTAATCTGTTTCATAATAAATATTTTTCATTTCCTCGGCAAGGTAAGAAATAACAAGACCGTTATGTATTTGCGATTCGGGGATTTCTGTGCCTACCAATGCTGAGAGCTTTTGGCACAGGTTATAGCTGTGTTCTATGGCATAAGCAATATCTCTTGCAACGCTTTTATCGTGAATATTCTCGGTAGCGGCTATTCGTTTGTAGATTTTCATAGCGTCGTACTCGCCGTCGGCGTACAGTTCAACTGCTTTTGTCAAATACTTGAAACCGACAAGTTTCGGCGGCACTCCGCACTTGAGTATGAGGTTCTTTGCGATTAGCCGTTTGGTTTGAGTATTTTTCATTGGATAGAATCTCCTATGTTTTATTTCGGTCTCTAAAGAAGTTAATCCTTAAATAGTAGCCTCGGGTCCCATAAGCCCTATATCTGCGGAACCGGATATTACGGACGTCATTACTTTATCCGCGCCGCCGCCGTTTGACAGCTTTATGTTGATCTTTTCGTCGGCGAAGTATCCGTTATTGATGGCGACGTACAGCGGAGCGTAAAAGATAGAGTGCGTGACTTCGCTTAGGCGCACGGTTGTCATGTCGTTGTTGCAAGCGAGCATGCATATCGGGCAAGCGGCGAGCGCGGCGGCAGTGAGTAGGGCGGTCAGTTTGTTTTTCATAGAAATCCTCCGGCCCGAATCGGCGTCGTTCGCGCCGTCGGGCAAAATAATATATTTCGGTATATGCGGCGCGTTTCCAAGTGGTGCGCCGACATATAAATTCGGAGATATTCCACACAAAAGGCTTAAATTGTTGTTGACATTCGCGCCGATGTGGAATATACTGTATCCATTCGAGGTATGCGCGCAGGCGCTACCCGATAATATCAAGTTGTTCGGAGGTACGTATGGCTAAAAAATCCAAGTCGAAGAAGCTCGTCAATTACATATTCTTCGGCGCAGTGCTGGTCGGGCTTGTGCTCGTAGTAGTCGGCATGTTTGTGGGGCAAGTCGTTTTCAAGACTTATAATATTTTGAATGACAGCTACGATGCGAAAAATCTCATGCTGTTTGACGAATGGGGCGATAAATCGTTCGGCGCGATCAAAGTGGAAGGAATAAGCAATGTATTTTCGATTGTTTCTTTTGTAATTACGCTCGTAGGGCTTGCGGTCCTTGCGGTCGACGGCATCTTGCATTGTTTCTTAGGCAAAAACATGAAGATCGTACGCATCATCGGCGCGGCATTGACTGTTGTCGGCGCGATTTTGATTTTGGTTTCTGGACTTGTCATGGCTAATC
>CAJUQF010000172.1 GCA_910588315.1 uncultured Christensenellaceae bacterium | reverse complement strand
ATCCCCTGGAAGATCACCAGCAGGCCCTGTCCGCCTGCATCGACCACGCCTGCCTTTTTAAGTACGGGCAGCATTTCGGGCGTCTGCTTCAACATTTCTTCGCCGGAGTCGATAACGGCCGCAAAAAAATCTTTGAGTTCTACATTCTTTTTGGCGGTTTTTTCCGCCGCGTCGGATAAAGCTCTTACGACCGTAAGAATAGTACCCTCTTTAGGCTTGGTGACCGCTTTGTACGCAACTTCCGTTCCCGCAGAGAACGCCTTGGCAAAAGTCTTTGCCGTAATGTCCGTGCTTTGAGAAAGAACGGATGTCATACCTTTGAGTATCTGGCTGAGTATTACGCCGCTGTTGCCTCGCGCCCCGCGAAGCGCTCCGCGCGCGACCGCGTCGCAAAGTTCGGGCATATTATTGGTGGAACAGTTAGCTATCTCACGAGATGCGGAGAGCATTGTCATCGACATATTTGTACCGGTATCGCCGTCGGGAACCGGAAAAACGTTAAGTTCGTTTACATGCGCCTTGTGTGCGTCAAGTAGTTTGGCGCCGTTCATGATCATCTTGCGAAACGTTGCGCCGTTGATTGATTTTTGCATTATATTCCTCCGAAAATTTTAGCCGCTGCCGTTATACCTTGATACCCACGACATGGACGTTGATGGTATCCACCACCATGCCGGAGAAATGCTCTACGCGATACTTGACCGCTTTTTTGAGCGACTGAGCAACAGCCTCAATGGACAAACCGTATTTTATTATGACGTACAGGTCGATAAATATTCTGTCGCCGTTAGTGAATACATTTACTCCCCGCGAAAGTCTCTTGCGCTTGAACAAATCGGAGAGATTATCCGAGAACGTTTTGGATACCAAATCGACAATGCCGTAGCAGTCCAAAGCGGTGTCGGCAGCAACCTGTGCTATCGAGTCTTCAGTCACCGTTATTCTGCCGTACGCATTTGATGTATGAACACTCACAACCTACTCCAATCCGGTAAAGTATATGTATACCACATTGATATTTTAACCCATATGAAAATATTTTGCAAGAGATTTTGCTTATTTTTTAAAAATTTTAGCAAAAAACATATATTTTCGGTTGCCAAAAGAGCAAAAAAGTGTTATATTGATATAGAAAAATGTTCAGTCCGCATCAGGAGGTCCAAAACACATGAGCAAAGTATGTTCGGTTTGCGGTAAAGGTAAAGTGTCCGGCAATAACGTCAGCCACTCGCACAAAAAGACAAAACGCAGTTTCAACGCCAATGTCCATAAAGTAACAACCGAAGTCGACGGCAAAGTTTCGCATGAATATGTTTGCACTCGTTGCTTACGCACGGCGAAAAAACAAGACGACTGATTACCCTGAAACAACAAAACCCGGTGCAATACGCATCGGGTTTTTTCTTGCCGTTTTCATAACGACATCACTCTGTCATATTCGAAACGTCACAGCGGCAATATCTTATTTATTACGTTTGAATAACCGCACGAACCGTCCCAATGCCTTAGGCAATTTTATACATATGATTTTGGTCATGACGCACCCTCCACGAAATTAGACTTATCTTTCATGTTGTATGCGGCTACGACCATTTACGTTACTACAATTATCCGCGCAGAGCTTTTATCGCCGCCGCTCGGTCTTTCGCTCCGAACACGGCATTGCCGGCAACAAGGACGTCGGCACCGGCTTCGATCGCGATTGCGGCGTTTTGCGCATTTATTCCGCCGTCTACCTCGATCAAGGCATTACCGTTACTCTCGTTGCGCAACATTGCGGCGCGGCGCAAGCGATCGAGCGATCCGTCGATAAATTTCTGTCCGCCGAATCCCGGAAAAACAGACATTATCAAAATCAGATCGAGCCTGTCCATATACGGCGCCAAAACATCGACGTCGGTATCCGGATTGATCGCAAGCCCGCACTTACAGCCGGCATTTTTGATAATATCAAGTGTTTCGGAAACGTTCTTTTCCGCTTCATAGTGGAAAGAAACCAGATCGGCGCCGGACTTTACGAAACGCTCGACATAGCGTATGGGCTGTGTGATCATTAAATGAACGTCGAAAAACATTTTCGATCTCGCGCGCAGATCGCTAATCATCTTAAATCCGAACG
>CAJUQF010000171.1 GCA_910588315.1 uncultured Christensenellaceae bacterium | reverse complement strand
ACCTTACCCTTGAGCGGCGGCTGAAGTAGCAGCGGTTTCAAGTTACGTTCGAAAGTCTTGATAGCCTGCTCCGATGCGCGATCGAAAAGCTCCGTCCGCACCTCGCGCTCTATACTCGGCGAGATGAGCCGCTTGTATGCGTCCTCGATGGTTCTGTCTATGAGCGCGTCGAACGCCGAAGATTTTTTCTTCGCCGCCGAAATAATGCCGAGCGCCGCCGCCTCGTCGACGACGACGTTTACTTTTAAGCATTCTTCTTTCTCGCCGCGCGTCACCGCAAGCACGCGATGGCTTGGCACCGTCGCTACCGCCTCGTCAAACTTGAAATACGTCTCGTATACCTTTTTCTTTTCATCGTCCTTGCACGATTCGTCGAACGTCGCAACAAGCCGACCGGTCGACAGCGCTTTGTCGCGCAGCGCCTTTCGTATCGCCGCGTCGTCCGAAATGCGCTCGGCGATGATATCGAGCGCGCCGTCTATTGCGGCTTTACTGTCAGGCACTTCCTTTTCCGCGTCGATATACGGCGCGGTAAGCTCGATCTCGTCATATGACGTGAGTTCCTGCGCTTCGATTATATCGGCAAGCGGTTCCAAGCCGCGCGCTATCGCGACCGACGCGCGCGTTTTTTTCTTCTGCTTATACGGTCTGTAAATGTCCTCAGCCTCGGTAAGAGTCTTGGCGGCGTCGAGCGCCGCGGCAAGCTCGTCCGTCCATTTGCCCTGCGACTCGATAGACGCTTGGATCTCCTCTTTGCGCTTGATAAGACCCTTAAGGTACTCGTAGCGCTCGGAAAGTTCGCGGATCACCTGATCGTCCGTCGCGCCGTGCATTTCTTTACGGTAGCGCGCGATAAACGGTACGGTGTCGCCCTGATCGAGCAAGTCGACAATGTTGGAACAATGTTCCCGATTGAGTCCGAATTCTTCGGCGAGCTGAATTTTTACGTCCATATGATCCTCGTTAGACATTTACATACAATGAAAAATATCGTCATTGCACGAATAGTATTTTACTACATTTCGGCAATAAAATCAATCGTTTTTAACACGTTCTCACACTCAAAAAAAATATAACGCAACAAACTTTCAAGTCGGTTGCGTTATATCTTAAATCGATGGATCGAGACGGCTCTATTCGTTAAGCTTGTCAGTCGCCGTGACATTAATCGGCTCTTGTTTTTTACCCGTTATCTGTTCGAGCGACATCGCTCTGTCGTGGACGGTAGGTCGCCAAGTAAGCTTGGGCGTAAGTATGCCGATAGCGAGCGCGACGGCGACGAGAAGATTGTACCAAGGATAAAGGATCAACATAGTCACTATGCGATACCATTTTTTATAGTTGATACGCTCGTACTCGGCGCGGAGCAACACGATGTTTTGTACCGTAAGTATGCCTATTACGTACACCACTATCTGATACAACACGTCGTGAAGTATGTACCACCAGCCCATGCCGGCATTACCGGTCGTAAACCAAGTCTCATAACCCGTAGTTTCGCCCGCGGCGTTTATTATGGGTATCGCAATATCGTAGAATATCGGATCCATGAACGCGAGAGTGCCTTTCAGTATATAATAGAACGGAAACCAGAACGTTGCGAGCAACGCTACGAGCGGATACAGCAGGTATAAAAACATGTCGATATACCCGAGCCAGAACCGCGTAAAAAATCTGAATATCATTTTCGGTCCGTAGCGGAACAACAGCTGAAACACGCCTTTGCCGAGCCGGGTTTGACGGACGAGCGAGTATTTTAATCCGTGCGGCTGTTCGTCGAAAAACTCAGCTTTCGATACGTATTGCACGCGATGTTTTTTATCCAACAACTGTAAAGTATATTCGAAATCCTCGACGAGATTGAACGCGTTCCAACCGCCCATGTCCGCGGCGATCTCGCGACGGATAAAGAACCCCGTACCCGCGAGCGGAACGGTCGAACGGCAAAGCGTTCTGCCGTGTCCGTTGGCACGGCAATCGCGTAAAAACGTCATACCGTTTGAACCTGCCACGCAGTTGTCGTCATAGTTCTTGGAGTTGCGAAAACCGGTACCTACCTTGACGCCGGCGTCGAACGCCTTGTTCATCTCTTTGACGAAATCGACGTTCATAAGGTTGTCCGCGTCCATGACCATTATCC
>CAJUQF010000170.1 GCA_910588315.1 uncultured Christensenellaceae bacterium | reverse complement strand
GTCGAATACTCCACGCGGTCGTTGAGACAAACTATGTATTCCGCATCGCCCAGCCTGACGAAAAGATGCGTGTTTTCGCCGAGTATTTCTTTTATGCTCACATTGACGGCGAGCCCGTCTGCGCCGATATCGATACTTTCGCCGCGCGCGCCCATGATAACTTTGTGCTCGTTGCCGTCGAGAATATCCTCGCGCACCGTGCGCATATCCTTTAACTTCAACGATATATTTTGCCCGTCCGCAAACGCGGCAATAAGATTATCGCCGTCGCGCTTGACCGTAATATCGAAGAAGTTCATTTGCGGCGTGCCAATAAATCCCGCGACAAACTTGTTTACGGGGAAGTCGAAAAGATTGGTCGGCGTGTCGATCTGCTGTATGTATCCGTCTTTCATGACGACTATGCGCGTGCCCATAGTCATAGCTTCGATCTGATCGTGCGTGACGTATATAAAAGTGGTTTTAAGCTCGTTATGAAGCTTTACTATTTCCGCGCGCATGGCGTTGCGAAGCTTTGCGTCGAGGTTGGACAGCGGTTCGTCGAGCAGGAACACTTTTGGTCCGCGCACCATTGCACGGCCGAGCGCGATCCGCTGCCGCTGTCCGCCCGACATGTCGGACGGCTTGCTGTGTAACAGCTCGGTAATGCCCAACACCTCGGCTGCCCAATTAACTTTTGCGTCTATCTCTTTGCTCGTATAGTGCCGCTCTATATAAAGCTGCACCGGCGTGGAAACGTAATAATTATAATCGTCGTTGAGCTTTTCGAGCCTCTTTTCCGCGTCCGCTTTAAGCGCCGCGGCGCGCTTTTCGATATCACCGTCCACGTCGATTGCCGCAATGCGCGCGCAAAGCTCGGCTTTAGCCGACTCGTCGGTCTCGCTCTTTACCCGCCCGTTAAGCATTGCGATGTGCGCTTTAACGTCGGCGCGCGCCCGTTTTTCCGCGGTCGCAATTTCTTTGGTTACCCTTTTAATTTGATTGCCGAGCTCCTTGATTTTTTTATTATCAATGCCGACAATACCGTTGCCGTACTCGTCGAGCTTGGGTTCGGCGATCTTGCGCATGCGCAGCCCGAATGCAATATTATCGTACGCCGTCATGTGCGGATATAAAGCATAGCTCTGGAACACCATTGCAATATCCCTGTCGCGCGGCTCTACGTTGTTCATGAGCTTACCGTCTATGTACAGCTCGCCCGAAGAAATATCTTCAAGCCCCGCCACCATGCGCAGCGTCGTCGACTTTCCGCAGCCGGACGGTCCGACAAACACGATAAACTCGCCGTCCTCGATCTCCATACAGAAATCCTTGACCGCGACAAAATCTGCCGAAACCCTCGCGACTTTGGTCTTTTTCTTGCCCGCGACTTTATGTCTTGCCGGATAAACCTTGCGAACATGTCTCAACGATAAGCCTGCCATCATATCCTCCGATTATCTATTTACCAGCCGATTTCATAGTTTGGAATCGATTCCATAAGTAAGTATAGCACATGAGATTTCGCTTGTCAACACTTTTCCTGTATTTTGTCAATAAATTATTCTCTGATAAAATTTATGATGCGGCGGCAGATTTCGCCACAGAATAATATTACAACGCATACAAAAAGATCCCGATATGCTCGAAGCACCGTAATTGCTCGAAGCTCGACGGAGCTTAATCCGCGTATTCTCAATGATGCTTTTCTATATATAATATAATAGACCCCGAAAACTTTAGTTTTCGAGGTCTATTCGGTAGGACAGTATTTTCGTCCTTCACACTTGTGTGTGTTTTACGAAATCTCGCGTTTTTGATAGTGTGTACTACAAAATCTGTCTTATCCGATTATCATATAAATAATCGAATATTCTCTCACGCCTTCTCCCATCCCGCATAAAGAGTGATTTTATGGTTTGATACAGACTCTATATAATTTCTATATTCATCAAAAGTTTCTTCACTAAATCGATAACCGTCACTATTGATATTTACTACCTCATTTTCGGATTTTAAATATGCAAGCTCTACTTCACATTCAAAATCCCATATGTTGACACATTCCGATTCGGTATACCAACCCGTAAAAGCATATCCTTCCCTTATAGGGTCTTTCGGCCTCCTGATTTTACCTTTCGCTTCCAGATAATCAAGCCAATAGCAATATTCATC
>CAJUQF010000169.1 GCA_910588315.1 uncultured Christensenellaceae bacterium | reverse complement strand
GCCACAAGCGGAGCGCATGGGTCTGCGCTCCCTACGAACGTCTTTCTATTATTATTTTACGGTAAGCATTTTTATTGCGTAATTCGTATGACGGGCAGATTCTTATTTACCTATCGTAAAGCATTTATGTTGTGTAATTCGTAGGGCAGGCAGACCCTTGCCTGCCGCTCCACAGATTATTGCTTTACCACATGCGGAGCGCATGGAGGTCTAAAGCTCCCTACGAACATCTTTATATTATTGCTTTACGGTAAGCATTTTTATTGCGTAATTCGTAAGGCAGGCAGATTCTTATTTACCTATCGTAAAGCATTTATGTTGTGTAATTCGTAGGGCGGTCAGACCCTTGACCGCCGCTTCACAGATTATTGTTTTACAATAAGATATCGTGAACGGAAATTAAGCGCTGTAATTTTTTATCGCTTTTTGTCCGTTTACGATTGATATTTGTTTTCTTCTGTGTTATAATAATCTTGCAACGTCAATTTAATAGAGTACTATCCTTTTATTTGTTATTAGGGTATTTTATTCTATTATATTGGGAATTAGTTAGTAACGTAGGTAGTGATACCTGTTCCCTAACTGATTCCCAAAAGGATAGGTAAATTGGCGTTGCAACCATGGAGCGGTATGCTACAGCGCCGTTCCTACGGGGGCGGCGCTTTTTTATGGAACAATCTCGATCGAACTCCTGCAAATATTAACGTCGGTATGCGTCCCAAAAACACAAGCGGTCATTTTCATTCGCCCCGAATTTCTTTACCGTCAAGGCGCGTCGGTATAAGGATCTTATAAAATATCGCGAGCAACTCATACAATGACCGAAACGGCTTTGAGTATTTCAAGGAGCAAAGTAAGCCGTATGAGTTTCAGCCGCGCAGTTTGATTATCGGCGACGACCTGATGGATAACGCAGCATCGTGTGATGTTGCGTTATTTTCATATAAAAACGGAACGAAATTTTAATATCTCGTTCCGTTTCGTAAACATTATTCCGGTTTATTCGAATTTTCTTCGGGTGCGGTGGCGTCAGCGTCGGGCGGAACATCGTCCGCTTTCGCCTTTTCCGCTTGCTCTTTTGCCGCCGCGGCAATGAGCGCGTTATTCTCTTCCTCGATCTTTTTCATCTCGATCTCGTTATTTATCTTATTCATCGAGAATCCGTGACCGGTGATCTTAAGCACGGCAAACAGCAACAGCGTTACGGCGCCGCTGCCGATCGCGATATACATAAACGTTCCGTAAAGCCATTCCGTACCCATAAAAGACATGGGGAACGATATCACGAATATTGCCATGGATACGAGCGCGGTTATCGCGAGCGCACGTGCCGTTTTGTCGTTCATATTCATATTATAACATGAAAACATATTTAAAGCAAGCTTTTGACGCCCGCAGCTGCCGTTTACGTTTGAGCGTATAAAAATCGCCATCCGACCCGTTACATATTGTCGGATGGCGATATTCTATTTTGCATTAAGGACGATCGCCTTTACTACATTGAAACTTATAAGCCACGAGATGCTTCGGCGCATGCACGCGCACAGCATATAGCCGTACATGCTCAGCATGACATAATGTAATGTAGACCTGTCATTTCGACCGGAGTGCCGTAGGCACGTAGCGGAGAAATCTTTCATTATGCGGTCTGCGTTCTTTATTGCTTATTGTTAAGGCAAGCGATACCAGGCAACACCTTCCCTTCCATATATTCGAGGGACGCTCCGCCGCCGGTGCTTATGTGCGTCATCTTATCGGCAAAGCCGAGCTGTTTGACCGCAGCCGCGCTGTCGCCGCCGCCGATGATGGTCGTGCATTTGCCGTTAACGTCGGCGAGCGCCTGAGCGACCGCGATCGTGCCTTTTGCGAGCGTCGGGTTTTCGAACACGCCCATAGGTCCGTTCCAAACGACGGCTTTTGCGGTCTTGACTTTGCTCGCGTAAAGCTCTCTCGTCTTTTCGCCGATATCCATGCCCATCATGTCCGCGGGGATCTTATCGGACGGAACGGTCTTGACTTCAATAGCGCCGTCGATAGGCTCGGGGAAATGCGTCGTCACGACGGTGTCGATGGGCAGAACGAGTTCCTTGCCGAGCTTGGCGGCTTTGTCTATCATGTCTTTGCAGTAAGAGATCTTTTCTTCGTCGAGAAGCGACGTGCCGACTTCGTAGCC
>CAJUQF010000168.1 GCA_910588315.1 uncultured Christensenellaceae bacterium | reverse complement strand
CGACCGCTCGCCCGACGCGTCGAGTTCCACAAACGCAAGCGTGGTGTTTCGATCCTTCGCCCGCTCTATCCTGCCGGCATCGAACGCTCTCGTTGCGGCAAACCCGGCAAGGTAATCGCCTATTATGTCGTCTCCGACACAACCGTAGAAGCCGACCTTTGCCCCGAATCGCTTTGCGGCGCACGCAACGTTAAACGGCGCACCGCCGGCTTTGCGCTCATAACCGACGCCGCCGTCCGCGCTTTTAACGCCTATCATATCCGCAAGTATCTCGCCGATACATAATATCATTCAAAATTCCTCCAACGACTCGCTCGCAAACGAAGCGCCCGCAAAGTGAAATAACATTACCGTGATTGTGTCTCTCATTTTCCGAACTTTTTCGCATGATCGGGGTGATTTACATATAAAATACACCTTTGAATAATGAATGTCAAGTATTTTTGGAAACGTTTCCAAATATTTTTAAAAAAATTGGAAACGTTTCCCGTATCGCAGTACGTTCCGAGCGACGGCGATATCGATTATGTTCCCCATAATACATTTATCGGCGAACAAAAGCGCACCGTTTCCGATGCGCTACGATTATACTTTTATTGCGTGGATTACAATTTGAGCAACCGCATTACTTCCTTTTCGGTTTCGAGAACGCGCCAGGCGATAAACTCAACAAACGGTTTGTCGTCTTTGTGCGCCTTTTCCAAAAGCGCGATATACTCGTGGCGAAGTATCGGCGGAATGATTGCGAGCAAGTACCCCGACTGAATGAGCGCGGTGTTCATAAGCAGTCGCGCGAGCCGTCCGTTACCGTCTTTGAACGGGTGGATAAATACAAACCGTTTATGCAGTTGCGCCGCAAATTCCACGGGGTGATAATCGGCGCGCCGCTCGTTCTCCCATGTTATAAGCTCCGCCATATCGTCGGGAATATCCGCCGCCCTACTAACCGCATACTCCGATCCCGAAATAAACACGGGTATTTGCCGATAAACACCGGCAGCATTTTTATCTATGTCGCTGTAAAACAGTTTGTGCATAGTCAGTATGTCTGCTTCGGCGATAGTATGCTTGCCTAACAGCGAGAACATAAAATCGTATGCTTTGGCGTGTCCCAACGCCTCGAACGTGTCGCGCAGCGGCTTGCCGCCGACTGTCAACCCGTCTTCGAGCAAAACCTTTGTTTCACTCTCCGTGAGCGTGTTGCCCTCCAAAGCATTCGACGAGTACGTCAAGCCTACACGATAATAGCCTTTAAGCTGCGCTAAGAGTTCGCCCTCAAACGGTCGAGCTTTGTCTACAAGAGCCTTGCACTCGTCGATTTTCGAGAATAAATCCATACTTTACACCTTACCGCCTTAAATCTTTGTGCCATCATGAAACATAATACAGGTTCGTATACGCCGACGAATGTGAGACAAACTGCAATATGCACATCTTTTCTTGGTCGATACGTTTATTATACGCTTAAAAATTAACAATGTCAATTTTTTGCGAACGAACCGAAAAGTCGCCGATCGGTTAAATAAGGTTATCAGTATTTGATTTTATTTCCGTTTTCGATATCCATTTGATAAAGCAATTCGTCGATCTTATTAAACGGAATATCCGGACAGTTTGCTTGCCGAAATTCGTGACAGTCTTTTATGTATTGCATATATAATTCGATATATCTTGCAACACCGACTTCCCCGTAATAATTCGGGAAGTCCCGACCGTAAATAACCCGATAAGCTCGTTGGTCGAGAATGGGAAATAAAAGCGGCTTAAACATTTTCAAGATCGTACTTGCCATAGCGATTCTTACACCGCCGGTATGCAGCATTGCAAATAAAATATTTCGAATTTCATTATCGTGCTTATCCAATGAATGTACGTTGTCGCAATCCAAGTTGTTTATTTTGATGATCAGGCTATGATCCATCTTCACTTGACGATTGATTTTCCAGAGAACAATCGAATTTATAATATCGTCGGCTTCCTGCTCATTTGAAAAATCACAATGACGTACCCTGTCGATAATGTTGTCGTAAGAAGCATAATCATACTTATTTAAAATTTCCGAATAGTCCATAGCAACAAACCTCTGTATCAAAATTATACCATATCGAACTTGCAAAATCAAGATTTACTTATTCGAGGAGTATTTTTGCCCGCTTGTGCAATCACAGATTTGATTGTTACTCGATATTCTATCGAAGTGAGAAGCACGCACAGCTACACGTAGCATTTGGC
>CAJUQF010000167.1 GCA_910588315.1 uncultured Christensenellaceae bacterium | reverse complement strand
GCCCGGTACCACATACGCATCGACGAAATACGAACGCGCGTTATCTGGATCTTCCGACAGCGAGTAATATCCGTTTTTGATATCGGGATCCGCCGGTGTAACTTTCTTCTCGTTGATATCGAGATCGGAGTTTACTATTACGATATTCAATTGAACGGACGTGCCGACGTTGCTCCTGTCCTTACCGGTAATAACAACGGGAACCTCTACTTCCGCAAGATAATTGTCATTCTCGTCCAAATGATCGATGCGGCGCATGATAGATACTTTAAGCGAATGTGCGGGGATACCTTTTGCCGTATCGTACGTGTCGGTATTGTTGACTTCGATATCGATGGCGCGACGCTTGCCCTTTCCGTTGGTATCCCAGTCGATACCCGCTTCCGTCGCAAGAGCAAATGCATCCTTATACGTGCCGTAAGAGCCTTGTACAACGTCTTCGCTGTCGGAATCTTTGAACAACGCGCCATTGGGATCGTCGACGTCATGGATCTTGAACACCGCGCTTTCGCCTACATGTCCGGCAAATGTGGTAACGCTCTCTACCTTAGACGCTATTGGTGCGGAGTCGAGAACGTCGACATAGAATATCGTACCGCACGTCGTAGAAATCACTGACGGCTTAATATTGCGATTATGCGTATCCTTTGTAAGCTCGACATAGAACGGTATTTTTACATTGAGATTTGCCGTAACGGGTCTGAACTCGAGCGACACACCGTCGGCGCCTATTTCGTACATAAAATAACGATTGATAAACATTATAAGCGAATTGTTTATTCCGCCGAGCGTACTGCCGTCGAGATTATATCCGCCTATCAAATACCGTTCTGCAGCCGATTCGTCCTTCAAATGCCAACTGTTCTTTGACAGTGTCTGCGGCGTAAAGTCAAACAGCGCCGATATTTCTTTAAGTCCCGTCACCTTGTATTCGGACGAATATTGTTCGACCGGATCGAGGAACGCATAAATCTTCATGCCATAACGCAGATTGGCTTTATTCTGTTGCATTACGTCATAGTCTTTTAAGCCCTGACCGGGTTTAAGCGTTTGATCGACAGACACATGGTCGCCGGCGTATTGCAGGAAGTGATACGTGCTTAATACGTCGCGCGTCGATTCCAAAAGCTCGTCATCGTCTTGGAGCGCTTCACTGATACCGTTGAAATCATCTATGGACTTGACTTTGATTTCATCGATAACTCCGCGATCGGGAATTTCCTGACCTATAATCTTACCCGTATTTGCTTGAGTTTCGTTAATGATCGAGGAATACAAAGTATGTATTTTTATCTCGATATAAGTCGCTCTGTCAAACACGTTATTGCCGACGTCACGCACATAGAATCCAAGTACGTCGGTATCGCTGTTGCTGTTATAAGTAAGGCATTTTATTGTGAACGACGTCAGATCATCGGTCGGTTCGATACGGAAGTGATCGTTATAGTAAGCGGTTCCGTCTCGCGACATAGGCACGTCGTTGAGCGTGAATACGTTGTAATTGGATATCGCCTTATCTTCGTACAGTGCGATCTTGTTATGATCTTCTCTATCCGGATCATACGCAATGCTGTTTACCGGCAACACGATCTCGCCGTAAGCATTTACAGACGTAGCGGAAGAACCGGCAAGCTGGATACTCGTCGCGTTCGTGCTGCCCAACGAATTGGTTATCATGTACGTTTCGAACACACCCGTATCTTTTGTCTGCAACAATGCTTTATGCCGAGTATGCGTCGCGTTACCGTCCTGTATGGGACGCGGCTTGGAACTTTCCACCGTCACGTACATGGTAAATACAACACGTGCGTCGTTTGCATCGACAAGCGTTACCGTAATAGGCATATTTGTGCAAACCGCGGCAGCGGTAAGCGTCACGGCAAGCGGATACGGCGTACCGCTCATATTGCCTTCTGTAGGCAGTTTATCCGACT
This sequence comes from uncultured Christensenellaceae bacterium, assembly GCA_910588315.1. Lineage (GTDB taxonomy): Bacteria > Bacillota > Clostridia > Christensenellales > Pumilibacteraceae > Anaerocaecibacter. The sequence goes on along the minus strand of CAJUQF010000167.1, from coordinate 319 downwards.
CGTAAGGATTGGTAAATCTGCCGTTGAGATAAAATTTAACGGATTCTATACGCAGACCCCAAGGCGTATCGTCGTCGGCAAGCGCCAAATACCCGAGATGCTGCGCACCGGAATTCGTCGGTGATTCAACATAATTATGAAGCTTATATGTGGGTGTTTCGAGCGCGGACGCCGTAAGCATAGAATATCTTACGCTCGAACTGCTCTTTAACAAATTCGCATCGCCGATATTGTTTGCCTCGATCAATCTGTGCGTAGTGGACGCCTCGGCAGACAACTTCAACTTGGAATCGTCAGACCCCATGAATCTATTGTAAGG
>CAJUQF010000166.1:1337-2473 GCA_910588315.1 uncultured Christensenellaceae bacterium | reverse complement strand
GATCGCAGCTATCCGTCCGCCAATGCGAGCAATTTGGCTATCTCCGCCGTATCGCCCAATATGAACGATGTGGAGTTCCGAATTTTCGGCATGGGTTCGCATGTATACGACGAAAAATTCGTTCACGGCAGCGCCACGACGCGTCGGTATTGGCTGAATGCTGCGCGGATAAGGTGTAGCAGTCAGGCTGACGCCGTGATTTCCGAGTATGCAATAAACGCACGAATAAACTACTTTTCGCAGTATTCGGACGTTGGCACGGACAAAGTGAATATAAGTACGAGCATCGAGCGCGCTCCCAAATATTACGTGGACGGCGTAGACGTATACGGCTATGACGGGAACGGGATAGACGATTCGTATTATAAAGCCGCCAACGGTTTTTACGAAAAATACGTTAATAGCTAAAATTCCGACGGCGGGTAAAATCGGTTTGCCCAAGTCGTTTACATATAGATAGGTAGCGCGCCTTACGCGCTGAAATAATGTATTTCCAAAAGGAGAAGGAAAAAATGGAAGACAAAAAGACCAACAAAAAGACCCGCGGCATTATAATCGCCGCGATGGTACTCCTGCTCATCGCAATCATGTGTTTCTGCGGCGTAACGTTCGCGAGATACATCACCAAGTCGAGCGTTCCCACACAGCAAGCGACCGTAGCAAAATGGGGCTTTGTCGTATCCGCCAATGCCGAAAATTTGTTCGGTAAGGGCTATAACAAAGGCGAAATAGTTGCCAAACCCGACGAAGCCGGCGCAGTCGTAGACGTTAAAGCGGCTACCAGCACCGTCGCGCCCGGCACGAAAGGCGAGATGACGTTCGGCGTTACAGGCTCTGCAGAAGTGCTTGCTCAACTGAAGGTCGCAGTCAAAGCGGATACGCTCAAAGACATTTCTTTGACAAAAGGCAGCGGTGAGACTGCGGAAGTTTACAATCCGATCAAATGGACGCTTTCGAGTAAGTCTGCCGCCGATTCCGATTTTACTGCTGTAACAGACGCGGAAAACAAGACGCTTGCGGAAATAGTAGAAGAACTCAAAAAAATCACCGCGAAGATCGAAATAGGTCAATCTTTCGACACGACTTATAAGCTCTCATGGAAATGGGAACTCGGCACAAGCGAAGACCCTGCCGAC
>CAJUQF010000166.1:0-1327 GCA_910588315.1 uncultured Christensenellaceae bacterium | reverse complement strand
TAGAAAAGATACCGCTCTTGCTTATGCCGCAGAGTTTGTAAACGGCACCGGAAGTAAACCCACAGACGGGAAATACGGCGATTATACCGTGTCGGTCACCGGCTCGGGCGATACCCAAGTAATAACTGTTGTAGATGACCTTGGCGATAGCAATGCGAGTAATGATGTTACTTACACCGCAACGATCGGTATCAATTTCGATATGTCGATAATCGTAATGCAGATCGAAACGCCTCCTACCACGGGCGCATGATCGCAGAAAGGATTTTCCGAACTCTTTTTAGGGCGTGAAAACGTCCGCGCAATATAAGCTGTCCGCCCTTTGCCGTTTAGCGGCGAGGGGCGCAAGGCGGCTTGCTTGATTTGTCTTTTTACGGTACGATATGGCAAAGAAGATCGAATACAATTCGATATTGACCGAACGTGAATTTACGGATTCCGACAGGTTCAAGCGCGCGCGCAAAGCGCGTGAGATTTGCGATGCGTGCGGAAGGATCATAGGCAGCGTTTCGGACAACGGAGTGTACGACCTTTTCGGCAACGGTATCGCCGATGCGGATAAAACGGAAACGGTTATCGATGCCGACGGCAACAATGTGCGAAAAGTCGAATATTCGTCCGAGAAACGCACGTTCGTTCTGAAAGGCGAAGATCTGTACGAATCGGTCGGACGCGAGAAGTATATAGGGCGCATAGTGCGCAGACAGCGCAATGCGTTCCGCATAGCGGCTCTCGGCATGTTTGCCGTGATATTGGCTGTGATCATCGCGATAATCGCGCTCATAGATATTCGCAGTTCGGGCGAAAGCAGCGGTTTGATCCCCGTTATCGACGTAAGCGATGCGAGCGGTCCGTGGTCGACGCAAAGCGTTATTGCGGTGTTCGGCGACGGGCATAAAATCAAACCGGGGAGTTCCGGTAAATACGAGTTCGTTATCAACAACACCAACGAAAAAGAAATACGGTACGGATTTTCCATAGAGCCGAAGTACGAGGGGTGCGAGATCTCGGAGTTCCCGATAAAATTCCGATTGCGCATGAATAACGTTATTTTGGAAACGGACGCTTGGCGACCAGTCGAGGAACTCGTGTTCGACGATATGGTCATACTTCCGCAAACGCAGCATTCTTTTACGCTCGAATGGAATTGGCTGTTCGACGGCGGTTCGGACGATAACGATACGCTGATAGGAACGGACGGCGGAAAGATTTCCATGGTTTTGCAATTGACGGCACAGGAGAAGTAGACATGCGCGATAATACCGTAAATTCAAAAATCGAAAATAGCGATAATACCGACGAAAAGCACGTGTTCGAAGTTACGCCG
>CAJUQF010000165.1 GCA_910588315.1 uncultured Christensenellaceae bacterium | reverse complement strand
ATGTAATGCGGATCGTCCTTATGCGTGACGTGACGGTACCAATCCTTTGCGCGCGCTATAAATGATTTCTTTTCCGCCATCATATCACCTCTTCATCTTGGGATCGAGCGCATCGCGCAAGCCGTCGCCGATAAAGTTGAACGCCAAAACCGCAATTATGATTATAATACCCGCGGGCAACCAATCCAAAACATAATTCGTAAGAATCGTACGATCGCCTGCGGAGTTGATCATTTTACCGAGCGATGCGACGCTGGGCGGCGCGCCGAGATTTAAGAAACTAAGCGAAGATTCGGTAAGTATCGTTCCACCCAAACCGAGCGTCATCGAAACTATCAACTGCGGCATAACATTTGGAACAAGATGCTTGAATATCTTTCGTCCCGGACTGAATCCGAGCGCATCGGTGGCTATCATATATTCTTGTTCTCGCAGGAACAATATCTGACCTCGGACAAGCCGCGCAGTTCCCGGCCAACTCAACAAAGCCAATACGCCCATCATAAAGTAAATCTTCAACCCGTCGTCCATGCCCGATCCGTCGAAAAACGCACCGAGTATCAGCATAATTGGCAATGAAGGTATGCAATTGAGTATATCCACTATTCGCATAACGAGCATATCGACCCAACCGCCGAAATAACCCGCAAGTCCGCCAAGCACTATGCCGATTAACGTATATATCAAAACTACGGCAAAGCTCAACATCAAGGAAAGTCTTCCGCCGTACATCAAGCGCACAAAGATATCTCTGCCGTCCGCATCCGTGCCGAACAAATGCAAAGCTTCCTCTCCGTCTATATTTTTACCGTAAGTAAACGCATCGGCATGAATGTTGATAGGAGACGTAGTTTCGGTAATAACGTAATATGTATACGAAGTTCCGTCAGGGAAACGCTCTACATACGATGTAATGCCGATCGTCGGTTTCTTTTGACCGGAATAATCAATCTCATCCTCATCCCAATTAATAAAAGCGGGACCGAGAAATGAAAATACGACAACGATCAAAAACATGACAAGTCCAGCGACGGACAGCCTCGATCGGAAAAAACGCTTGAATACAAGTTTTGTCGGCGAGACTATGCGTACTCTATCGGCAAGCGACTCTTCTTTCTTTTCTTCGCTTTTATCTGCCTTTGTTTCCGAAACGTCTGCGTTTTCGACAACGGTAACCATATCGGGATCCGGCGATCTCGATGCCGTTTCTTCGTTGACGTCTGCGACGGGAATGTTCGTCTCAGATGCGTTATCCGAAGGCATTTCGGTTTCGTTGATTTTATCGGTTTCTTTTTTTACCATCAGATAAATCCTATGTACTACTTGGAAATTTTAATTCTCGGATCGACCAACATATATGCGATATCGGACAGCAACACCCCGAGTACCGACAGAATAGCTATGAACATATTGTAGCCCATAACAAGCGGTATATCGCCTACCTGTAACGCTTTATACGCAACCTGTCCGATCCCCGGTATATCGAAAACCGTTTCGAGGATCATCATACCGCCGAATAAACTGGGAATTATTCCGGCTGTCATCGTAACGATGGGTACCATCGTATTACGCAAAACATGTTTATATACGACCTTGCTTTCTGAAAGACCCTTGGCTCTTGCAGTGCGGATATAATCCTGATTGAGAACTTCCAACGTATTTGTGCGCGTATGACGCATAAGTCCGCCTATGGAACCGATAACGACGGTGATCATTGGCAATATCAAGTGATATATTTGATCCCAGAACCCGCCTTCGCCCGTTCCTTCGACCAACCCTTTGTAAGGGAACCAACCGAGCTGAATGGAGAAAACACTCGTCAAAAGATATGCCAAAAAGAACGACGGCAATGAAATGCCTATCATGGCAAGTACTGTAGTCGAGTAATCGACGGCGCCGTATTGCTTTGTAGCAGCCTTGATACCGAGCGGTATAGCGATTATAAACTGCAATATGAACGCAGCCATAGATATGCCGAACGATATCCACATATGCTCGAAAATAACTTCGCCGACGGGCAACTGTTGCTGAAACGACAATCCCAAATCGCCCGAAAGCGCACCGCCGAGCCAACTCCAATACCCTTTCATGATACCGGCAAAGGAATTATCCGCTATTCCGTACAATTCTTTTATATGCTGAATATCTGCCTTGGTAATGGAACCGTTGTCCAATTGCGACTGAAAACTTCTGTCGACATAATCGGTAGGCAACATTCGCATTACCAAGTACAGTATCATCGATACGAAGAAAAGTATCAGTATAGAGTACAAAACTCTTTTAAGAATGTATTTAACCATTGTTCACTCTGTCATGTGTTATTGATGCTGTTTTATTTCATCTCAACTTCCCAGATTCTGGAAAGCGGCGAACGATAGGTACCGACTTCATCGAGATGAAGAGTTTCCTCTTTGAATACATTCGCCTTCCATACATAATACTGTTTTCTCTGATATGTAGGGAACTCTACGGC
>CAJUQF010000164.1:1577-2497 GCA_910588315.1 uncultured Christensenellaceae bacterium | reverse complement strand
GTCAATGCGGGCGTGCCCAAAACGCTCGTCAAGTACCTCGGCGCGGACGAGGCGGAGCGGCTCGGCAAAAATTCCAAAGCCGCGCAAATGGCGCTCGAGGCAATATCGAACACGGATATTTCGCCCGAACTTCTTCCGCCCGAGGACGGCAAGATCGCGCAAAAAACCGAGGAGATATTGGGCAAGTACGATCTTTTGGATTTTGTTATTTACTACTACGTTCGATACGGGTTCTCGCGCGATAAGATAGAGTTTTTGCTGCGCGCGGCATGGGGCGGCGCAGGTGAGGAACAAATACAAAAGGCGCTCGACACGTTTTATAAACGGTTCTTTGCGGCGCAGTTCAAACGCTCGTGTCTGCCCGACGGCGTAAAGATCGGTTCGGTATCGTTCTCGCCGCGCTCGGATTTTCGCATGCCGAGCGATATTGAATTATAAAAACTTTTCAGAATATTATCAACAACGTGAATATCGGGATCGACAGCCGTAAATGCGTACGCTCAAATCGATGGCGTAACGTTGATTGTGTAATGCTGCAAATACATACAATGTAATCAATTCGTTTTTTGAAGAGAGCGGAAACGTTGCATAAAAGCGGTAAATATTTTTCAAAAAGGTATTGACGATAGGTCGGTTATAGGGTATAATATGTGTAATCGGTGTATGTAATTGAAATTGCATACTGATTTTATTAGTTACAAACAAAAGTTATATAGGGAAGTGGAGCAACGATATACTCAAAGTGGATAAGTAAAGTCACAAGGAGGGAAGTATGACGAAAAGATTATCTACGAGAATAACGGCAATCGTCGCGGCGGCAAGCGTATTCGGTACGTCGGTTTTGCTGTGCGGTTGTTTCGACATCCACGGGGAAAAGGAACGTAAATATATTATAGAATATATGGACGCTATCCCCGTGA
>CAJUQF010000164.1:0-1567 GCA_910588315.1 uncultured Christensenellaceae bacterium | reverse complement strand
CATGTACGGAGTATAAATTGGCTTTGCCCGATGACTCAAAATACTCGTATTGTGTCGGGAATGGTAAATTAGATAATCCGAATGCAATTATTGTTGATGGTATAGAAAAGAAAATAGATATAGTACGAAGCAAGGATAAAGACTATTCTTTGACTATTGATGATCAAACTATAAACATAAACGAAGCATTTATGGCGGAGAAAAGTCCCGAATACGTAACGATTTCCGAAATATGGTACAGATACAACGATAATATGGAGAATTATAAGGATAATATGCCGCCATTCAGAATTTGCGTATTTGATAATAATGTTTTTATATCTACAAAATTTAAGCGCGGAGGGGGAGCATGGCATTTTCGTTATGGAGGGTCTATACCCGCTTGTTTATTCAAATACAATATAGAAAGCGAGTCGGTATTATATGCAGGGTATTTAATGCGAGACGGTATGGAAGGTATATTTCAAATAGAAAAAACAGAATAAGAATAAAGTCGCAATATAATCGACTACCAACAATCTGTCGACATCGCGTTTTTGCGATTCAAATAAAAAATCAAAAGGAGAACGGTCATGAAAAAACTCACAAAAGCAACAGGAATATTGGGATTGATAGCAATTTCTATATTCGCAATAGTCTTTGGACTGACTGTCGTAAACGCGTATACTTAACATTTAAGCAACAATTTTTCTTAAAAGCAGGAGGGCAATATGGCAAAGAAATTATCAACGAAAATTACCGCGGTCGTAGCTGCGACGTGTATATTTGCTACGACGGTTTTGCTGTGCGGGTGCATAGATTTTAACGGAAAAAAAGAGCGTAAATACATAATCGAATATATGGACGCTATTCCCGTGACGTGCACCGAATATAGATTAGCGGAATGGGATGATTCTAAATATGCGTCAAGTACCGATGAGGATTCGAAAGTTATCATTATAAATGGAATAGAGAAAAAAATAGATGTGGAAATGCATACCGAAAAAAATTTTACGTTAACTATAGATGAAAAAACAGTTGATATAAATAAAGAATTTATGGCAGAAAGAAGCGCCGAATATGTAACGATTTCCGAAATGTGGTATAGATATAACGACAATATGGAGAATTATAGTGATGATTACATACCAAGTTATAGTGTTTGTGTATTTGATAATAATATTTTTATAGTAACAAGGTTCAGGCGCGGGGGTGGAGCCTGGTGGTTCCGTTATAAAGGTTCAATGCCCGCATGTTTATTCAAATATGATATAGAAAATGATACTGTTTTGTATGCGGGGTATTTTATGCGTGACTACATGATGGGACAGTATCAAATAGAAAGGGCGACGCAAGAATAGTATCGGGATATAACTACCAGCGATTTTGTCGATATTGCTTTTATGCATTTCGAATAAAAAATCAAAAGGAGAACGGTCATGAAAAAAATCACCAAAGCAACGGGAATATTGGGATTAGCGATAATCTCAACATGCGCATTGATTTTTATAATATGCGCTACGGCAATGTTTATGTATGCTCGAGCCGAAACGGATAGCGGACTATCCGAAAAAGAGCTATACCTGTC
>CAJUQF010000163.1:993-2589 GCA_910588315.1 uncultured Christensenellaceae bacterium | reverse complement strand
TAGGCAACACGAATGCGGCTATCGTCAAAAAAGCGACAATTATCGCGATCAGAGCTATTATCCAAATACCCATGCGCCACACTCCATTTTATTATCCGCCATACAGGTCGAACTTCCGCAAAGTTTGAACTCTGTATCTTAAGTATACCATATTTCGAGCGCAAATGACAAGCGTATTGCGTTTGATTTGCACCTATTTTGAAATTTATGTGATTTTTATCACAATAATTTCCGTTGCAAGCCAATCGCGCGCTACTTGACTTTTATCGCACGATATACTATAATTATCGGTATGGAACGAAAAAAGCAGATCGACATATCGCTTAAAGTTTTAACGGGCGCTTCGCTCGCCGTCGCGTTGATGTTGACGTTTACCGTTTCCGATTATTATATTTTCAACCGCATATCCGAATTCGGATTTTTCTTTTGCCTGAGCCAATGGGTGAAAAAAGCCGGCCTGCTGCTTTTGCCGCTTGCGGTATATTACGGCAAAAAAAGCTGCGCCGATATAGCAAAGTGCGTGCTGCCGCCGTTCGTGATACTGTCGTGCTGCATTTTCGGCGGATTTTTCGATATAACCAAACCCGCGCTCACCCCGCAACAGGAAATATACAACCTGATCAATCTGTTTATACCCAAAGCCGCCAACATAACTATGTTCTTTTTGCATAACGCGCTTACGCTGGCGGTTTGCGCGCTCTTATTTGCGCGCGATTATAAGATTGCGCCGCGCAGTTTTTTGTACCTCGCGCCTGCAATGCTTTTGACAGTTCCGCTCAATATATTCGAGAACTTCTTTGATATTTCAGAAATACCGCAAAATTCGTTCTTGCGGTTCAAAAACTTCTCCGTTTGGCACTTCGCCGCGCTCGCCGCGCTCGTCGGCGTCACCGTAGGCGCGTATTATTTCCTACGCGGCAAGAACGAAAAAAACAAAGACTCATTTCTCGGCGCGATAGCTATCGCCTTGCTTATACAATACCACAGTAAAGACAGTATGCTGCTCGGCGACGGCTACAACGTATACGATACCATCACCGCCGTAGTTCCGCTTTTTATATGTAATATCGGCGTGTATATAGCGAGCGTCTCCGTGTTCGCAAAGAACAAAATATTATACGCAATCTCGTTCTTTGTGCACGCGGCGGGCGCAGTATCGGTATTCGTATATTTCGGCAGAGACGATATGTCCAACTTCGGAATATTTTGCAGTTATTCGTTCTTGTACTTTTGCATAACGCACGTCGGTTTGTTCGTACTTTCCGTCATGCCTACCGCGCTCGGCAGATATAAATTCAAGTATCGCGACTGCTTGATCCCGCTCGGCTATTATTTCGGCGTGATAATCATCGCCGCCGTATCGAGCGCGCTCGTGACCTCGGCTGCCGAAACGTGGCATACGCCGAGCGGCGTATATCTCGACACGCCCGTGCTCCCCAATTACGCATTTACACAGCTCAATCCGTTCCCGTTTACCGTTCCGCCCGTGTGGACAATAACCGTTTGGAACTACGATTTGAATTGCATATACTTACTCGGACTGTACGCCGTATACGTTGCGATATTCTTTGCGTTCAACGGATTTTACTACGCCTT
>CAJUQF010000163.1:0-983 GCA_910588315.1 uncultured Christensenellaceae bacterium | reverse complement strand
AAAAGATCCTTGCAAAAAAGACGGCACAAAAATAATTTCCCAAATTGCGATATATATTATTTAATGACTTTTTATATGAGTAAAAAACTTTCGGAAATAACGCTTAAATAATTTTGGCAGTTATTCCCGATCTTTCCGACGGAGCATACCGAAAACGTCTCGGACTGCTCAACCCCGAAGGCGATACGGACATTTCACAAATAACGGTGATCGTCGGTCCGTAGTTCCATAGATCGCCTTTTACTACCGACTCCCATTGTTCCGCTGTTCCTGCGTAATATATTCTTATCGCCTGCTCGCAATTATTGAATATCAAGTCGCCTATTTCGAGTATGCCTGTCGGCAGCCTTATCTCGCTTATGCTCTTGCATCCGTCGAACGCGCCGGTCCCTATCCTTTCCACCGTCGCAGGCAGGTTTATTCTCCGCGCTTTCGTATATCCCATAAACGCACCGTCGTCTATGCCTTTGACGCCGTCCGCCACCGTTATCTCCGTTATTTCATGGCTCACCGAAGACGTATACCCTTTTACAACGTCGTTCTCTATTATCTGGTTCTTTAGCTTATTCTCTTCGTCCTCTTTCGTACATACGGCACATATCATTCCGACGTATCTATGCCCGTTTGCGCCGAGTTTCTCGTACGTACTGTAATCGCAGTTCTTACACGTCTCGTATGCTTTCCACCCATCGGCGTCGCATGTTGCGGCTTTTCCGTCGTGCTTTTCTGTCTCGTGCGGGACTTTGCCGTTTTCCTTGTCGCGCGTAGATGTTTCGTCGCAATTTTCGCACCGTGCCGTTTCCGTACCGTTTTTCGTGTACGTTCCGTCGTTATTATCTTTATATTCTATGAATACGTGCTCTGTTTGTGTTTCCGCTTTTTCGCGCGTCGATGTTTCGCTGCAATTTTCGCACCGTGCCGTTTCCGTGCCGTTTTTCGTGCACGTTCCGTCGTTGTTGTACTTGTATTTCCCGAACTTATGC
>CAJUQF010000162.1 GCA_910588315.1 uncultured Christensenellaceae bacterium | reverse complement strand
GCGTATTTCCGGCACAGCCCCGAATAAATTTGACCTGTGTGATCTTGCCGTCCTTTACGTCGAACAAGATTTCCTGCGAACATGTGCCTGACGTTTTATAAGAATACATCGAATAACGCTCCTATCATTAAATAGCGAATTTATTTAAACCGATCGAGTCGGCATCTTTCTACTCGGTAAGCCTGTCATGCAACATCAAGTATATACTTGCGGCGTTCTTTTCCCAATTTTCGTGAATGAACTTGGCGGTACGGTTATTCGCCACGACAAACTTCAAGTCCAAAAGCGTCGCGGACGGCTCGACGACTCTCAGCCACACCGTATACGTACCGTCCTTGTTTTTATAATATGTATGCTTGTATTCCTGACGCCGTTTATACGACATGCGGTTGTCTTTTACGTAATTGCTTATCTCCTGTCTGAGCGACTCCGGGATACGCGAATAGAAATTAGCAAGGCAAGCTCTGCCGTCGGGCGTCATGGTATACAGCTTTTCACGCCCGCGTTCGACCTTATGGATGAAGTTGGATTTCGTTAGCTTGTCTATCGCATCCATGCAATACAATGGCATCATCCAACCGTTTTGCGTATAGCATATGTTGATGATGGTATTGTAATCGAGCGCGATATCCATTTTATCGAAAACGAACAACACTATAAGTTTATTGAGTAATTCCTCTTCGGCTTGCTCCAAATCAAACTCCGCAATTTATTTTAACGCAGTAAAACGAGTAGTGAATCACAGTATACCACATTTTAACGAAAAAGTAAATAAGTAATTTATATTATTTTATCGTATCATGCGAGTTTTTCTTTTATTACATTGATACGCTCCGTGTATCCCGCAACCTTTTCGCGTTCGGCATCGATAAGTTTGGGCGGAGCTTTGGCGCAAAATCCGGGATTATTGAGCTTGCTCTCCGCAAGCCTAAGTTCGAACTCGCATTTTTCCAATTCTTTCAACAGCCTTTCGCGTTCTTTTTCGGTATCGGCAAGCGGAACGTAAATCTTTATACCGTCGAGTGCGATAAGCGCGCAGTCCTCCGCACTGCCGCTGCGTATAGGCGCAGTCTTTGCAAGCGGCGGCAGATAAAGTTCAAGCGCGGCGCACAGCTTTTCGTCGCCTTCCAATAGCACGTCCGGCGTTTTTGCTACCGCTTTGTTAGTCTGTTTAAGATTGCGTACCGCACGCACGCAATCTTTTATTCGTTCCGTAAGTTTTATCGCATCGTCATAATCGCCGCGCGTTTTCTTGGGAAAATCGGAAAGCATAAGTTCACCTTCCGCGCTGGGCATGTTATCGTAGATCTCTGTCGTTATAAACGGGATTATGGGATGAACGAGCTTTAACAATACTTCGAGCGCATAGCGCAATACGCCTGCGGTATTTTTGGCGTTTTCGCCTTTTAGCTGGACCTTCGCAAACTCGATGTACCAATCGCAAAACTCGTCCCAAATAAAATTGTATAATGCTTCCGCCGCATGTCCCACATCGTATCTATTCATCGAATGTACGACCGTTGCGATAAGTTCGTTAAGTTTCCCGAACAACCATCCATCTGCCGGCGTAACGGCTTTAGGCGTTTTCGCATATCCGTTTTCGCACGCACCGAATACAAACTTAGCCGCATTATACAGCTTGTTCATGAAATTGCGATACGTATTGAGCGACGTCATGGAAAAACACACGTCGCCGCCGCGAGCCACGCCGTTTACCAGCGAAAATCTGAGCGCGTCCGCTCCCACCGACTCGATCACTTCCATCGGATCGACGCCGTTACCCAAAGATTTACTCATCTTGCGACCCATCTCGTCGCGTACAAGCCCGTGAATGTATACGTCTTTAAACGGGGGCTTATCGGTGAATTTCAAACCGCTGAATATCATTCTCGACACCCATAGCGGGATTATGTCATATGCCGTAACAAGCAGGTCTGTTGGATAGTACTTTTTAAGATCTTCGGTAGCGTTCGGCCATCCCATGGTCGAGAACGGCCAAAGCGCGGACGAAAACCACGTGTCCAAAACATCCTCGTCCTGACGTATATGTTTCGATCCGCAACGCGGACAGGCCGTTATATCCTCACGACTCGCCGTCTCCGAGCCGCAGTCGTCGCAATAGAAAACGGGTATACGGTGTCCCCACCAGAGTTGACGGGATATGCACCAATCCCTAATATTGTTCATCCAATTGAAATACGTCTTTTCGAAACGCTTGGGAATGAATTTGATTTCGCCTTTCTTGACTGCGGCAATAGCAGGCTCTGCGAGATCTTTCATTTTTACGAACCACTGCTTGGAAACGATCGGCTCGACCGTTTCGTGGCAACGGCTGCAATGCCCGACGTTATGCGTGTAGTCCTCCACCTTGCTCAACAGCCCTTGGGTCTTGAGATCTGCGACAATCTGCGCGCGCGCCGCATCGCGCGTCATACCTTTATATTTGCCGGCAAGGTCGTTCATTGTGCCGTCGTCGTTCATGACTCTGATTACTTCGAGTCCGTGCCGCAGTCCGACTTCGAAATCGTTGGGGTCGTGCGCGGGCGTTATTTTAACTGCGCCCGTGCCGAATTCCGCTTCGACATAATCATCGTAAACGATCGGTATTTCCCTGCCGACGAGCGGAAGTATCAACGTCTTAC
>CAJUQF010000161.1 GCA_910588315.1 uncultured Christensenellaceae bacterium | reverse complement strand
ACGCAGGGTCGAGACCGAGTATGGTCTTGCCTTTAAGCGGCGGAGAAAGCAATAACGGCTTGAGATTGCGCTCGAACGTTTTTATCGCCTGCTCGCTTGCGCGGTCGAAAAGCTCGGCGCGCACTTCGCGCTCGATTGACGGCGAGATAAGCCTGTCGTAGCTGTCCTCGATCGTGCGCTCGATAAGCGCGTCGAACGCCGACTGTTTCTTTTTTGCCGAGATGATTATACCGAGCGCCGCAGTACGATCGACGTCGACGCGAACCTTTAGACAGCTCTCTTTTTCGCCGCGAGTAACGGCAAGCACACGATGGCTGGGTACGGTCGCAACATTCTCGTCGAACTTGAAATACGTTTCGTATACCTTTTTCTTCTCGGCGTCCTCGCACGATTCGTCGGGAACGGCGATAAGCCGCCCGACCGAGAGCGCCTGATCTCTCAAGCTCTTGCGTATAGCCGCATCGTCGCTTATGCGCTCGGCAATGATGTCGCAAGCCCCGTCGATCGCCGTTTTCGCATCCGGAACTTCCTTTTCGGCGTCGATGTACGGCGCGGTCAGCTCCGCCTCGTCGTAAGACGCAAGTTCTTGCGCCTCGATTATATCGGCAAGCGGCTCGAGTCCGCGCGCGATCGCAACCGATGCGCGAGTCTTTTTCTTTTGCTTGTACGGACGGTAAACGTCCTCAGCCTCGGTAAGAGTGCGGCACGCGTCGAGCGCCGCGCCGAGTTCGTCCGTCCACTTGCCTTGCGCCTCGATGGCGGCTTTTATCTCGTCCTTGCGTTTTTGCAAACTCTTGAGATAATCGTAACGGTCGGCAAGCTCGCGAATGACTTGATCGTCCGTCGCGCCGTGCATCTCTTTGCGATAGCGCGCTATAAACGGAACGGTGTCACCCTGATCGAGAAGGTCGACGATGTTAGAGCAGTGCTCCTCTTTGAGCGAAAACTCTTCGGCAAGCTGTTTTTTGATATCCATATATTCCTCACTGTGTGCCCGTCGCAAATCCGCCAAAACAACTCTGCGCAGTTCGCCTCGGGTCCGCTTGAAACGGTATATTCATTTTACAACACAAACGCGAAAAATGCAATCGTTTGAACACAATAACTGCGAGCAATAAACGGTAATATACAGCCGTAACTTTTATACTCGCCACCGTACCCGCTCGACAGCCCAATATTGAACGATAAGCCGCCCGCGACGTCGCTTGTCATCGCAAGGAATCCGATAGCAAATCACATATCAAGTGTTCCACCACATATTTCCAGCAATAGTCGAATGTTGCTCGCCGCTCGGCTTACATTCCGTTTTGATAGAATGCGGCAACGCCTGCGACACGATCGGTGATCGCGACGGCAATCGATTTTGCTCAAGCAATCACTGCGCCGCAGTGCGTTGAGGGATATGCCGATACGTATATTATCCGCCTAATTTGTCAACCACGCAATAAAACGCTTGACAAAGCCGCTCAATAATGATAAAATAACTTCTGCATGGCCCCGTGGTCAAGAGGTCAAGACGTCACCCTTTCACGGTGAAATCATGGGTTCGATTCCCGTCGGGGTCACCAAACAAGTTAAAGGCGAACCCGTTTCCATTAGGAGACGGATTCGCCTTTATCGTTTGCTTTCGTAAATCGGAATATTAACAATATAAAAATGCAAATTCCATATTTTTTCAAACACTTGCGTTTTCAGAGAATTTTTGATAGAGTAATTTTATGGCAAGCATTCTCATTGACATTGATGGATTTTTCCAACCATCCAATGACGGCAACAAATACTTTTCCGACGAAACAGGCGGCATAGCTCTTGACTATGATTTTGAGACGCCGGAAGGATTGTGTCAGCAGTATTATTTGGGATATCGTTCATCCATGTATGTTTGTGAGGACAGCATAGACGATGAAAAAGAGGATGAAATTTATAAAACAATTAAGGAACACAATCAAAATTGTCTGGAAATGGCGATGGGGGCAACTCTTGCACATCTAAGCGGAAAAAGCCATGTTCCAGTCGATTTTTTATGGATAGTCAAGCAATTTATTATAGAGCAAATACATGAACGATATCACGATGCCAATAAAATCGAGATTCGCCTTTCTATGAAGCCTTCAATCTCTGCGCATACCAAAAATAATATTATAATTTTCCCCGCGCTTGCGCGAAGTGTACTATTACATTGTAACTTATTGTTTTTAAACGACTTTTTTCGTAAAGATGACGATAAACACATTCCCGACAAAATAGACCGTCAAGGCTTAGCAAGATTCTGTTTACCGTATTTTCTGTTTTGTCATGATAACCTGTCCGTTAGAAATCTGCCGATTATCGGCGCGGCGACTTGCGATGCATTTACCGCCGCCCACCAACTGACAAATATACAGCTGATTTTTATAATAGCTCACGAGTATGCGCACTTACTCTCGCACCATAATCGAAAAAAAATAGTAGATTCGGAAATCAATAAAGACATCGAGAAAGAGGCAGATGATTTCGCGCTTGATATTTTGTTGAGATATATAAAAACCTCGCATAGCGACACTGCCGCAGATGTCTTTACTGCGTTACGCTTGCTATTTAAATATCAATTACTTGAATACGAAACGGGGTGCTTGGTGCGCGGAGAGAATTTGGATGTTTGTGATGCCGAATTTGAACATCGCCGAAGTAATATCC
>CAJUQF010000160.1 GCA_910588315.1 uncultured Christensenellaceae bacterium | reverse complement strand
ACCTCTTGAATGCCATTCAAGCGCTCTACCAACTGAGCTATACCCCCAAAAGGCTATACATTATTTTACCATGCAATAGGGGACTTGTCAACTGTTTATAAAGATAATTTATATTTTAGGATTCGTAATTTTTATAATTGTATAGAACAGTAAAGAACGATTTTATACCATTTCTTAACTGAAATACGGGCGGCGTATTACGAAAGAACGGTTGATTCTATTGCTTTTAATTAATTATTTCAGTCACAATAGTGACTTGCCGAGATTTTATCGCAATAATCATGTAGAATAAACGTATGGAAATATTAGATTGTATAAATTGCTCATTCTATCTTCAACACTATGTCAAACGCGGTTACGATGATTATATTGCCGTCAATTGCGGGCATTGTACGAATAAGTCGCTCAACCGCAATCGATCCGACTCTATAATCAATAATAAAAAAAATTGCGAATTTTTCAAGCGCAAAGATCCCGACGAACAAAAATTTACAGACTTTACTACAAAGTCTGCTTTTAAGTTCATATTGAAACGGTTGGAAAATATCGAAACATTATTGGAAAAATACATACCGCCTTTAGGGTGAAATTGACACACGTTGTGATATCAACCGCAATTTCTTTTTTTCGTAAAGCATTATATTGCGTAATTCGTAGGGAACGACGCCACGGTGTTCCGTTTTGTTATCGTAAAGCATTTATGTTGTGTAATTCGTAGGGCAGGCAGACTCTTGCCTGCCGCTCTCTTGATTATTGTTTTGCCACAAGCGGAGCGCAAGGGTCTGCGCTCCCTACGAAGGTCGATTCGATTGATATTCTTCGTTGGAACATGTTATGGTTATATTACGGCTTATTTTCCTTTACTTACCGTAAAGCAATTACATTGTGTAATTCGTAGGGCAGGCAGACCCGTGCTTGCCGTTTCTCGGATTATTGCTTTTTCACAAGCGGAGCGCAACGAGGTCTAAAGCTCCCTATAAACGTCGGTTATATTGATATTTTCGGTTGATATATCGTTACGGTTATATTACGTTTTATTTTCCTTTACTTAACGTAACGAAATTATATTGTGTACTTCGTAGGGAACGACGCCTCGGCGTTCCGTTTGTTATCGTAAAGCATTTATATTGTGCAATTCGTAGGGCGCCACCATTGACCGCCGTTTCTCGGATTGTTGCCCTGCCACACACGGAGCGCAAGGGTCTGCGCTCCCTACAAACATCGGTTCTGTAATAGTGGAACGGTAAAACAGAGACTCGGTACGATGGCAAAAACGCAATTTCATTTATCTATCGTAACGAAATTTTATTGTGTAATTCGTAGGGCAGGCAGACTCTTGCCTGCCGTTGCTTTGTTTATTGTTTAACCGCATGCGGAGCGCAAGGGTCTGCGCTCCCTACGAATGTCGATTATGTTATTTCTGTGCTACGATATCAAACGAAGCAGGGGACATTATAAACTTCGCGGCGAAATCGAAGTCGCCGATGTATTTTTCGGCTTGTTCACGTTCTGCCATGACGGGTATACGATCGTGGATGTTTGCCACGGGTTCGGTCGCCGGTTTGGTCAGTATCACGAACCGCGTGCCGTTCGGCTCGTCGCGCATGAAACCGCAAAGCATTATCGGTTCGTCGTCCGCGCGCTTATAATAAAATTTTCTCTTGTGTTCGTCCCATTCGTAAAAACCGTTTGCGGGTACGACGCATCTGCCGCCGTGCGAGAAACTTTTGAACATTGTCTTTTGTAATACAGTTTCGGCGCGAGCGTTTATGATCGTGCCTTTATTATCGTATCGAGTAAATCCCCATTTTGCCGGCGTGATACCCGTTCTCGTAAGCGTGACGACGTTGTCGGTAGGGAACACGTCGCCGGATTTGAACGCGTTTACGCTTTGCGAGTATCCGTCGAGTATTCTTTGCAAAGTTTTTTCGTCGATATTGAATCTTCCGCACATACTGTTATTTTAACATTTTATCGTTATTTCAGTCGTTAAAACTTTATGCCGCCGAACATTCGTTGATTTCAACAGGCGAATCATCCGCATTCTTTTCCGGGATTCCTTTTGCGACGGCTGTCTTTACGTACGACTCGGCGTTCATGTCGAGTACGGCGAGCGTTATATCGATGAAGCCTATTGCGACGAATATAGCTACCATTGTGTTTGTGATAAGCATAATAAGTATGATAAATACTACCGTGAATGCGAATATGATCAAGTCCGACAGAAAAAGTTTCGCCGCATTTTTGATATTCACGATTTTACCGAACGGGATCTTTTTATATCCGTGTACGACGTAAGCCTCGGTAAGAATAACAAAAGCGGCGAGTAAAAACGATATCGGCGCGCTGATATATACGCTGTACGACCATAACGTGGCCAGCCACATGCAAAGCGCCGTGATCGCCGCGGTCAGTATACCGCCCGTAACGGCTTTGACCGCGAACATTCCGAATCTGCGTTTTGCGATGTCGCGGCGAATGATCCACTTTGTAAAAAAGTATCCGACGACAAAACCGATAGCGATAAACACGCACAGGATTACTATATACTTGATAACGCTGTCTATAAACGTCGCAACCGCGGCGGAAATCTGCGCACCGTATTCCCGAACGTCGCCTATGAATGCGTTTATATTGTCTTCGAATACGGCGCTCAACCATTCTTTCGAGAACATTTTAGACAACGCGGCGCCGATATCCGACCAGTCC
>CAJUQF010000159.1 GCA_910588315.1 uncultured Christensenellaceae bacterium | reverse complement strand
CAATAAGAGATCTTTTGCGTTATCTCGATACTCATTCCTTATGAGGCGGCTTATGGAGTAGTAATTTTTAGGGATTCGCTGGAAGACAATGCGGAACCGTTTTACGGCTTGCTTGAAGACGGCAACGAGCCGAGCGTTATATGCTTGGAGTGCGGAAGCGAAATAGAATTCGGTGATTACGAGATACTCGCAAGACTGCCTTGTCGTGATTTCAGTGAACTGCTTACGAAAAAGCAAAAATATGTCGTTTGCATGGATGAATCCTATGTGCGCGACGCACAGGTGTTGGACACGTCTGATCTGTCGGACAAAGAATTCAATAACATCGATTTCATGAGTTGTGACATCGACGAACTTTGGCATGATATGGAACCTAATCCGTTTATTGCCATAATCGAAGCCGAGTCGGAAGACGAGGCTTGTAAAATAGCGGCGGAGCAAAAACGCTACGATAAGCGATGTTTGTATGCCGTAAAAATTTAACTTACAGGAGAAAACAAAATGCACTACATAACAATGGTGGCGGTGGATGTTGAAAAATGTCCCGTCAGCAACAATGAAGACAGAGAAGTCCAAGCTCGGATTGCCGAGCTGGAAATGCAAAAGGCGGCGTTAGTCGGTAAAAAAGATTCGCTGTATGCCGGTGTTTCGCTCGATTGCGAGATGCAGTATTTGAAGTCAGTCGCCAATCCGTTTGCGAGAGCGGTCGATAGGGCGGTGGACGTCGCGTTGGAACCGTTTTGCGAAGAACCGGAAAATCCCAAGTATTTGGAGTTTTACGACCAGACCGAATATATGAAAAGTCGGTATGAAACAAGCGTTTACGATTGTTTGAAGTTCCCGAACGGAAAGATTGTTCTCGAATATGAAGTTCAAAAGGATTTTTGTGTAAAAGGCGGTAAGGTTTACCAAAAGAACGTCGGTCCGCTTAAGCTCGATAAACGCACGAAAAGAGCGAAAAGCATAATCCCGTTGCCGAATTATCCGTTAAAGAAAATGTATAAGACTTTCGAAACGTGTATCGAAGATTTTTTCGGCATGGAATATAACGAAGAATACGGCGGGTACGGGTATATGTGTAATCCCAATTCGTTTTGGGACTGGTACCGCATCGGCGGACGTTGGCCGTTTGCTTTCTTGGTCAAAGAGAGCTGTACCGAGTTTTCGGAAGGCAATCACGACGACGGAGAATTACCTGCGGCGCCCGAAGGCTACAAGTGGACTTGCGCTGCGCGCAAAAAAGACATTCAATGGCAGGTGTTGATTGAACACAAAAAACAGCGAATGCGGAAGCAATTCCATAAGCTGCAAGAAATATTTGTAATAAAATCATTGCCTGAAAACGATTGCTGGTTAAGGTTGTGTGACGACGGCGTGTATGCGTATGGCGGCATCGCACTATATCTGGACGGCGAAACCTACGAAGAAAATCAAAGCCGCAGGAAATTCGAAAGCGATTCGGACTATCTTGCGACGCCGGATTACCTTGTGGGTAACGGCCAATGGCACGACGAGAATACCGTTCCGTATGTCGAGGGTAAAGAAAGCCGTACAACATGGCTTGACGCTTTGAAAGCGTTTTATCACGGTCTTTCGGACGAAACGGTACTGGTCAGCGTAGATACGCACAATTGACGAAGGAGGACATAATTATGCCTAATTGGTGTACGACGGGAATTACTTTTTATTCCGAAAACGAAAAATCCGTTCAAGAGTTATACGAACGACTGAAAGAAATTTATTACGGTAAACCGACGCAGAAAAACGATTTCGGTCACGGTTGGATGGGCGATTACGCTAATTCGTTCTATCCGGAAATCGGCGCCGAGCATATTGATTGCAGAGGCTTTATCGGATATTGGGACGACGGCGGTTTGCGGCGCGCAGGCGAATATTTTGCGTTTTCGATATGCACGGAAACCGCGTGGGACGCAAAAGTCGGGTTGTGGAGTCGAATTTTAAGCGACTTTTATCCCGATATCGATATGGCGTATATCGCAGAGGAAAACAACTGCTGTTATTACCTTAAATGGGACGAAACGGGGCTGTTTTATCCTATGAACTATTACGTGGATATGTGTTATCCGCTTAAAGACGGAGGCGAAGAGTATATCGAAGATCACGGGTTTTCAACTATGACCGAGATATACGATTGGCTCGATAACAATCTGCCTTTCCAATACGAAAAAAAGGAAAGCGCAGACGAACTCGATGTGGAAATCACGTCAAAGCTCAATGATTACAAGTCGGATGATCTTTATTGCGTAATTGCAAAGTACGACGAGATTGTTCCGAGTGAATTCGATTTTACAAATTAATCAATCAGGAGGTTAAAAATGATTTACAACAAATCGAATGACGCCTTTGAATATGAAGGCAAAACTTACAAAATAGGCGACAAAGTAATCGCCAACAATGAGAGCGCATATGCGGGATTATTCGGTAAGATTATTGAAATCCGTACGGATGAAGATAGGGAAACCGAAAACAACACGCCCGACGTGTACTGCGCGTTCGAGCCGCCTGTAATACCGTTTTTCAAGGAAAAAATCGAAAAACGGTTTACGGAGTTGTACGGTGAAAAGAAAACGGTGGACGACATAGCGTTCGACTCGGTCGTTATGGCGCCGAGTATGCTGATGTTTGCATCCGAATTTACCGTGAAAAGCGACAAAACCGACACGGTTTATTGCGTAACGGAGGACTGGGC
>CAJUQF010000158.1 GCA_910588315.1 uncultured Christensenellaceae bacterium | reverse complement strand
GCGGGAATACAGCAGTATTAAAGTCTATGAATAGACATTACGATACGGATTATTATTATGAAAAAGTTGAATTGATAAGAAAATATTTTCCGCTTGCCGGGATTACGACCGATATCATAGTCGGTTTTCCTGCGGAAACGGATGATGCTTTCGTGGATAGCGTAAAATTCATAGAGAAATGCGCTTTTTCGGATATTCATGTTTTTCCGTATAGCAATCGTACAGGGACGCTTGCGTCGAAGAAATATAAAGTTTTACCGCCGGAGATCATAAAAATGCGCGTTCAAGCGCTTTTGGATGTTAAGAAAAAACTGCATCAAGCGTTTTTAAACAAAAATATCGGGGAAGTCGTTCCTGTTTATGTAGAAGATCGCGAAGGCGATTATAACGTCGGTTATACGCCCAACTATATTAAGGTATTTACAAAAGCGCCTCAAGGGATAATCAGTGATTTGCTATTGTCCGAGCCGTATGATATCGGGATAATCGGACTTCTGCCAAACAACTCTAAATAATTACTTAATTAATATTGCTGTCGGTAATTGTTATTTTGTTATGCGCGTGTGTGTTGATGATGCTTAAACGGACTCTGATTTGATTTACATGTGATCGAAAATCTTGTGGGGAATAGTGTAGATCGCTTATTTAATAAGCACAATATCACTTCGCAAAAGACAGCTTTTGCGAAGTGATATTCGAATCATTGCTGCTTTAATGCGATATTTGTAATCATTATCGATAATGCTGATCGATTTAACGATTTAAGTAAACGAGTGTTTGTGGCGTATGTATGGGTGCTTTATATCTTATTTGTTTTTTACACATAAAAAATTTGTCGTTTAAGATACTATCAATATGAAGAAGTCTGTAAAAATCTCGCTGATTTGCGGCGGCGTATTTATATTGATGCTTGCTATTTCTATCGGGATTTTCTTTTTGATCATAGAACCCGATGTGATTTTATTTAGGAGCGATATGTTGGATCTTGAAAAATTGACGAGTCGATCCCGCCAAGTAACTGTTTTGGATATCAATGGTAATCCTATAGACAACGCGGTTTTCGATAATAACAGGATCAACATACAAATAGATGATTTGCATGATTATACTGTAAATGCTTTTATAGCTATTGAAGATAAACGGTTTTATAATCATAACGGCGTCGATTATAAGCGCATGGTCTCTGCGCTGATATCCAACGTCAAAAATCGCGGATTTCGTGAAGGCGCGTCTACTATAACTCAGCAGCTTATTAAAAATACTCATTTATCAAACGAAAAGACTATTCGCAGAAAAATCAGTGAGATTCGCCTTGCGCGTAAGTTGGAACGTATATACGATAAACAAAGTATATTGCAAAGCTATTTTAATATATTATATTTCGGTTCGGGCATACGCGGACTCGGTACGGCAAGTATTGTTATGTTTGATAAACCTGCCTCGGAGCTATCCATTGCACAGTCTGCGGCGCTCGCATCTATCATAAATAATCCGTCAAAATACAGTCCGTATTATAATGAAAATAATCTGACCGGGCGTAAAGAGCTTGTTTTGCGGCAAATGCTCGAACAAAATTATATTACGCGTTCCGAATTCGATGCCGCTATAAACGAACCGTTGGTATTCGGTAAAAACAAACAAATGCAATATATAAGCGGTGCGCTCAAAGAAACGTGTAAAAGACTTAAATGCACGGAACGCGCCCTGTTTATCAACAACTGCACGATTAGGACTTCTTACGATCCTGACATATCCGAATACGCGCACAATATCATAAAAACCGTGGATGAAAATATTTCGGCGCGCGTGTTGGTGCTTGATAATAAATCCGGCGGTATCGTTTGCGACGAAACGAACGAAGACAAATTTATCGACCCGAGACGGTCTCCCGCATCGACTATCAAACCCTTTTTGTCATATGCTCCCGCGCTGGAAAACGGCATGAATCCCCTTTCGCAGATTGTGGATGAGCCGACTGTTTTCGGAGATTACGCGCCGGGTAATTTTCGTGATATTTATCGCGGCTATATGTCGATGAAAGATTGTTTGATTTATTCTTCGAATATAGCAGCCGTAAAATTGTTACAGCAAAACGGTGTTTCTAAGTGTAAAGCGGTTGCGCAAGCATTCGGTATCCCGTTTGAGAAAAGCGACACGTCTCTTTCTATCGCACTGGGCGGAATGGAAAAAGGCGTTACACTTACGGAACTCGCAAATGCTTACAGAACTCTTGCTTGCGGCGGCATGTATTCCGATACGCATTATATCGACTCGGTGACATATGATACCGGTGTATCGTTTGATACGATCCATACGGTAAAGCAAGCTGTCGGTGACGATACTGCTTATTTGCTTACGGATATGCTTATGCAATGTGCCAAAACGGGTACGGCGAAAAAACTGAAAAACTCCGGTATAATTGCCGCAAAAACAGGCACTAACGGCGATTCCGAAGGCAACAGAGATTGCTATTGTATCGCGTATACTCCGCTGAATACTATTGCGGTGTGGCTGGGCGCCAAAGCCGGCGTTATGCCTAATAATATTACAGGCGCATATTGTTGTGATATAATCGGTAAGTTGTGCGCCAACGGGCTGATCAAAACGGACGTCGAATTTGAAAAACCGACGTCGGTGTCATATTTCGATATAGACGGTAAAGCTTTGCAAGAAGAACACGCGGTGTATCTTGCCGATCCCATGCTTCAGGGGCGGTATAGACG
>CAJUQF010000157.1 GCA_910588315.1 uncultured Christensenellaceae bacterium | reverse complement strand
GGTATGAACTGCATAGCAATACGCGATTGCAGATCCGTAGCCAACTCGAGCAGTTCCTCGAACGTCGCGCCGGAATCTTTCGCTTTGACCATTTCACGCAAAAACATAAGCGCCGACGGACCCGCCTCGCAAGAATTGAGCGCGACTATCCTTTTCCCTTCGTATGCCGAAGCCGCTATTTTTGCAGAACCTATCGTTCCGCTCAGTCTGTCGGCTATCGTAAAAATCATGATTTCGCAATTTTCGTCGAGCGCGAGACACTCATTTATCGCCGCAGTAAATTTCTCCGGAGACGGCTGCGAAGTTTTCGCACCGTTCTTGCTGCGTGCAAGATCCTTATAAAACGCTTCCCACTCTTCCGGATACCCTTCGGTATATTCTTTCGTACCTATCGTCAAAGTCAAGCTTACGATTTTTATGTCGTTCTCCGTAGCAAACTCGCGAGTGATTCCGAAAGTGGAATCGACAATAAACTTTACCATATATTCACCGCCGTGCGACGTATTCCGTCGATTAAGTTATTAACATTGTAACATTTTATTATCCCTTAGGTCAAATATAAATGACCACGATTTGATCCGTAAAAGCCGAAATCCCCGTATTTTTATGATTTTATATACCAATATTTTACTCTCGTTATATTATTGTAATAACTGCAAACGCCATAGTTATGATAATATATACATAAAACTTCGATAAAATATTCATAAAAACATAGAAAAGTTATTCTCAACGCTTGACAAACAAACTTAACGCGCATATAATTAAATCGCATAAGCAAAGGCGCTGATGTCGGTCGGCGTCTTTTACTTTTTTTTATTCTTTCGGAGGCGAAACAATGAATTATATCGACGAAGTTCGCGCGGCGGTCGCGGCGCGCAATGCGGGACAACCGGAATTTATGCAAGCCGTAGACGAGGTGCTTTCCACGATAAGACCTGTGGTTGAAAGCGATAGTGTTTACAAAGAAAACGCTATACTCGAACGTATTACCGAACCCGACAGGCAGATAATGTTCCGAGTGCCGTGGACGGATGACAACGGCAATATGCGCATAAACCGCGGATACCGTATACAATTCAATAACGCTATCGGTCCGTATAAAGGAGGACTCAGGCTCCACCCCACCGTCAATCTTTCGATCATTAAATTTTTGGGGTTCGAACAAATTTTTAAAAATTCGCTTACGGGGTTACCCATAGGCGGCGGCAAAGGCGGTTCCGATTTCGACCCGAAAGGAAAATCGGAACGCGAAATACGAGATTTTTGCCAAAGTTTCATGACCGAACTTGCTCGGCATATAGGCGCCGATACCGATGTTCCCGCCGGAGATATCGGGGTCGGCGGACGCGAGATCGGATATCTGTACGGACAATACAAACGCATAAAAAACTTATATGAAGGCGTTTTGACCGGCAAGGGGTTAACCTACGGCGGCTCGCTTGCCCGTACCGAAGCTACCGGCTACGGTCTTGTATATATCGTCGCCGACATGCTCGCGGCGGAAAACACCGGGTTCAAAGGTAAGACGGTCGCTATATCCGGATCGGGCAACGTCGCCATCTATGCCGCACAAAAAGCTACGGAACTCGGCGGCAAAGTTATCACTATGTCGGACAGCAACGGCTGGATATACGATCCGGACGGCATAAAACTCGATATAGTTAAGGACATAAAAGAAGTCAAGCGCGGCAGGATCAAAGAATATGCCGATCGCGTCAAGTCGGCGGAATATCACGACAGCGGTAAGGTTTGGCAGGTCAAATGCGATATCGCTCTTCCCTGCGCCACACAAAACGAACTCGATGCGTCGGACGCAAAAACTCTCGTAAAGAACAAAGTGCTCGCCGTCGGAGAAGGCGCAAACATGCCGTCAGTCACAGATGCGATAAATCTCTTCCGAGAGCATAAAGTGCTTTTTATGCCCGCGAAAGCGGCAAATGCCGGAGGCGTTGCCGTATCCGCTCTCGAAATGAGCCAAAATTCGCAGCGCCTTTCCTGGACCTTCGAAGAAGTCGACAGTAAGCTCAAAGACATTATGAACGGTATTTTCGCCAAAACCGCGGAAGCGGCAAAAGCATATGCCGAAAAGAAAGATTATGTTTCCGGAGCCAATATCGCCGGATTTTTGAAAGTCGCCAATGCGATGATCGCACAGGGAGTGTAATACATAATAGTATAATGTTATAAAAGCACGCAAGCCGCGCGAAAACAAATCCGCGCGGCTTTATCGTTACGTAATTTTTTTAGATAGAATCGAGTATCCGCCAAAACATTTATTTTTGCCTCACCGCAACACGCGTGCCATCCGACTGTTTGGCTTTTTTGGTTTTGACAAAAGTATAAACCGTTTTAACAAACTGATAAATACCGAGCGCGATGAGAAATACACCGTATGACATACGCAAAACATGTCCGCCCGAATAGCCTGCCGCCAAACTGCCGCACACCGCACCGATAAGCGCCAAACTCATTATTGGCAACGACATTTTTACGTCGACATATCCGTTCTTCTTGTGTATGAAAAGCGCCGCGACCGACATAGGAATAAACGCCATAAGATTTATCGACTGAGCAAGATGCTGTTCCATGCCCGCCGCAAAAGTCAATAACGGGATCAACAATGTACCGCCGCCCATACCCATTCCGCCTATTATCCCGCCTACGACCGATACAGCTACTATTATTTGACCTGCCGTCATATAATCACCGACCTTATACCGACGGCT
>CAJUQF010000156.1 GCA_910588315.1 uncultured Christensenellaceae bacterium | reverse complement strand
GTGTACGGATCTTCGCGAACACCCGACACTGCGGTAACAGAGTACCCGTCCGCCTCGCCGACATAATACCCGCTGCGGCGTTCGCTGATGTTGTCAAACTCGTCCGTACCGCACGAACAAAGCAATACGGTTACTACCGTCATTATTGCGGCAAACAAAAAACATAATTTTTTCATACCGTATAATTATGATGCTTGTTCGGCAATTATGATTTTCGCCGCCATGTCCAATTATTTTTTTGCAAAAAGAAAGACGCAACACCGCTATCCGTGTTACGCCGTTGTTTAGTAATTCATATGGCGCCACCATTGACCGCCGCTTCTCGGATTATTGCTTTACCACAAGCGGAGCGCAAGAGTCTGCGCTCCCTACAAACGTCGTTTCTGTATTAGCGTTACGGTTAAATAATGGGATTATAGAAATCTATAAACATATACCTCTCGTAAAGATATTTCATTGTGCCATTCGTAGGGCAGGCAGACCCTTGCCTCCCACTACTTTGATTATTGCTTTACCACAAGCGGAGCGCAAGAGTCTGCGCTCCCTATAAACGTCGGTTCCATAATAGCGTTACGGTTAAATAACCGGATTATAGAAATCTATAACATATGCCTCTCGTAAAGATATTTCATTGTGCCATTCGTAGGGCAAACAGACCCTTGCCTCCCACTACTTTGCTTATTGCTTTGCCATTTTCGGGACGAATGAGTCTGCGTCCCATACGAAGATCGATCCTGTTATGTCTTTACAATATTTAATATATACATATCCGTATACGTCTATTCTGTTATTACTTAACGATAAAATGGATTACACGGCATGATGTCGACCGCAATTTCTCCGCCTATCGGCGACGCCGAGCCGACACGACGCAAAAATTCTGTTAATTTAATTTTTGACTTTCATGAGCCGCACTATCGCCGCGCGCTCGTTTTCGTCGAGTTTCATAAGGATATACTTGATCGTTTCTTGCAACTGCGGGATCATGACGTACTCGAGCGCATTGACCCTGCGGCGGTTTTTCTCGATCTCGTCCGCGAGCATGTTGCAGGTTTTTTCCACTTCCGCGAGGTGCAAAAGCTTATCTGTAAGCGCCGTAAGTTTTAGCACCGCGTCGTCGAGTTCGGCAGGCGCGGAACACAGCGCATACGGCAAAACGACGTCGCCCACACGCGCGGTCTGCATGTACGGCACGTCGACGCCCATGACGTTCTTGGTCCCCGTAGTTATCTTTGCGGTGAGCGTCGGGAGCGCTATAGCCTGTACTACGTCCAGCGGTGCGGCGGACGAGAGCGCGAACGACCGCAATGCGTCGGCTATCTCGCCTTCTATCTCTTCGCGCAAACGCTTGTTCTCTTTTATCAATATCAAAAACTGACGGACCATTTCGTCCGACTTGTCTTTAAGCAGTTTATGCCCGCGCTCGGCGGTCTTTAACCTGTCTTTGAGCCTGCGCAATTCCATGCGCGTAGGATTTACATTCAGTCTTGCCATAATAAATTCGATAATATCGATTTCGATAAAAGCGTATCGCCGCGAGCTTGCATCGATCGACGCTAAGCTATATACGGAATGTTACGGGTCTATTTATAGAACTCGTCGAGATACTCGTCGCGGATTCTTTTAAGCTCCGAACGCGGCAGTATCTTGAGCAGTTTCCACCCGATATCGAGCGTTTCTTCTATAGTTCGGTTGGTTTTGAAACTTTGATTTATATACTGCTTTTCGAATTCTTCGGCGAACTTGGCATAAAGCTTATCGACGTCGGAAAGCGCCGCGTCGCCGAGTATCGCGCTCAGCTCTTTTGCGTCCTTGCCGCGCGCGTACGCAGAGAAAAGCTGGTTCATGGTATCGGCGTGATCCTTTCGCGTTTTGCCTTTGCCTATACCCTTGTCTTTAAGACGCGACAGCGACGGCAAAACGTCTATGGGCGGATTGTAACCCTTTTTATAAAGGTCGCGCGACAGTATGATCTGCCCTTCCGTGATATATCCCGTAAGATCGGGAATGGGATGAGTCTTGTCGTCCTCCGGCATGGTAAGAATGGGAATAAGCGTTATCGATCCGTTCTTGCTGCGGATACGTCCCGCACGTTCGTAAATGGTAGCAAGGTCGGTATAAAGATAACCGGGATAACCGCGCCTTCCGGGGACTTCGCGGCGCGCCGCGGATATCTCGCGCAACGCTTCGGCATAGTTGGTTATGTCCGTCATAATGACAAGCACGTGCATACCGCAATCGAACGCCAGGTATTCCGCCGCGGTCATAGCCATACGCGGAGTATTGATACGCTCGACGGCGGGATCGTTTGCGAGATTCAAAAACATGACCGTACGGTCTATCGCCCCCGTTCTTCTGAAGTCGGCGGTAAAGAACTCGCTCTCCTCGTACGTAATGCCCATTGCCGCAAACACGACTGCGAACTTATCGTCGGTGTTTTTGACCTGTGCCTGACGCGCTATCTGCGCGGCAAGATCGGCATGCGGAAGTCCGGACGCCGAGAAAACGGGCAGTTTCTGTCCGCGCACGAGCGTATTAAGCCCGTCTATCGCGCTCACGCCGGTTTGAATGAATTCGTTGGGATAGTCGCGCGCCACGGGGTTCATGGGACTACCGTTTACGTCGAGACTTTTCTCCGGCAGTATTTCGGCGCCTCCGTCGATCGGATTGCCCATACCGTCGAAAACTCTGCCGAGCATATCTTTGGAAACTTTGAGTTCGATCGCCTTACCTGTGAACGACGCTTTGGCA
>CAJUQF010000155.1 GCA_910588315.1 uncultured Christensenellaceae bacterium | reverse complement strand
CAACTGACTTGTAATCAGTAGGTTGCGGGTTCAAGTCCCATCTTCGGCTCCAAAAGGATGCATTCGTCTGCGTCCTTTTTTAGTATTTTCAAACTAAATTCTCACGATAATGAAAGAAATAATCATCGATAAAATACGAAAAGCCGATCACGCCTGCGTTCCCCCGCTTATCGACAACAACTGCGATACGCTCGTACTCGGATCCATGTTATCACCGAAATCGGCTCGAGACGAATTTTATTACGCGCATCCGCAAAACAGATTCTGGCGCGTTTTGGCAGCTGTGTTCGGCGTCGATCCGGCTAAAGATATCTGCGCTAAAAAAAAGCTTGCACTCACCAACCGCATCGCGTTATGGGACGTTATAAAAAGTTGCGATATAGTCGGCGCCGCAGATAGCACTATTAAAAATGTTCGATTCAACGATATATCCGGTTTGCTCGCAGAATATCCTAAAATTACACGAATATTCACTACCGGCTCGAAAGCATACGAACTGTTGATGAAATACAACGAAAGCGTTAATAGCGAACCGATAGCCAAAACAGTGCGACTTCCGTCTACAAGCCCGCAAAATTTCAGGATCAAATTCGATGATCTTGTCCAAGCATATAAGATATTAAAAAACGAATAAGCAATCCAATACAAAACGAGTAACCTATATCGGTTACTCGTTTTGTATTTATGATATTTAATTCGGATTATTTTTTAATGAGTTCTTCGACAAGCTCATCCAACTCGCGCTCGGTATCTTTATTTACGGCGGATTTGACAGTAACGGTTTTGTCGGCAAATTCGATATTTTTCATCGTTTCGAATCGCTCGCGCATGAGTTTCGCCGACATAGGCGCCCAACTGCCGTTCTCTATGAACGCAACTTTACGATTCTGATAATTCTTACTTTTGATCTTATCTATAAAATGTTCGGTCGCGGGGAACAGTCCGCCGTCATAAGTGACGGACGCCAACACAAGCCGATCATAACGGAAAGCATCCTCGACAGCCTCTGCGATATCGCAGCGCGCAAGATCGGCAATCGCAACATGCTCGCCTTTTTGTTTGAGTTTTTCCGCGAGCTTGTTTGCAGCTTCGGCAGTGTTCCCGTATATTGACGAATACGCCACAAGCACACCTTTATCCTCGGGCATATACGAACTCCAAATATTGTATTTGCCCAAATAATAACCGAGGTTCTCGCTCAATACGGGACCGTGCAACGGACATACGATCTCCACTTGCAACGGGGCGACTTTTTTAAGCACACTCTGCACCGTTGCGCCGTATTTACCTACTATGTTTATATAGTAGCGCCGCGCTTCGCACGTCCAATCTTCTTTGACGTCGAGCGCACCGAACTTACCGAATGCGTCGGCGGTAAAGAGTAACTTCTCGTTCTCAACATACGTAAACATTACTTCCGGCCAATGAACCATCGGCGCGAATATAAATTTAAGCGTGTTCTTTCCGAGCGAAAGTTCTTCTCCGTCTTTTACGGTAAGTCTATTGGAGAAAATATTCCCGAAAAAGCGTTCCGCGATATTGAAAGTTTTTTCATTTCCTACAACTATCACAGACGGATACTTCTTCAAGAATGCTTTTATACTCGCAGAATGATCTGGTTCCATATGCGATACCACAAGATAATCTGGTACACGTCCGCCGAGCGCTATCTCTACATGGTCGAGCCATTCTTCGGTTTTACGTTTATCTACGGTATCGAACACTGCGATCTTTTCGTCGATCAAGACATATGAGTTATACGATACACCGGTGGGCACTACATACTGTCCCTCGAATAAATCGATTGTCTTATCGTTCACGCCGACATATTTGACACTATTGGTAATGTTTTCCATTTGTTCCTCCAGATAACTGCTTGTTTACAGTCTTATTATGCCATAAAAAACGGAATTTCGCAAGCGCATTTCATTGTATATACGATATACATCAATCTTTATCTATCGGCAAACCGCTTTCGATAATATCCGTCGCCCCGTTGATGTAATCATAGCTTTTATCGTCGGACTTTCCGGCATCGGAACATGCGACGATATCCGAGTCGTAAGGTATTTCGGCAAGGATCGGCAAACCGAACTTTTGCGCAACGGCTTTGACCGCGACGTCCGAGCCATACAAGATTATACGTTCGTTACAGTGCGGACACTGCACATAGCTCATATTCTCTACTATACCGAGAACCGGTATCTTCATCATGTTTGCCATATTCACAGCCTTTTCGACTATCATGGAAACAAGTTCTTGCGGCGTCGTTACAACGACTATCCCGTCTACCTTGATCGATTGAAAGACGGTGAGCGGTACATCGCCCGTGCCAGGCGGGCAATCTATAAACATATAATCTACATCGCCCCAAATAACGTCCGTCCAAAACTGTTTAACAAGCCCTGCGATCATCGGTCCGCGCCACACGACGGGATCGCTGTCGTGTTCGAGCAAAAGATTTGCCGACATGATCTTTATTCCGGCAGACGTTTTTACGGGATACATAAAGCTCCCGTCACTTTCCACACCGCATTTTACACCGAACATTTTAGGTATAGATGCGCCGGTAAT
This sequence comes from uncultured Christensenellaceae bacterium, assembly GCA_910588315.1. Lineage (GTDB taxonomy): Bacteria > Bacillota > Clostridia > Christensenellales > Pumilibacteraceae > Anaerocaecibacter. Next base: position 193 of record CAJUQF010000155.1, on the reverse strand, counting down.
ATCGGCATCGAGTATAGCGGTATTATACCCGCTCTTACGCATAGCCGAAGCGAGCATTGCGGTTACTGACGATTTTCCTACCCCGCCCTTGCCGCTTACTACGGCTATTACGCGTTTGATACGCGAAAGCTCATGCGGGTTATCGGTTTGCGGAGTATCGCATTTTTCATTGCACGATTCGCAGTTATGGTTA
>CAJUQF010000154.1 GCA_910588315.1 uncultured Christensenellaceae bacterium | reverse complement strand
AGCTACAACGACGCGCGAGCCGATCGAAAACAAAAAGAATATTTCCGTAATCGAATGGGCGCAAACGGCGGCTATCGGCGTGGCGCTACGCAATGCGGGATTTTGTTTGCAATTCGCGTTGGATTACGAGGATCTTACGGACGACGGAGATACGGATACGACATCGACACCGAATTCGAGCGATGCTACGCCTGTAACGGAAGGCGCAGACGAAAGCAAAGCCGATTCCGAAAAATCGGCGCACGCCGAAGGAAAAGCGGAACCGAAACCCGTTGAGAAGTCTTGGGATGAATTGACGCTCGAAGAAAAATACAAGCGTGCGCTTAAAATCGATTGTCCGATCAACAAGTACAAAGGAAAGACGCTCGGCGATTTGGTTTCGATTGACCAGCACGCGTTAAAGTGGGTTGCGGAAAGTTGTCGCGACGAGTATGTAAAAAATGCGGCGATTGCGATATTCGAGTACGCGCAAGCGCAACAGGCGGCGTAAAAGGAGAGACGACCAATGGAAATGTTTCATATAACGGACGTTATTACGGCTTTGAGATTGCCTTATCCGGCGCTTGGACAAACGTCATATTACATTAAATGCCCGTGCTGTGACGATGAATTTTCTCGCAGTAAACATCTGAATATCAACTTAAAAAAGGACGTTTTCCGTTGCCCGCGTTGTAACGTTTCCGGAGGTGTTCTCGATTTATATGCGTTGTTTGCCGGAGTATCGAGGGAGCGCGCCTACAAAGCGCTCTCCCAAGATATAGGCACACCGATGTTGTCAAATCGTCCGAAAATCAAAATTGGAAACAATGCACCGCATCAAACGCTATGCGAGTGTCCGCTAACGGACGTTGATAGCCGACATGCTACATACAGCGCGCTACTCGCCAAACTTACGCTCGCAAACGATCATAAGAAAAACTTGATGAACCGAGGACTTACGGAAAATGATATCGTTCGGCTCGGTTATAAGACGACACCCATTGTCGGTATGACGAGCATTGCAAAACGCTTGCAGTCCGATGGGCTTTATCTTGCGGGCATTCCCGGCTTTTACAAGACGGAATCCGGTATGTGGACGTTTGTTGCGGAACAGCGCGGGATACTCATACCGGTTCGAGACTCGAACGGACGTATTCAGGGTTTGCAAATCCGACGAGATAACGTGCAAAAACGCAAGTTTCGCTGGTTTTCAAGTACGGACAGGAACGAAGGCTGTAAAGCGGAAGGCTGGACGCATCTTGCGGGCAATATTTCGCAACAGATTATACTGACGGAAGGGCCTATGAAAGCAGACGTAATCAACGCGCTTTCGGGTCATACCGTTCTTGCCGTTCCCGGCGTAAACGCTTTGACGCATCTGAAAATAGCGTTAGAGAAGTTACGTGAGAGTGGTACAACAACAATTCAAACGGCGTTCGATATGGACTTCTGCACAAATATTCATGTGCGAAGCGGTCTGGATAATCTTTTACGGCTTTTGGACGAAATGGGGTTCCGATTCGGGACATATCTCTGGGATCCGAGTTATAAAGGGTTAGACGACTATATTTGGGCGCAAAAAAATAAATAATGCGAAGCGGAGTTCGTAAACTCCGCTTTTAAATTTAAGGAGTTATTATGGAAGATATAAAAATTACAATTACTTATCAAGGGCGTGATTTTACGTTTGATAACGGATTAAAGGCATACATATTCTATTTGGCAATTCAATATGGAATGTATCTCGAATTCGATTTCGAAGAAGTTTTGAAATACGTTGAAAAAACTTATGATGTCGTTAGATATCCAACTTCAACATGGGTTGAAGATGTGGCTGAATTTGTTGCAGCCAACTGGGAGAAAATGCGGGGGTTATGTTGCGGAAAAATTTTTTACCGTTTTGCAGAAAATGATCCAGACGATAATACATATGACGACGATTTCGATGATGAAGAGGAGGATGATTAAAATGAAACAAATAAGACATAAAGGCGATAATAGTGCGTACCTGCACACATTACGAAACTGTGAACCTTGCGGAAGCGTGAACGGTTATGAGCTTTACAAACAAGATTCTGGGCAATCACCTACGGCTGCCGTTTATATTCGCATAAAAGGAACTGCAGACTTATGTGATGCAGTGAGCTACGATATTAGCAATATCGACGCTGTTAAGGAGCAACTGCGGCAACTGTCTGAACAACGGCTTATAGAATGTGCGACCGTTGACGGTAAACTCGACCATATACGCAAGTGCATTGATGCGCAACAGTTTACAAGTAACGGCGATGCGCTCTTTTGTGAACTTGTAGGTAAATACGAACTCGCGGAAGAAGTACGGAAAAACCGTGAAATGGTTTTAAAGATGCGGGAAGCCGAAGAGCAGAAGCGTAAAGAGGATGATGCAGAGCGTAAGCGGATTAAAGCAGAACAGGACGCGCGCGAGCTTGAGGAAAAACTCAAACAGGCGTTGCAAAAATGGAACGACGGGGACTTTATAGAGGCGAAAGAGTTTGAGCTTTTATGCGACAAATACAGCGTAAAACTGCCTATTAAATTTGTCGGTTGGCTTCGTGAATGGTGTATGTCGGTTAGTTCAAAGCAATATACAATTAAACGCGACCGATACTCAAATAAGAACCATTACAGCAAAGTAATAGGTAATTACATAAACCAACTCACGCAAGCAATTGAGAATAGGGGGAAATATAATGACGGAGAATAAGCAAACTCGCTTTAAGCGTTTGGCGGAAGCACGGGTAGATAAAATTACCAAAATGTTAAGGCTACTCGGTAACTGCTCGAATATGAGTAATTATGAGTACACGAACGAACAGGTAAACAAGATTCTCAACAAACTATACAGGGAACTGGATAAGGTGCGCAGACGGTTCGTGTGCGC
>CAJUQF010000153.1 GCA_910588315.1 uncultured Christensenellaceae bacterium | reverse complement strand
ACCGTTATGCGCTGACGCACTATAAAACCCATACTGCGTATCTCGACGAAAGTGTTATCGCTCGTAAGAGCGCCGTCGGGATAGACCGAGAATGTCGTAGTCACCGACTGCGTACCGTCGGGATAAATAAGATTTATTTTCAAGCCCTGTGTTTGGAACCTGTCTCCCGATTTGTAATTTGTTTTGGTCGGTGCATGCGCAATAACTATACCTATAGGGCGTTTGTTATTAAGGTCCGTGTTAGTGTTGTTGTTGTAACCGTAGCTCGACATGTTTTTATCTCCTTTTGTTTTGGGTTTGGTTTATATTTTTTCTGACACTTCGTACTTTTGCTCGGCTGTTATGTCCTCGCGACAGTATTCCATATCCGGATTGTACAAGAAGAAATCCGCATATTTCCTGTTGAATATGGGATCGCACGTGCCCATGCCTATCTTAGCTTTCCATTCCTCGTACGATTTTGTATAGTAATGATCGACGCACACAAGATCGGCAGTGCTGTCGTACTTTCGCGCGTCCGCAGTCTTTATGGGCGTTCTGTTTTCGTCGACGGCATCGAACCCGTTATACGGATAGCCGTTATGCGTGAGCATGTATTGTACGAGCTGAGCTTGCAAAAACGTTTTGCCCACGCCGTCGTCTATATCCGTAGGCGTTACGTGCGTAAACCGCTCGCGCAGCGGCTTGTCCGATTTTTCCACCTGACCGTTTGCGTCATACACAACCCAACGCATAAACAAACCGGCAAAGCCTTCGTAATTGCGCAGCAATTCGGGTACGGTGCAGCCGCATTTTACCCGAATCATTTCGTCGGCGTCTATAAAGCCGATCCATCTGCTTTCCCTCTTGTAACGGTTCAAGCAATCGTTATACGCGTCGCGCTGGGCGAACTTATGCGCTCCACCGAAATACCGTACTGTGATTTTGTCTTGTAGCTCCGCGTCTAGAGTTTTGACGAACTCAGAAATCGGATACTTGCTGCCGTGATCGTATATATAAAAATGCTCGACGCCCGATGCAACGTGCCATTCGAGCCACTCTTGCAAGTACTCGCTTTCGTCGCGGATTATAAGGCAGATACTGCAATAATACTTGTACTCGGTGTTATTCAGTTCATCGAGAAGATACTTTTTCATCGCTTCGTCGCGCGACATTTCGAGGTCCAGCAATTCCTGTTTAAGCCGCGACTCGTTTTGCAATAATTCCGTAACGTCATTGCGTTCGGTTATGCCTTGCTTTATCTTTCGCCGCACGTCGCTCAACTCGTAATCGAGCGCGTTGCGCTTATTGTTATATTCGCTTTCGTCTTTGTCGCGGACCTGTAATTGACCGTTTACATAATAAACGTCCTTGCCGTCATAACACGCTTGCTGTATGATTTGTTCATTGCTTTTATCCGTAAGCGTATCGCAGTCGGATATATTGTCGGCTTTGTAGCCCAAAACTTTGCCTGTCAGCTCGTCCGTTATTAAAGCTATTTTGTCCGTCATGATCTTCCTCCCGTAATTATTGTTCATTTTTTATTGGCGTTCATTACTTTAATTAAGTTTTCCACCTGTTCCGACCACTTGTCCTGATCGAATTTCAAGCCTTTCTCGACGCACTTGAGCTGTATGTAATTCATTACCTGCTCTTTCTTGATCTCGCCCGTATCGACGCCCGTTGCCTTGAGTATCTGCGACGACTTGGAAAACAGCTTTTCCGTTTCCACTACTTTCTGCATGGCAAGCTCGGCTATATCGTTGGTAGCTTCGGCTATACGCGCGAGCTTCTTGTTCTTGAAGCATTTCGCCAGCGACGCTATGAACCCCGCCACTGCCGACAGCGCCGCCGCGATGCACGCCGCTATGCTCACTATCTGTTCTACCGTTTCAAACATTTGCTTTGCCCTCCTGTTTACCGAAAAATATTATTTATCGTTAAAACGATTTTCAGTAACGTTTTCAATCACACAAAAAATGCACCTTTTACGTGCATTTTCTTCGTTGCAGCTTTTCGGACTTTATAAAATCCGAAACCTAATGAATAATGACTTCCCGTTTGTTTACGCACCCATATTACAATACGATTAGTGCCAACAGTGTGTCCTTATTCCACAATGAATAAAATATTTTTGAAAATTTTTTCATAAACGTTTTTTGACTAAACATAAAAAGCATAACTTAACATAAACAGAGTTTTTTTGTCTATTGTTCAGTGAACCTTTACCGAACCCCGCGAATGTCGCGGAGCTTTCGTTATGCAAAGAAAAAACCCTCTTTTGAAATGCACCCCAAAAGTTAGACAAACTAATGGAGGTGCATTTCATTCGAGGGCTTTTTCTTTAGTATAAGCTTGCGCGATCACATCACGTCAATTTGTCTATGATAGACAGAAATTTGCCCACCTTTTTATCGTCGAGCGCGGCGAGGTACTCGGTGAGCCGAGAAAAGTTATCCGCCTCGTATTTTTTATACGGGTTATAATATTCGACGCCTTTGCGCTCGAGTTCCGCCATTACGCGTTCCACGTCGTCGCGATGCGAGCGCAATACGGAACGGTATTTGTTCTGCAAACGCAACGCCGTTTTGCCGTCGCCTTCGGCAAGCTCGGCTATCGCGGCGCGCACGCTCACCCCCTTCGCTTTTGCCATCAGCACGCTCGATATGAGCGAGTCTATCTCGTCCGCACGGAACGGCACAAACCCGTCGCGATGAACCTCCGCCTTGGAAATGCCGAGTTTTTCGGCAATGTCCGGAACAAGCTCGAAAGTCTTGGCTTGACTGTAATAATAATTGCGCACCGAGTTTACCGAGCGGTCGGTAAGCTTTGCCGTCTCCTCGAATGCGGCGGACAGGCTCTTCCCCGCCTTGCGCGCAGCGGCGCAGCGGTTAAACAAAGCCTTGGTCTGTTCTATAG
>CAJUQF010000152.1 GCA_910588315.1 uncultured Christensenellaceae bacterium | reverse complement strand
GCCAACCGTTATGCGGCTTTTTGAGAGAGATCATACAGCCGATAAATATCGATACGCTTTTTATGACCTGATTCATAATCGGGATCGCCCCGTCGCCGACATTGAAAAGTTTTACGATAAGCGCCGATAATAACATAATTATAAGTGCGATTATCAGCGCTATAATATCGGCTTTGACTATTTCGAATACATAACCTCTGTCGCGTTCGCCAGTGTGCTTTTTTGTGCGCATAAAAAACCTCCGTACACTTTACAGTATGCGAAGGCTTTATTGTATATTCGTTATTGTTGATTATTGTTACTTGGATTTTTTTGCACTGCCACCGGACTTTTTCGCTCCGCCGCTCTTTTTTTGTGCGGGCGCAGGCGCTTGTTTTTCCTGCTCGGCGGATTCTTTGACTTCGGTCGTTTTTTCTTCGCCGACACTTTCTTTTGCAACATCGGCGTTTTCGGTAGCCGCAGTCTCGCCGCTGTCTACCGTTTCTGTTTCGGTCTTTGTTTCTTCAGTCGACACTCTGTCGGCAAGAATATCGGGGACTACGCGCGGAGCAGTCTCTTCCGTTTTGACTTTTTCGGACTCGGCGGATTCGGCATCATCGTCTTTTGCGGGTACTATCGTGCTGCTGCGGCTCATTACCTGATAAAGCGCCTGAATATCGAAAGTCATAGTCGTCTTATTATCGCCTTCGCCGGTTTCGATTATCATTTCTCTGTCTGTCGGTGAAATTTGACGAATTTCCTTGATCGTACCTATGATTCCGCCGACCGTTTTGATAAGGTCTCCGGGTTGCAGAGAACGATGAAGTTCGTCGGTTTGCTTTGCGCGTTTCTTGTTGGTGAACATGGGAACAACAAGCAAAGCAATAACAAGTACGACCAATAGTACTATAAAGATTATGGTGGTAGGATCCATTGCGAATACTCTCCTTAAAATAATACAATAAGTATATCACCATTAAAAAAATAAATCAATCGTTTGCATGCTCATATTTTGGCGAAAAGTTATTTTTTTGTTTTGTTGCGCACCGTATTGAGAGTTTTGGCATCGAATATACCGGTAAGACGTTTGCTGAGTTCTATATTGCTCAATTTACCGTCTATCACAAGTTCCAGCGGCGCGAAATCAATCAGATAATACATCAGTTCGGAACTACTCAGTACCACAAGATCGATAATACTGTTTTTGAGCGCACCCGTAAGCCTGTATTTGCCCTCGCTTTCGCATACCGTAAGTTTATTGATTTTCGGATTGACGGCGCTGATAAGAAACCTGAGAAGCTCGTTATACGTCTCGTCATCGTATAAATACGCGCCGTTGTTTCGAGTAAGATTGCAAATTTCCAGCCAGCGATCTTTTAGTTCTCCGAGCTTGAAATTAAAAATTCCGTCAAGCGCCATATTGTCTTCGATGCGAATGATCTTATTCAATAATTTATGTTCGTTTTCTCTATCGAAAGCTACAAGCGTGTGTAACAAAAGTTCGTAATTCGACTGAGGCAGTCCGAGCAAAAGATTACTTTTGATAAAATCGAACTTCCCTACTACGCCGAAAGTTTCCACAACACCCTCTTTGATCGCCCCGAGCATTTGAGTTTTCGATCCCGGTTCGCACCCGAACGAACAATAAACCCTATGTCCCGACGTATGCAATGCGGAAACGGCAATACAATTTCGCAGTTTATTTTTGATTACATCGTCAACCGAATACAACCAATCAGCTCTGTCTTCGCCGGTGCTAATCGTGATTTGATACATATCGCTCCTTTCATCACTGGCGCGAAACCCGAATTTCACGCTAAATGTAAGCACATTTAGGATTAGGCGCCCGTAGGTATTGTATGAAACCGAGCGACGTTTTACGCACTTAAATCGAATTTAAACTGTAATGAGCTAAAAAAGAATAAACTTTTTTACATAAACCACCGAAAAAAGGTTGCATTTTCTTTAAGAATTTGATATTATATTTAAGCGTTTGGGAGCATAGCTCAGCTGGGAGAGCATCTGCCTTACAAGCAGAGGGTCATAGGTTCGAGTCCTATTGTTCCCACCATTAGCATATATATAGAGTACGGCACCATAGCCAAGCGGTAAGGCAGGGGCCTGCAAAGCCCTAACCCCCGGTTCAAATCCGGGTGGTGCCTCCAAATTAAGAAACGCATGGACTGTACGGTTTATGCGTTTTTTGTTTGTTACCCTGCCGCTGTGGCGGAATAGGCAGACGCAAGGGACTTAAAATCCCTCGGGTGAAAGCCCGTATCGGTTCAAGTCCGATCAGCGGCACCATAGACGATAGAGGTTGAACCTTTATCGCAGATAAAGCCTTGTCGGTATCGGCAAGGCTTATTTCTTTAATGTCCTTGTCGTTGCCGAGCGTCAGATATGTTATAATGTGGTCGTCGTAAACAAACACCTTGTAAACAAGGTTGTCAATAAGCCTCTTTTGATATGCTTTGTCTGCGGTGTCGCCTTTCAGCATTTCCGCAATAAAATCAATGATTTTCTCTTTCGTGATTTTCTTGCCCCGTTCAAGTTCTATTTGTGCTTTACTTGCGCATAGGTCTTTGATTAAAATTTCTTGCTCGGTCATTTTCTTTTCGATATTCGCCCGCAGTAAATCGTTCCGCGCCAAAATAAAAGCGTTCGTCAGTTGTTCCGCCTCGTCCTGCGCGTGGCGTATTCGTGCCTCAATGCTCCGCAAACTGTCCTCGCCCGTGCGCTTTTCATAGTAGTTTATCGTGTCTTGCGCGGCAATCGTTGCGTTTTCCCGTTTGCTCAAAAAGTCGTAAACCGCTTTTGCGACGGTGTATTCAAGGTTGTTTTTGTTCTCGCTCGATTTATGGCAACCGCCTTTGCGCTTGCTATGGCAAATATAATAATAGTGTTTTGCACCCGTGTGGCTCGTAC
>CAJUQF010000151.1 GCA_910588315.1 uncultured Christensenellaceae bacterium | reverse complement strand
CATTATGATTATATCGTGGAAAAGCGCCAAGATACAGGCAAGACCGCTCGATAATTGGAAACGAATACCTATATAGCAAAGCATGAATATCAATGCCAAAGCAACGGCTAGGATCGCGTTAAACAACAATTCCGTAGAAACCGTAGCACCTACCATATTGCCACCGGAAACGCTGCCGGAAAATTTATCGGGCATATTCATTCCCGAAACAATAGCTTTTCTGAGCGCAGACGAGTTTACCACGTCCGTCGAACTTGTTATTATTATTTGTTTCTTGTTTTCCGAATCAAGTTCGATATCGCTTTCATTTACCGAAATATTGGCATTGTGGTTTTTATTCAAGTCGGGCAATAATCCGAGAAACTTATTGCGTAACGAAACAAGCGGACTGTTGTTGCCGTCGGCATTGATTACTTCGTTGTAAGCTACCGTGATCGTGTTGCCTTTTACCGCAACATTCGGGACCTTATTTAGCACCCGTTCTTCCAATGCGGATATGAGCGCGGGATTTACATACTTACTCATATCGTTTTCCGTAACGCCGCTTACTTGCGAATAACGCACACGAATAGATGCGGAATCCCCCGAACCCTGGCTTTGCATGGCGCCGGAAATATCGATTTTATAAGTTTTTCCGTTTTCTGCCGTAACAGATTGAAATACACTTTCGATCTGATTGTAATAAGATTCCCTGTTACTATTGGTAAGTTTATTACCGAGTTTTATGTCAACGGAATAACCGCCGGTAAAGTCCGTACCGAGATTGAAAGCCGAACCGACCGTGAATCTGAATACTATCATCATTATCGCAGCGATCACTACGATAACGAGCGGAATGATAAATATGATCTTACGCTTTTCCGCTATGTGAAAATCTTTTTCGAGGAGGTTTTCAAAACTTTTCTTCAACTTCATTATGCTGTTTTACCTCCTTTCTTTTGTGAACGGCGAAATTCTTTTGCACGCGCCTTCTCCTGTTGCTTTTCGTCTTTCTCTTGCTGCTCGCGTTCCATATCCGCCATTACGCCGGCATCCGTATCGCTTGCCGCAAGGTCGGCATACTGCTTGCTACGTTTAAGATTATAAAGCTTGGCATTGTATGAATTGAGATTGATGAAATACTTTAATATAAATCTCGAAATTACGAGCGACGAGAACAACGAGATCAAGACACCGACAAGAAGTGTCAATGCAAATCCGCTGACCGAACCCGTACCGAGAAGCATCAACAAAATACATGCGATGACAGTAGTGACGTTACTGTCGAGAATCGCGAATAAAGCCTTTTTAAATCCGGCATGGTAAGCCGCCATGATCGACTTTCCGCCACGATATTCATCCTTTATACGCTCGAATATGATTATGTTGGCATCGACCGCCATACCGATACTCAAGAGTATACCTGCGATGCCGGGAAGCGTAAGCTGCACCCAAGGTAATACAGCCAAGAAGAACAAATAAATTATAACGTACAGAACAAGCGCAAGCGTTGCCGCCACACCCATCATTCTGTATATCAAACATAAAAACAAAATTACAAGTACAAATCCGACTATACCGGCAATGAGTCCGTACTTCATCGCATCTTCGCCGAGCGTCGGGGATATGGTCTGCGTTTCTTTAAGCTCGAGCGCAACGTCGAAAGTTCCGCTCATGATCTGTCCGGCAAGTTCCGTTGCCGATTCCTGCGTAAAATTACCGGAAATGATAGCTCTGCCGTCCGGTATGGTTTCGTTTATATTGGCAGTCTGAATGGGCGTAGTGGAATCGCCCAAGTAAATACTTATCGTCTGACCCTGATTATTCGCCGTAACCTCGGCAAATTTTTTCCTGCCTTCCGAATCGAATTCGAGACTGACAACATACCCGTTTGTAGCGTTATAGCCGGATTCGGCATTGACGATGTTATCGCCGGTAATTATTGTTTCGTTTGTGCTGTCCAACACGAACCTGACCGTCGTCGGTTCGCCTATAACCTGTAATATCCCGCTAGGATCGTCCACGTCCGGCACTTCGACGCGGATCCTGTCGGTGCCTTCTCGAACTACGGTAGCCTCGGTATATCCTTTGCTTGCCAAAAGGCTCTCGAGCGACGATCTTGTCCCTTCCATTTTGATATCGAGATTATCGGTATCGGTATTTGTAGCCTGATATACGGCATACACACCGCCCTGCAAATCGAGACCCAAGCTTATCGATTCTCTCGATAAAAACGGATTGTATTTGGTCAATCCAAACTGCATAGGAACAAACGCAAAAATCATTCCCAAAACCAATACCAGTCCCAGGAACACAAGCTTTGTGATAGTTGATTTTTTCTTGACGGCTTTATGCGATGGTGCGACAACCGGAGTTTTGCGGTCCGCTACTGTATCGACCGTTTGCTCTGTTCCCGTCAAAGAATTTTTTTCGTCCATAAATTTTCTCCGCGGTATCCTCTTATCGTGTAAGCAATTTAACCCATTCTACCGATATGATACCCTATTATTATATAAAATAGCGTGACACAAGTCAAATATTTAAACGCTCATTGCCAAAGAATTTTACTTTTTTTATCTATGCGTTGCTTTCTTCGATAGCTTTTATGGCAAGAGCACACTCTATGCGCTTTTTCATAAGCTCGCATGCCGGCTTGTACGGTATGTCGATATTTCCGTTGAAATTATATGAATTTGCCATACATCCCCCGGAACAGTAATATTTTGCCCAGCATGCCGTACATTCGGGTTTCGACTTAACGCAACATCCGTAAAACTTTTTACGGATATCGTCTCGAAGTCGTTTATCGAACACGTTACCGAGCGCACACTCTTTTTTCCCGTCAAACTGATGACAAGGATAAACCGTTCCGTCGGGCGCGATCGCAACATACTCGCCGCCCGCGCCGCAACCCTTTAAACGCTTTACCGCGCAAGGGGCATTATCGATATCGATCATAA
>CAJUQF010000150.1 GCA_910588315.1 uncultured Christensenellaceae bacterium | reverse complement strand
GTTATTATTCCGCCTTGGGTTCTTCCGTTTTTTCTTCGGTAGATTTCTTTTGCGCGGCGGGCTTTTTGACCGTGGTTTTTTTAGCCGCGGGCTTATCGGTTTTTTCGGCTTTTTCGGTTTTAGCCGCTTTTTCCGTTTTGGCGGGTTTTTCGGTTTTTACTTCGACCTTTTCTTTAACGGCTTTTTTCTTTTTCTGTTCGACTTTTTCTGCTTCTTTTTCAAGCTGTTTTGCACGGAATTCCGCTCTTGCCGCTTCGCGTGCCTCTTTAGCCGCGCGCGCCTTTTCGGCGGCGATCGTTTTGTTGTCCTTTTTGACGGTAACGGTTATTTTGCCGCTCTTGATATCGCTGAGTCTCTTGGAAAGCGCCGATTTCTTATTGGCGGCGGCATTTTTATGCATGATACCGGCAGTAACGCCTTTGTCGATGATCGACATGGTGATAGGGAGCAAGCGTTCCGCTTCCTCTAAGTTAGCCGAGTCGATAGCTTTATTGAAAGCCTTAATGGCATTGTTGACTTTGGAACGATCCGAACGATTGATCGCATTTTTCTTTTTGGTAATCAGAACGCGTTTTTTCGCGGATTTGATGTTAGGCACGATATTACTCCTTTTATCGCTGTTTTTCTGTTTGCCATAAGATTATATCATACTCGTTAAACTTTTGCAACTGTTTGTCGGGATAGGTTTAAAATTTTTTCTTTTACAAACAATAAATTTATGGATAGTCAATCTGTTTTCACCGATATGGCGGTGGAATTTTTTAAACATAAACATACGAAGGATGACGGACTCATCAAATATTACGAAGTGACCGTCGACAATGATATGTCCGATAAGCTCGGAAAACCGTGCGGCAAGTATGCGACGCTCGAAACGGATGCCGTACTCAAAGGCAATACCAAAGATTATGCGCGCGTTTCGGACGCTATCGGCGAATGTTTGAAAAACTATTGCCGCGCAGATAAAATACTTGCGGTGGGACTCGGTAATCCCGATCTGACGGCGGACGCGCTCGGAGACAGGGTGTTTAAACGTCTGACCGTCAATAGGCATTTAAGTCCGAATAAGTATTTGTGCGCGCTCACGCCCAACGTTCTCGGTATGACGGGTATAGAAAGTTTCGATATAATTTCTGCGGTCGTGGACAGAATAAGACCGGATGCGGTGCTTGTCATCGACGCACTGACCGCCGCAGCGACAGGCAGGATCGCGACGGCGTTTCAGGTGACCGACAGTGGTATCACTCCCGGCAGCGGGGTGGAAAATCATAGGCGCAGGCTCGATAGCGAATCGCTCGGAGTCAAGACCGTTTCGGTCGGAGTACCGCTCGTGGTGTACTCGTCTACTATAGCGAAAGATTATTGCGGCGCCGCCGAGCCGTGCCGCGGAGACATGATAGTTACGCCAAAAGACGTGGATATTTTGGTCGAGGACTGCGCAAGGATAATCGCAGGCGCCATAAACAACGTTTTCGCGTCGTGAGCCGCATTGCGTCGTACGTAAAAATTTAAGCGTGCGGTAACATTACCGTCTCGCGCCGCATATTAAGAAAACACTATGCGAAACGATCCTATAGGTGTATTCGACAGCGGCGTCGGCGGACTTAACGTGTTGTACATGTGCGAGCGATTGATGCCGAACGAAAGTTTTATTTATCTTGCAGACAAGGCGAACATGCCGTACGGGAATAAAACGTCGGATGAGATAAGAGCCGCCGCGTATTTTTGTGCAGATACGCTGTTTTCCATGAATTGCAAAGCGGTCGTTATTGCGTGCAACACTGCGACGGCTCAAGCCGTAGACGATATACGCAGGTTGTTTTCGACACGCATAACCGTGGGTTTGGAACCCGCCGTCAAGCCGTGCTATAACGAACTCGGCAAAAACGGTTATGCGGTCGCGCTCGTTACCGAGGCGACATACTTTTCGCCGAAGTTCAATAGGCTGATCGCGGCATGCGACGGGAAAATAAAAGCGGCAGCTCGTCCCGAGCTTGCCGAACTCATAGAAAAAAACACGGCGGATATCGGAAAAATAAAGCCTCATGTTTTTTCGATTTTGGAGGAGTTCGGCGACGCTGAGTCGATTATTCTCGGATGTTCGCATTACACGTACATACACGATATCATAAAAGAGTTTTACGGCGGACGTATAAAAATATACGACGGCGCTATCGGTGCGGCAAAACGCTTGCAATACTGTCTTTCCGTATCGGACATGACGGCGCGCGGCGCAACAAAAACAAAAACGCGATTTTATTCTACCCAAAAAATGCCGCGCGAAAAAACGTGTGTATTGCGAGATTTTAATTGACCCGTTATTTATCCGAAAACAATTTTTCGATAACGTCGGCGCCGCGATCGAAGAATATCCCGGAGGACGCCGCGTTCTTTTCCGAAAAGCTTATGCCGGTATCGAGTTCCGCTTGACTGTCGTAAATAAAAAACGGTACCGCGCCGCCCGTGTGAGTTCTTACCGAAAGCGGCGTTTCGTGGTCGGGCATTACCGATATGGCAAACGGCAAGCCGCTATCGCGTAAGTGAGCGTAAAGCGGTCCGAGAATAAATTTGTCTATGCGTTCTATGGCTGTTATTTTTCCGGCGTGGTCGCCTTGATGCCCGCATTCGTCCGGACCTTCGAAATGCAAAAAGCAATAATCGTGCGTGTAGAGCGCACGCATTGCGGCTTTGAGTTTCGCATCGTAGTCCGTATCGACAGTGCCGGTCGCGGTGGGAACGTTTATAACGTCGGCGCCGCTTGCAAAGCCTATGCCTTTTACGAGATCGACTGCCGAAATCACGGCGGCGGTTTTATGGAATCGATCGTAAAAATTTTGCAGCGACGGTTTTGTGCCTTCACCCCAAAACCATACGGAGTTTGCCGGGTTCTTACCGAGCGAAACGCGAGTTTTATTTATATCGTGATCGGCTAATATTTCATAAGATTTTTCTATGAGTTCGGTAAAGAGCTCGTGTTTTCCGTGTGACGGCAGATGCTGTTTTATCGGTTTTAACGTAATAT
>CAJUQF010000149.1 GCA_910588315.1 uncultured Christensenellaceae bacterium | reverse complement strand
TGGCGTTAAGTTCGCCAATCGAACCTTTAAGAACTTTCGAGTTCATGGCAAAAAGGCATACGCCCGTGCCGGAAACGGTCGCGAACCCGCTTACTACGCCATCGCCCGGCATGTCCGCGACATCGTTTTGCGAACATACAAACGCGTCCGTTTCGACGAAAGACATATCGTCGACGAACGCGTTGATAAATCCCAAAATGTCTTTATTGGCTGCCGTCAGCTTGCTCTTTACATTTTTCAATGTTTCCATTTAACCCTCCGAGCCGACCGATGCCGAACTTGCACCGATTAACCTTTGTAATTATATCACTATCTAAAATTTTTTTCAACAATATAAGTACACATTTTTAAAATAATCACAAAGATTTTAACTTATCTATTTCACGTGCGTTCAAATATCTCCACTCTCCGCGAGAAAGACCGCCCAACCGTATACCTGCGATCTCGCTGCGTTTTAAAAACATTACTCTTCGTCCGAGCGACTCGATCATATTTTTAATTTCGTGATTTTTTCCTTCCGTCACGGTGATCTCGAGTTTCGTTTCGTTGTTTTCCGAATTCAAAACTCTTACCTGCGCCGGAGAATATTTGATGCCGTTATACTCGATACCGTTTCTAAGCCTTCTGAGTTCTGCGTCCGACGGCTCGCCTTCCACGCGAACCGCATACACTTTTTTAACCATGTTGCGCGGGTGCATAAGTTTATTGGCAAGCTCGCCGTCGTTTGTCAACAGAAGTAATCCCTCCGTATCGTAATCGAGTCTGCCCACGGGAAAAATACGCTCGCGAACTTTTACAAGATCGAGAACGGTTTTTCTGCCTTTTTCGTCGCTTGCAGAACATATACAGCCCTTCGGCTTATTAAGCATTATGTAAACTTTACGCGTTGCCGAGGAGACCGTTCTGCCGTCCACTTCTACTACATCGCCGTCTTTTACGTCCGTAGACAATTCGGTAACGGTCTTGCCGTTTACACGCACTCGTCCGTCGACTACAAACTTTTCGCATTTTCTTCGGCTGTCTATTCCGCAACCGCTCAAGTATTTATTGATACGCATGGTTTTATTGTAAACCATCGACGGAAAATAATCAAGCAAAACCCCGTAATTCGTTTGATTATTTGCGTGCAAACGCACGGTCCAACAAACGCATGCTTTCTTCAAACATATCGCCGCAATTCAAGACCGTACAGATATACGTCTTTCCGTTACGTGTTGCTGACGACACCAAACAGCGTCCGGCATTGCGCGTAAAACCGGTCTTGATTCCGTTACCGCCTGCATAATTATACAGTATCTTATTCTTGTTTGGAAACTTCCTATCGTAATCGTGATTATGGTAAGGCGTGCGATATGATTTCGTGCCTACTATCTCTCGGAACAGTTCGTTTTGCATTGCATAATACGATATGGCGCAAAGATCGCGAGCCGTAGTATAATGGTCTTCGTGGTGAAGTCCGTGCGGATTCATAAAGTTCGTATTCACAGCACCCGCTTTTTTTGCGGTCTCGTTCATCATCTCCACAAACCCGTCCACACTGCCGCCGACTATAACGGCAAGCGCAACCGCGCAATCGTTACCGGATTGCAGCATAAGCCCGTAAAGCAGATCGCGTACCGACAGCATTTCGCCTTTTTGCAAATAAAGCGACGAACCTTCTACACCGATCGCTTCGTTCGGAATAGGCATAGGCAGATCGAGTATGGTTTGATTTTCGATAACCGTTATTGCGGTACAGATTTTCGTTGTGCTTGCATTGGCACGCTTGACATCGCAATTTTTGGAATATATAAGTTCGCCGGTATCTCCGTCCACAAGCGCCATAGCCGTAGCCGAACTTTCGACGTCCGTCGACGCTGCGGTAACGGTTTCCGCAGGTGCGAGTGCGAGCATATTGAACGCCAAAACAGCCGCGGCTATTATATAAACAACTCTTTTCATTTCTTTTTCTTCCCGAACAGCGAGCCGACGACATCGGGGACGGTTTCGACCACCTTATCGAACATACTCTTACTTCCGACGTTTAACATGCGCACCGATTTACCGTCGCTCACCAAAAAACATATCGGCGATACGCTCATGCCCGCGCCGGATGCTCCGGCAAACGGGAACTCGTTCTGCTGCTTTTGGCTGTATTCGCCGCCGCCGGTAACGATACCGATACTTATCTTACTTATAGGCACGACACTCGATCCATCCGGCATGACAATCGGGTTTCCGACGATGATATCTGCGTCGGTAAGCGTGCGCATCTTCCCGAACGCGCTGTCCATAATGCGTTCGATCGGATGTTCACTGTGTTCACTCGGCAACATTCGCATAATTTCTCCTTTTGCTTATGCGAATCGTAGATAATAATGCTCCGCATACAGCAAAGATAATATCTGCAAAACATAGCGAAAATATGCCGAAAAAATCGAAAAAGAAAACCGTATCGTTATATTCGGGACGAATGTCGCCGTCGCTCGATATTCCGAAATAACAGCATGCTTGCTTGTATGCTATCCGTAATGCGCCGACCGTCACGGCGTCTGCCGCGGCATCGCCTGTGCCTATCAGCGCCGCAAGATCCATATCGCGCACCCGTATTCGTTTCCCGACGGCTACGGCGCACTCGGATAAAAACTTCTTAAACGCGCCTGTTTTCGCCTGCGAATCCGCCTGTTCCTCCTTTTCTTCTTCCTGTTCTTCGGGATCGACATCGCCGTTACTGCCGAATATCTTTTTTTTGATTTTTTCAAGCGCGATGATTTTAGAATAAATCGGTATAAAGAACAATTTGACCGTGATTTTTGCCGTACCGTTATCGGTATCGGCTTTTGCACATATTTTGACCGTGATCGGCAATGTAATAATATGCAAAAAAATAACGGCAATTACGAGATAGATCATACACTCAGTATTTGCCGTACAAAACTTATTTATTTATCGGACGTCGATTATACCGCATCACTCTTCCACTTCGATCTTAACGACTTCTTCGCCTTCCAAAAAAGCCGGCGTCTCGGCGTCGTCCTCGGCAAAGCGGTACAACCCTT
>CAJUQF010000148.1 GCA_910588315.1 uncultured Christensenellaceae bacterium | reverse complement strand
AAACTCGATACGAGCGTGCCGCCGCATATTATCATTGAAATTATTCCGGCATACGAAAGCGGCGCATCGAATTCTATACGCATGATCGGCCATGCCGAGCCGAGCAGAGAATCCGGCAAGCCGAGACTTATAAAACTCAAATATATTATCGCTATCAGCAATCCGAACATAAATGTATTTTGACATAATCCGGTTTATATGTCAACAAATAACGCGCATTATTTATTATCGCTTGACAAACACGCCTATGTAATATATAATTAATTATAAAAAAAGAACAAGGAAAATTTATGAGATTACTGTCGGCAACCGAGATAATAGCTCAACGCGTGTTTAATACGCTGTATATCTATCTCGATATAGTTTTTTTGGTAGCATTGCTTGTCCTGTTGATAATTCAAAAGAAATATTGCACTGCAATATTCGGGATCTTAGGCGGCGTACTGTACATGATAGTAGACTACGGTATTTTTCATCTGGCGCTGGGCACGCGGTCTATCGAAGGCGGAAATCTATTCGCAGTGCTTTTGTGGATGTCGATGAGTTACGGCATAACCAATTTTGTTTTTATCTGGTTGTGGATGGCGAAAGACAAGCACGCGCTCGAATATACGCTTTTTATAGTCGTATGGTGGATAGCCGCACCGATGATGGCGACGACGTTCGGACCGAACATGCCTAAGATAAAGATACAGCGCACCACCGGCGAATATCACGGGTATATGGCATTGATACTGCTTGCAGGCTACGCCGCCGCGATAGTGTACAACATGTTCCAAAAAGACAGGGCGAAACGTTTTCCGCTCATTCGCCTGCTTATCATCGGCATAACAGTACAGTTTGCTTGGGAATTCTCATTGCTCGTCGGCGGCATAAGAAGCGCGGAGATCGTCGATTGGGGTAGCAAGATCCAAACTCTCGTTGTCAACTCGCTGCTCGAAACCAATCTCGGCGCTGTTCCGATCTATTGTATTTATCTATCTATATCGGGCTTGATAACCGAAGATCTAAAAAAGCGCTCGCCGCGCGTACTGTTTACCGACAGAATGGCGGAACTAAACACGTCGACGCAAAAAAGAACGGCATTATGATTTATATTAATTCTTCGGCAAGATTATAGTCAAGCAATATCGATAAAAATCTCTGTAAGAATGGAGATGAATATGACCTTAAAAGAACTCGACGCGCTCGTTGCCACACGCAACATGAACGGCATACGGCGTAAATTGCGTAAATTCGGTTATCGCGACTGCGAATACGATAAACGTTACCGTGATATAAGTCTCAAAATCATTTATAACGGCAATAGCGAAGAGACCGAAACTTATACCACTATAGACGGTAATTGGCAATTCTACGGTAATATCTATCTCGACATCAAGGGGTATGAAAATTTGGAATTTATCGAAATAGCAATGAACAAAATATACCGCGATCGAGATATGTCTTTCCCTTATCGCGTCTATATTTATGCAAAAGAAAAATAGCGTATTTAAAATACGTTATTTTAAAATCTCATTTAATATCGTAAGATCGCGTTTCAATTTATCGCGTATGAAATAATGCCGTTATTATACATACTGCTCACTCGCCTGTCGCGTCTTGATCATCATTTTTGTTGCGTTTGAAATATACCGCCCAATATGCGAGCGCGATAAGCGCACCGCCGATAATATTACCGAGCGTGGACGGTATCAAATTATATGCCAAACCGTTCCCGAAGTTCAAACCGGAAACAGGTATCTTGTACACCGCCGACGTAATCAAACCGGACGTTATGTAAAACATATTCGCAATGCTGTGTTCGAATCCGCACACTACGAATGCAAATACAGGCATATACACGGCAAATATCTTTCCGACGGCGTTTTTACTCGACATCGCCGCCCACACCGCAAGACAGACAAGCATGTTGCAAAGTATTCCGCGAATAAAAGTATCCCAAAACCCCGCATTGCATTTTGCGGCAGCCGTCGATAGACATGCAAGCCCGCTCTGCGTTATCGTCTCTCCCGTCTGTCCGTACAGATGCGACAGCACAATAAGTGTTGCGATAACGACCGCGCCGATAAAGTTGCCTATGTATGCGATACCCCAATTCTTAAGCATGCCGGTAACTTTTATGTCTTTATTCATAAGCGGTGCTATAAGCAAACAGTTCCCTGTAAAAAGCTCCGCCCCGCAAATTACAACCAGTATAAGTCCGAGCGGAAACACAGCGCCTTTGATCAGGCTCGCCTGCGTTCCGGTAAACCCCGCGCCCGCCATGCCCGCAAACGCTCCGCCGAGCGCGATAAACGCACCTGCCAAAACCGCAAGTATCAATATCTTGTACCAAGCTTGAGACGTTTTACCTTTTGCGACGCCGATAAAATTCGACGCTATATCTTTCGGTTGATTCATAGTTATATATTATCAATAATCGCGCGCATTGTCAACATTTTTCGACAACATCGATATTTACTTGTATTGTCACAAGTGGGACGCAGTAGGCTGCTTCCCCTACGGATGGTTGGACGGGGTTTGCCTTTTATAACATTTTCGGGTGTTTATGCCTAACCTTTTGCGGCATGCCGAGGCGTCATGCCCTACTAATGCGGTTAGGCTTATCACCCATTTGTCATTTCGACCGGAGCGTAAGCGGAGCGGAGAAATCTCCCTTGGAGAGTTAAAAAGCAAATGAAAAAGTTCGGTCGTGTTTTTATATTTATTAGATTTCTCGCAAGCTCGAAATGACACAGCGGGTCGAGGGTTGAGATTTTTAACCGTAAAGCCGTTCGTTGTGTCCTTTGCATGGCGCATGTCGTTAGAATGCACCAAAGCTAAAGACGCGCACAAGGCACGTCATACGATTACAACTGTACACAACATACACTCGGAGACTGCCCGCGGCACGGCGGGCGGGCTTTGGGCTACGCCCAATCGCCTAGCGAACATGCGCGGTTATATGTTTTGCTTTTATTCGTGTATTTAATTTGCATTGATCATCTGCTTGTTTTTAACTATCCCATACCGCGCAAGTTCTCACTCGTCAGAATGTACCAAAGCAAAAGACGCGCACAAGGCACGTCATACGATTACAACTGTACACAACATACACTCGG
>CAJUQF010000147.1 GCA_910588315.1 uncultured Christensenellaceae bacterium | reverse complement strand
GCCGTAAAAATTACTTTGCATTCGCTTGTGTCGCACCGATTCGCTTACCGGAGCTTTACCGTCAACACCGTGTGCCGCAGTCGCTTTGTCTGCCAACTCGCATTTCTCGCGGTATTCGCTCGCCGACAAGTCCACGTCTCTATTAAGTGCTTCGTCGATATACTCTTTATTCGTCATTCTTCATATACTCCTTTTCTTGCGGGCAAGTACAAATTGTCCGGATTATTAAAATACACGTTCGCACCATACGTTAGTGCGTCCGTGTAGTCGTTTGGTATGCTTGGATCGAGCTTATAGTCTTTCCACGTTACCGATTCCAACTGATATACGAGCGGCTCGGTGTCGGCTGTTGTCGGCACCCAACGCTTGTAGTAGAAATCGTAATAGCCGCCGAAGTCCACTACTTTAAGCATGTTCTTAGCAAAGCAGTTATTGAGCACGGCGTTATTGTTGATTACGTTCTTGCCCGTAAACCCCTTGACAATGTGATAGCCGTTTATGTTGTATCGCAGTTGCGTTACAAGATCCGCCGCAGCGCAGTCTATTGCGAAATAGCTCCCGACTCGTTCGCCGTACACGTCATACTTTTTGCACATTTGTTCGACGTATATGTTAATAAGTTCGGTTATTTGCGACGGCGCAAGAATTACGCCTGTTTCGAGTGGATTGTAGTAAAAGCGCTCAAGCACATACGCCCTGCCGTCGCTGTACACCGCTATAGGCGTTATGCCCGTGCTGTCGTGCGTAATAGCACCGTCGCCGCCCCAAATGATATAGCAAAGTTTTTTGCCACGGATTTCGTCTTGCCACTTGCCGACGCTTATGTAATGCCTGTCTCGTTTGAACTGCGCATACGCGCCGCCCGCAAGGTCGTCGAGCTCGCCGAGATATAAGAACTTGTACATGAGCGGGTTATATTGCCGCTCTGTGTCTATCTCTTGCAACGTTATCGGCGACAGATATTTCTTGATTGACAAGTAGTTCGCGTCGATAAACTCGTAAATGCCCGCGTATCTGTACTTTCGGCAAAACGCATTCCACCAATGTGCCTTGACCTGTTCGGGGTTGCCGGCAAAGACTATTCGACTATTTATCTCGCTGTCGAGCGAGCGCACAAACGTGGCTTTTGCTTGCAACAAGCTTTGCTCGTCTTTAAGCTGCTGTGTTTCGTCGCAAATGATAAGACTAATCTTATGATTGCGGTTCTTAAAGCCTTTGCTTCGGCTGTAATCGCTGCCGCCTATGCCCTTGAAATAAATCGTATTGCCGTGTGTCGTGGCAATCTTGAGCGGCGCGCGAAATGCTGTGTAATATTTGCTTTGACCTATCGAATCGGCAAACGCAAGTATCTCGTTATACAAGCTGTCCTCAAGACTGTTGTAGTTAGCGCGCGTTACCACTATATCGTGGTTCGGATATTTTAGCGAATAGATATACACCATTTGCGCAAGTGCGTACGATTTGCCCGAAATGCGCGGACTGTACATTATGATGGTGTTCTTATCCGTCGTGTACATTTTGTCGTACGGATACGCTACTTTAACTTGAAGTCTCATCTCCACCGCCCGACGCATCTTCCCATGTTACGTTTACTCCGGACAATGTTTCACCTTCTTGCGTCTCGGGCTTATCCGATTGTCCTAAATATTGTTTTCCAAGAAAGATAGCCATTGCCGGGTTAATGCGCGCAAGATCCATTTGATAGCGCCGCAACGTGCATTTTGCCGAACTTATATGTTTTTTATATATATCCGCAAAATTTGCGCCGTAAGTGCGCTTGCACCATCGTGATATGGTATCTGTAGACACGTGAAAGAAATCAGCTATCTCCGCTTGAGTACACATATATCCACAAAGCTTTTCAAATTGCTCTTTGTCTATTTTGATTGTCGGGCGCCCTGCCGCCATGTATCACCTCTAATTTTATCGCATGAAAAAAGCAACGCGGCTAAACGTTGCTTTAGGTTGCTCTACATCGCAATAATCGAGGTTTTGCCTCAATACAAAATCGGGTTTCCGTTCTCGTCCTCGGTCGGAAAAAGTTCCTCGTAATCTTTGTCGGTAATCGGACTGCCGCGGTCAATTGCCATTTTAAGCATTTCGAGATAGCTCGCGTCGCTTTGACACATTATCATATGCGGCAAGTCGCAATCAAATTTTATCATATATTCGTATTTTATTTTATCGTTGATATTTTGGTCTTCCATTGCTTTTAAGCTCTCCTTTTTGCAATTTTGTATAAATTTCTTCAAATCCTTGAACGGACCGTGGGAACAATCTTTTAAGAAGCGCGTAGCTTTCTGGGTTCGTTGCCTTCGCTGAAGCACATTCAGCAAAAAATTCACTTCCTTTGTTGCTTTTATCCTTTCGCCAATAGCTTTTTTCGTGTCCCATACCAACCAGACCGCTTGAAATCATTTTTGCTCCACTGTAGATATCGCTCACGTCACCCCATTTTCGCTTTATTGCTTCAGGTGTGTCTTTAACAGTCAAAAACTCGTTCCGCGCAAATACATATTCTTCTGATTCAACATATTTAATTTTAGCAATATTAGCATCAAACCAACTATTAGTTCTTTGATATTCTTCATCCCAAATTTGTTGCGCGCGGGCACTAACCGATTTATATTTTGAAATAATCTCTTGTCGATTTTTCCCTTTTGTCAAATAATGTGCGTCTATTTCTTTTTCTATCTCATTCTTTACAGCATTCCAATCGGCACTACGAGCCTCAGCAGTTACCGTGTCTTGAATAGTAAGTCCACTCTTAAGCTTATACGAAAAACTCAAACCGCCGTATACGCTACCATCCGCGCTGTAGTTATTATCAATCGCATGCCACGTTTCATGATAGAAAACGCCGCCCTTTGCGTAGGCACTATTAAACTCTTCACCGCCGATATTCGGCTCGCGCAAGCAGACCTTATTAAATCCCGGATAATACGCAGTTGACCGCTCATTAGAGTTGTAACCAAAACTATCGTCATTAAATAGTCTAACGGTAACATCCCTGATTTCACGTTCGCCAGCATTTAGATTGTCGCGCATATCTTTTTCTGTTAACCGCTTCGAATAGATTACTCGTTCATCGCTAACCATGCGATCGATTGCGTGTTCTGCGTTGTCTTCGCT
>CAJUQF010000146.1:2035-3242 GCA_910588315.1 uncultured Christensenellaceae bacterium | reverse complement strand
CCCTTTAATACGCCCACAAGCGAATCCGTCAAAAAGGATACGCTTTTTTCATGTGAAATGAGTCTTGCAACTTCTTTTCCGTTGCGAAGCACTATCACTTCGTTGCCGTCTTGAACATATTGCAGATATTTACCAAAGTTATTTTGCAATTCGGTTGCAGTTACCGTAGTCATAATCGATACCTCCATATTATCTAATTCTATTATATGCATTTTTAGCTATTTTGTCAATGGTCATATCTGCAAATTATCTAAAATAATGTGTTTCGATTTTATCCAATTTTTTAACCGAAAAATGCTCCCAAACAAAACGTTCGAGAGCATTCCTTGTCGATTTAATTGTACCGTAATTAAAACGGCGGCTCGTTATTCTCCGCGCTTGATTCGGAATAATTATACTTTGGTTTAGCAACCGACTGCGGCTTACGCGCATAGAACGCGCCGAGCCATGCCGTATAATGCTCATACGTCGTTAAAATCAGTTCCGAAAACGTTTCAAACGTCATTGCGACCGCCACGCGACTTTCCGGTTTATTACCGAACTTCGGTTTTATCAAACCCGTATCGGTCGTCTCGCCCGGTCCCGTTGTATGTATATCTGTATGTTATTGGTCTGCCGCTTGCCAACGGGCTTTGTTACGTCATAAGTCGAAAATCCGAAATGCATCTTACCGATTTCAAACGCATCGTTCAAACTTTCGACGAAACAATTCTGCGCATCCTTACGCGCTATTTGATATTGATTATTGTATTCTTCCGACATTTTAGACCTCCTGAATATAAGTATTCCAATCCGGAACTTTGCCATATATGGGAACAAGTTTTTTCTTTTCCTCGTTCCATATTGTAAAATAGCTTTTTTCGGTATCCACCTCATCCGATTCAAGGAATTTATTAAATTCGATTATGTCCTTTTTTCGGCATCGATTTTTCGCGGGATAATAACTTGCGCCACCTTTTTTCGAGACAACCTCAATGCAACCATACACCTTCCGACGCTTATGTTTATATTTTGCCTTTCCGTTTTTTTTGATTACGGCTTTACCTTGTTCATTACACACGACTGTCCAACTTTCGGATTTTCCGCAACACATACAAAACATATACTCTTCGTCGGTCATGTAATAGTAATCGGTCAACATGATTCCGCCGCATTGCGGACATTCGATTTCACCCATAACGGATCCCATTTAGCGAACCTCCTCGTC
>CAJUQF010000146.1:1402-2025 GCA_910588315.1 uncultured Christensenellaceae bacterium | reverse complement strand
ATCGTATCCTCTTCGTTCATCGATAAATCCCAACTGCCGTCAACGTAAGATGCATCTTCATTCGGAATAGAAACACCTTCTTCATACCTTGCCTTATCCATCGCTTCTTCGAGCGTATCGGCTTTGACAGCGACGATTCCGCACATCTCCCACGTTACGGGAATTTTCCAAGTTTTCACGAATTGCCTCCGATTTTTCTTTCTATTTCCTTGATTCCATCGATAAGTTTGTCTGCATTGGCGATAAATTGCGGCATAAAGTCTTTTTCCATATCATAATACAGATACAATCCGGCATAAACGGCCGACCAAAGATAATCCATCGGTTTTTCTCCGAACCGTTTTTCAAAACCTATAATCGATTTTGATACCGATTCGATAACGTTAGTCCACTTGATATAAAATTCATCGTTTTCGGGAATACCGTAGCCGCCGAGCCAACCGCGAACCGTATGTATTTCTCGCTTATCGCCGCAATCGGGATTGGTGAATATATATTGGACCTCTTTTTCTTCTGATTCTTCGTTATTTATCTCGACGAATCTGCCGATCGGAAACATTGCGCAGACCGAAGGCTTGAAATCCTGAACTGTGCAAGCATTTCTTTCAAGAAAAACGCAGTGC
>CAJUQF010000146.1:0-1392 GCA_910588315.1 uncultured Christensenellaceae bacterium | reverse complement strand
GTGAGTCCGCTTTGAGTTTGTGATTTTTCATACTTTCATAAATATCGTTTGTTTTTTTGTCCATGTTTTTCTCCTGTTAATTTGATTTAATTGTTTTTGGATGCCTGAAACACCCGTTTTCTTGCGACCAATTGCATCGCATCCCTTCATTATCTTCGCTATGCAGACATGCGTCGCACAGCATTATCTTCTTTTTGCAATTCGGACAGGCCGCCTGATATTCTCTTTTTTCGACGTCCCATTCAATCGCTACTTCTTGCTCGCAATAGGGACAAATCTCGATTTCACGCCTTTTCATCGCTAATTAAGCCTCCTGTGCGATGTGTCGCCTATGTACAGATCTTCTATGGGCAATCCTTGATATGCATACTCGGGCATGCAACCGTTGTCGCTTGGGAACTTGTGGTTCGGGTCCGGTATCATAACGCGAAGCAGCGTTTTGCCGTTCTCCGTGAATTCAGTCAAAAGCGCCGAATATCCCTCGAATAAATCGTCAACGATATCGCCGTTCTTAAACCGTCTGCCGGACTGCACCATGAAACCCAGTCTATTCAGCGTATACATGATCATTTCGGGCTTCATATGAAGGACCATCTGAAACTCAAAATGTCCGTATTTGTACATTCCGTGCGTTTGCGCATTGCAATATCCGCATATAAAGTTATTTTCGACTTTTCCGCATTCCGCGCAGGTTACGCCGTTTGCTTCGAGCAAAATTACCCAATCGACTTTTTTACTCATAACGAACCTCCGCTTGTTTTTTGGATTTTACCGTTATTATTTTAATTCGCACTTTGTGCTTCCTCCTAATAAATTTGTTTGAGAATTTTCTTTGCTTTCTTTTCCCGCAATTTATTCCTGCGGATATCGTCGGGAACGGTTGAATCGAAATCCAGTATCTCGATTTCCGAAACCGCAGTGCCGTTACTGCAAAAGACGGAATCCACCATACCTTTGCGTACGGCAATCACAATCTTACATTTCCGCACGTCTGTTTTATCCATAACGCCTCCGACTAATTTAATTTTTCATAGATTTTTTTGGACGAAAATTCTATAACGCCATTCTGAGAAATTTCAAAATTAATCTCGTAAATGTCTCCGGTTCCTTTAACGTTATACCAATCGTTACAGTCCGCCAACTCTCGCTTTGCATCTTCAAATGTAATACAAAATTTTGTCCATTCGCTTCTCCATTCGTTCACGGAATTTCTTATCCCGTAAAATTTCCCCGAAGTAACCGCATTATTTTTTTGTTCCGTTTCTGGCATGTTATATTCACTCCTTAAAAATTTTTTTCGCCTGTTCGGGCAGTATTTGTTTGACTAATTCCATGTACCTTTTAAATCCGTCCGGATTAAGCGGCGCCATGAAAGACGTCTCTGCCCAAGAA
>CAJUQF010000145.1 GCA_910588315.1 uncultured Christensenellaceae bacterium | reverse complement strand
TAGGGCGCGACACTCTGTACGCGCTCGGCAGCGACGAGATCGTAAAATTCGATATCGCGGGCAATGTTTCACTTCGCCGTCCCGCACCTGACAGGACCGTAGCCATTGCGGCGGATATGAGCGGAACGCTGTTTGTGCTTACGGACAATAGCATCGTGCGTATCAAGTCCGATACCCCTACCGAGGAATTCTCGCTCTATGCCGACGGCAAACCGTACACGCTCGGCAGTCTCGGCGGAAACATGCTCTTATGTTCGGTACAAAACGATTATGTAGCGCACGGCGATATGGTTATCGTCGACACATACAAACACAGAATGTTGAAAACAAGCGGGATCGCACTCGGCGCAACGTTTGTAGACGAAAATTACGATGTTCCGGATGTTTCCGGGTCTACCGAGCCGTCGGCGCCGTCGGACGGAATAATCCGAACGGTAGTTTACGATACGCACGTTTTCGCGTTCCCCATGGAATCGCAGTCGATTTTCACGATCGCGGCTGGACACAAAGTCATAGTACCCTATTACGACCTCGAAGAGACCCAAGAATACTCGCTGATACTTATCGACGATACCGTCAATAACAAACTCGTCCAAGGTTACGTGTATCGCGATTCCCTGTCCGCGGCTTTCGAGTACGCCCCGCCGCCGAGCGACGTATGTACGATTTTCAGCGAAGTCACGCCTATTTACAAGTGGCCGAGCAGATACGCCAAAGCCGTCGACGGCTATGCGGCGGTAGTCAAAAACGCAAAATTCGATATGTTGTCGTTCGTCGAATCGTATAAAGACGATTACGGTTATTACTGGTACAGGATCGCGCTTGTCGACGGTACCGAAGGTTATATACCCGCAGTGAATATAACGACGACGGACTACAATAAGCAGAACATACTGCCCGACTATAATGCCGAAATAATATCGTACAACGGCAGCAAGTCCGCGCCCGCATATTCCAAGGGCAAGGACGGAAAATATATCAAGATCGACGGCATTACATTGAAAACAGGCACGAAGATCGAAGTCGTCGGCGCATATGACTCGTCGGAACGTTACACTGAAATCAAATATCTCGACGGAAAAAGCCATCAAACGGTCACATGTTACGTGGAAACGGTATATGTTAGATATGACGGCGTCAATATCGTACTTATCGTAGCGATCATCGTCATTATAATCACGGTCATACTTGCGGCGATCATAATTACGCGAACCGCCCGAGCCAAAAAGAAACGTCTCGAAAAGGAAAGTCGCAACACGAATATAAGCGACGAAGATCGAGAATAAAGATGCAAACGCTTAAATTAAAAACCGCAACGATATGATCGGCTCATACGCTGCGGTTTTATTTTGTCATTATTTTAGTCATCCGACGTCGAAGCGACTTCTGATTCCTTTTGCATAAACTCCGCCGTCCCTATCGAAAATTCGTATGCGGTCCTGAGTTCGGTATTCCCGTCGTCGAGACGTTTTGTGTATTGACGCGACTGGATCCTGCCCGTAACGTCGAGCTTTTGTCCGACCTGCGCGTTTTTTATGAGTCTGGCGTTTTTGCCCCAAGCAATGCACGGTATATAATCCGATTTGGCATACGCGCGATTGACAGCGAGCAGCACGTCGCATATTTCCCGATTAAACGGCGTGGTACGGTATATCGGCGGCTTACAGATATAGCCGATAAGTTCTGCCGTGTTCGGGTTGGAATCGGGCTGCGGCTGCGATATCTCGCGTGCGAATACGCTTAATATCAATCGCGAGCGTTCGCCTTCCGGTCTGTTGAAACTTCTGAACTGCCCGGTTATCGATATGTAATCGCCTTCTTTCAGTGAGTCGACCAAATTCTCCGCCGCAGTTATCGGTATTACGTCGAGATGTTCCGACAGTCGCGGCACATTTAATTTGAATTCGTAAAACCGCTCTCCGTACAGATCGTGCGAGTATTCCACACTCGATCCCACACGTCCCTGCAAGAACACCGAATTGGTCGAAAAATCGTTTTTCATTGAAGTTTAGCTCCTTATCTGTCGTCCCGTATGATCGATAGTATAGTTGTCTTTGTAAATCATCTGCCCGACTGTTTTAAACGTAAAACCTTTGGCACGTAATCCGTCGATTATCGCCGGTAACGCTTCGAGCGTGTGTTTCCCGTCGTTGTGCATAAGCACGATACTGCCGTTTTTACAATTGCCGACTACACGCGACGCGATCTGCTCTTTGGAAAGGCCCTTCCAATCGAGAGAATCCACGTCCCATTGTATAGTGTACAGCCCTTGCGCTTTTGCTTCCGATAGCAATGCGTCGGAATAATCGCCGTAAGGCGGACGGAACAGTTCGACTTTTCGTCCGGATATCTTTTCGATAAGCGATTTCGAAGTCGACAGTTCGAGTTCGATTTGATTCTTCGACAGTTTGGACATGTACGGGTGCGTCGCGGAATGCGTGCCGATCTCTATCCGGTCGGATGCGGCAAGCTTTTTAAGCTCGCTTTCGTACTTCTCCGCCCAAAAGCTGACAAGAAAGAACGTAGCGCATGCGTCTTTTTCCTCCAACGTCTCGAGTATGCCCAACGTCTTATCCGCACCCCAGGCGGCATCGAAAGTAAGCGCCACCGTTTTTTCTTCCGTCTCAACGGAATATATCGGCACTTTCTTCGGACTGACGTTGTTGTAGATCGCCGCGGCGCCGGTATAATACACACCGGTCATTGTAAGCGCCAGCACCACTGCGGCAAGAACCGCGATTATAATCGCCCGTCGTTTGACAACCAAAAACCTCATCGGACATCTCCAATCTTATCATATTCTTTTGCGCGAATCAGACAATGTTTTGCCGAACTTTGTCGAGTTTTGGCATAAAATCCTTTGTACCGTCGCGCATAATCATGTGTATTCCGCGACACATCGCAATATTCGCGTATACAAAAAAAACAGAGCCTGTTTTGCTCTGTTTTTTCGATATGATCGAAATTCGCTTATATGTCTTTGCTCGCCAATGTAACTATACCCACGGTGCCTATTCCTATATGCACACCGCCGACCGGACACATTGGCACGACTTCTATTTCTTCGATGCCGAGCTTGCGCTTGAGTCTTTCGTTCAAAACCGCGACATTCTTATCGTCGCCGATATAATACACAAGCAATCTGTCGATCTTTTTAGGCAAGTGCGCGATCGCGGCTTCGATCGCACGGTTAAGTCCAAGCACCTTGGCGTATATAGTCAAATCGTTTTTCGCAAACTCGAACACGGGCTTGATCTTGAGCATGTTTCCGACACGCGACAAAAGCTTGTTTACCCTGCCGCTCCTTGCAAGCTCGGTGAGCGACGCCGGTATGAACTGCATAGCAA
>CAJUQF010000144.1 GCA_910588315.1 uncultured Christensenellaceae bacterium | reverse complement strand
CTGCCGTTGCCGATGCTTATTTCTCTTTCGGCTTTGGGCGGGATCGTTGCACTTTTCGTGTGGCTTGCCGCTCGCAGAATTAAAAAAATCGAGCCTATACTTGCCCTGCGTTCGGGAGTGCGAACGCATAATTTCAAGAAAAACCACGTACCGCTCGAAAGGACGAAAGCACCGTTAAATCTCGCCCTTGCGCTCAAAACCACGCTTTCGGGCGTAAAACACAATATCACCGTTTGTATTACGATGCTTGTTCTGTCGCTCATCGTTGTGTTTTCGGGACTTATGACGGAAAATATCATTACCGATATGACGCCGTTTATAAATATGATCATGGGCGAAACGGCCGATGATTGTATCAACGTGCAAGCGGCAGCGGAAAACGATTTACTTAAAGCGCTGAATTCCGACAGCCGCGTAAAAAAATTGTACTTATGCACTTCGCTGAATGTATCGCATATAGGCGGCGCGGAACTTGTGGCAACTATTTCTGATGATTTTGCGAAAATGAATAACCAAAATGTTATATACAAAGGCAGATTCCCCAAATACGATAACGAGATCGCCATAGGTGCAAAATACGCAAAGGAAAAAGGCTTAAGCGTAGGCAGCGAAATAGAGATCAACACTCACGGGAAAACAGAAAATTATCTTATTTGCGGTCTTACGCAAATTTCCAACAATCTCGGCAGAGACTGCCTTTTAACAAGGCAGGGTTATGAGCGCCTGGGCACTATGCAAAATGTATCTTACTATATCGATCTTTCGAAAAATACCGATATCGACGCTTTCAACGAAGAAATGAAAAAATCGTTGCCCGGTGATGTAAACGCGGTTATAAACATTAAGGCGGCGATCGACAGCTCAAGCGGTGTTTACATCGATCTGATAACAATGATCGTTATTGCTATAATAGTGTTATCGGTCGTTATTATCGCGTTCGTTTTGTATTTGCTTGTACGTACAATGCTAAACAATAAAAAACAAGATTACGGAATATTAAAATCGTTCGGTTTTACTACGCGACAGCTTATCCTGCAAACGGCATTATCGTTTATGCCAGCGATCATTATTGCGACCGTTGTAGGATTGATCGTGAGCATGCTTGTTATCAATCCGCTTATGTCGTTGTTTTTAAGCCCGCTCGGTATTGTAAAGTGTGATTTTGCGATCCCCGTTACTTTCAGCGTGTTCGGGGGTATCGGACTTATTTTGTTCGCATTCGTTTTCGCTTGTTTGCTCTCGGTCAAAATAAAAAGGGTATCGCCGCGTAATTTGCTTGTCGGCGAATAAATTTGCGGGATATTCGGTATCTATATCCCGATATAAAATTTTTTAAATAAGGATTTCGAATTAAATAAATTTTACGGAATTAAATAAAAAATTAAATTTATTTTTCGAGAACGAAATAATTACCGTATTCGGTCCCATCGAAACCAACGAGTTTTTCGTCGGATTCCGTATATCCCATCGATTTTAACGCTCTGCGACGCTCTGTGGCGGCTTGAACGGCTTTTACGGCTATTTTATCGCATCCGAACATATCGAAGGATACGGATGAAATAAGCGAGAGAATATTTGCTATAATTTCCGTTTTTTCGTACTCGCTTTTAAGATCCAATCGCAATAAACCGCAATTCGTAAAATAATCGTCGGCATCGCGATGAAATTCTTCGATAGTGCCTATAACGCGATCTGTGTTTTTATCTATTATAGAAAAGCGCACGAACCAACCGTTTTCATACGCCTGTTTCCAAAAATCCAGCGCCTGTCGCATGCGCTCCTGCGTGGTGTAATGAAAATCGTCGCCGTGACAGTTGTCGCCGTTGAAAAACGGCACTGCGCGCTCGTCGCTGTAAACAGCGAGCAGGTCGAGCAAGTCGGTATCTTTGACAAGTCGTAATATGAAATTTTCGTTTTCCAATATCGGGCAATTTTCGTAAACGTTCATGAAATACTTCCTCCGATGATATTTCAGTAAATAAATTTAATCCGGGCGGTCGAGCCGATGCAATGGGACTGATTCATAGCGGACTAAAGGAATCAAAAAATTTTTCTTAAAAATATTTCCGGCGGTTGATCGGGCGCAAGCAGATTGCCGCAGTCGGTATATCCGATCTTTCTGTAAAATTGCAGGGCGCTTTCGTCCGATCGAGTGGAAACCAATATCCAAGAAAATCCGAGTTTTTGCATTTCGGTTTCCCAAAACGCCATAAAGTTCGAGCCAAAACCCCGTCCGCGATAATTTTCGCTTATAACCAAGAGATTACAAAACGGCGTGTTATCCCAAAATAAATTGTATCTCAAAATGCCGATAGGAATGTCGCCGAACAACATCACGTATCCACGCCCGTCATTTACTTTGCCGCAGAATTCGACTTCGGATAAATGTTTGTCGAGCGAGAACCAAAACGGCTTATCGCTGTTTTCGACCGGGCGTATCGATATTTTATTCGAGTGGTTTGTCATAAAAATTTAAATCGAATTGAAACGTTGTGCGCCCCACCAATCGGGGACGAGTTCTTTGAGCCGGACGGTTTGACGGGTTTTATAGTCGACGAGAATTTCGATGTCGCCGCTGTCTGCGGATAATTGCATCATAAGTTCGCGGCAGGCGCCGCAAGGCGAGCCTACACGACCGTCACGCATGACGGCAACGACTTTGTCGATCTCGTTTTCGCCGCAGGTGAGCATGTTGGCGATGGCGTTACGCTCGGCGCACATGCCGAGAGAACTCGCGGTGTCGATACAAACGCCGACGTAGATATTTCCTTTTTTTGAAAGAACTGCCGCAGCTACGCCGCCGGCGTCGACGAAAGGTGAGATTGTGCGAGCGCATTGAACTTTACGTGCCGAGTTGTATAGCTTTTGCCAGATATCCATAAATCATTCTCCCGCGACAAAACAATAATTATATAAAGGATTATATCACGGAAGCAGAAAATTTTCAAGCGAAAAAATAATAACAGAAAAGAATCGAAAAGCCGAATCGATTAACAAAAGAAACGGCTGTGCGTAATAATATAATCACAACCGTCAACCATGTGCTATATGTATAACAAACCGACATAATTTTTACGAATAAAGACGCGCGGCAAAACGCTTTACATTTTACGAGAAATTAAGTATAATTAGTTTACAATCAAATAGTTCGGAGGCGTATCGAAGCGGTCATAACGAGGCGGTCTTGAAAACCGTTTGGCGGCAACGTCACGGGGGTTCGAATCCCTCCGCCTCCGCCAAAAAACAAAGCGCCCGGTAGGGCGTTTTGTTTTTTGAACGGGGATACAAAAAGCCACATGTCATTTGTGGCAAAGCGTCGAATAAAGGAAAGAAAAAAGGCAACGGGAAATAG
>CAJUQF010000143.1 GCA_910588315.1 uncultured Christensenellaceae bacterium | reverse complement strand
GTGTAACACCCGCCGTATCGGTAGGCATGGGCATATTGATCCAGATATCCGTCTGACTTTCGTCGTTATTGTTATATAGAATGTGCTCGGTAACGATTGCAGGTGTATAATAATCTATCCCAACGCCGTTATGGAAAAGCGCGGTCTTTTTTTGTGACCAATCCTGATTATAGAAATTCGGATAGAGATATCCTTCCTTCCAAATAGTGCGACAGAAATTTAAGAATTTTTCGTGCGTGCCGTCCAAAATGGGATGACTGACCTGCCCGTCCTCCGTCACGTACCAATCCTCATAATCGCCGAACATAAATTGCAGACGTTTCAAATCGCCGATATTTTTATTGTTGCCCGAAGCCGTAAAAAGATATTTTTCGGAATCGATCTTGGAATCCGCCTTTACCTTTTTCGCCATTTCCAAAAGCTCGTCTACCGTTTCGGGAATCTTGCCGTCGGCGTATTTATCCACCCAATCCTTTCTGATTTTGTGCATCCATACGGGTTGATCCGCAGAACGCGTGAGCGCGATGAGGTTGCCGTTTTCCGTAAACTTTGCTTTTGCCGCAACGTTGCTTTCGAACAGTCTCTTATATTGAGGCAAGCTATTCAGATACGGCGTGTAGTCCTCGATAAAGAAACCTTGATTATAAAGGCTCTTCATCGCCGTGTAGTTCCAAATATCGTACATTACGACGTCGGGCTGACGCGTTTTCGTCGAAGCGAACCGTTTGGATACCTCGTTATCGAAATCGGACGTAAGCGAAACGCGGAAATCAAACCCGTAAGTTTCGTCGACGTACTTTTTATAGGGATTATTCTCGTAAGAATTCGCAATGGGCAGATTGCTCCAACCATCATACACGAACTCAATGATATTGTCGGTAGCGGGCGGTCCCGCGCTTCCGTTACCGCCTCCGCCGCCGCAACCTGCAAGAGTGCAACACAGCGTTGCCGCCGCCAAGGCGAACGTGCAAATTTTAGTAATTTTTTTCATGTTTATCTCCTTTATCAAATAATTTCTTATCAATTAACCCTTTACGGCGCCGACGTACACACCCTTCGTGAAATACTTTTGGAAGAAGGGATACAGGCACAGAATAGGCAAAATTCCGATGACGGCGATTGCCATTCTCTGCGTTTCGATATTGAGAAGGGTCGCCTGCCCCGCATCCGGTTTTTGCTCGGCAAACGCGTGTTGCAAAAAGAGCTGCAAGGGCGTGAGCGCCGCATTCGACGATTCAATATACATAGAGGCATCGAACCAGGAATTCCACTGTCCCACCGCGCTAAAGAGCAGAATAACCGCAACCGTCGGCATATTCATCGGTAGCAGAATCGACCAAAGACAGCGAAGCGGACTTGCGCCGTCGAGCATGGCAGACTCTTCGATCTCCGCAGGCACACCCTGAAAGGTCTGGCGGAACACCAACGCGTTCCAAGCGCTCAACATTCCGGGAATAATGAATACCCAAAAGGTATTCAAAAGTCCCATCTGTTCGATGACGAGATAGCCCGGGATCAAACCGCCGCCGTAAATCATCGTGATAAACAGGATCACCGATAACGGCTTTTTCAAAAAGAAATCGGGGCGGGAAAGCGCATAACCCGTAAGCGCACATGTTACCGTTGTTATGATCGACCCGCAAAACGTTCTTGCCACGCTCACGCCGAGCGACATATAAAGCTGTTCCTGCGAAAACACTATGGCATAGGCGTCAAACGTGGGCTTATGCGGAAACAGGAACACGCCGTTTCTAAGTTGCCATTCCTCCACGCTCATGAGCGACGCGCTGAGAATATAAATAAGCGGATACAGACACACAAGCGACAACAAAATGATAATGAGATACAAAAACATCTGATAAAATCGCTCGCCGTTCCAACGCTCTTTACGCATAAACTTTTTGAAACGCTGCGCTAAATTTCTGTTTTTCTTTTCCATACCTCACCTCTTACCAAATACTGAGCTTGGCGTATTTCGTGGTGATCTTGTTTGCAATCAACACCAAAATCATGCCGACGGTAGATTGCATAAACGAGAGCGCCGCACCCAGCGAGAACTGATCGGCATTGCGCAAGCCCTCGCGGTACATCCACGTTCCGATCGTATCCGTCGTCGACCAAGTCGCTGGCGAGTAGAACAATAGAATCTGTTCGGTATTGCCGCCGCTCAAAATACCGCCGAGCGCCAACACCAGAAGGAAAAACGTGATGTTTTTAATACCCGGCAGCGTTACTACAAATGTGCGGCGAAGCGGTCCGCAACCGTCGAGCTTTGCTACGTCATATAAGGTCACGTCGATCGAAGTCATTGCCGCAAGGTAGATGATTGTGCCCCAACCAACCGATTTCCAGATATTCGTCACCACGAGAATGGTACGCATATAGTTTGCGTTCATCAAAAAATTAACGCGCTCGCCTCCCGCCTTTACGACAATCGAATTGATAAGTCCCGTATTGGACAGCAAGCCGTACACAATCGTATATACGATCACCCACGAGAAAAAGTAGGGAATATACACGATTGTTTGCGAAACCTTGCGCAATTTCGTCGACGACAAATCGAAGAACATTACCGCCAAAATGAGCGGCGGCAAAAATCCCGCGATAAAATAATACAAACTGAGCAGCAGCGTATTGGTGATCAAACGCTTAAACTCCGGCATAGCCGTAAATATCTCTTTGAAATTATCGAACCATACCCATTTACTCCCGAAGATTCCGTCAATCAAACGGTAATCGGTAAATGCCATGGTAAACTGCAAAATCATCGGTCCGTAAGCAAAGATAATTAAGCTGATAATGCCGGGAAGAATCAAAAGATACACGAGCCAGTAGCGCTTGAAACTCAATATCATGCGTTCTTTCAGCGATTTTTTACGGATTTTAAGCCGTTTTACACCCGTATCGCTTAAAGCTTGCCCGGAAGATTCCGCGCCCGTTTGTTCAGATAAAGCGTTTTCGCTTTGTGTTATACCGTCTTTCATATCAACCTCCTTTCAGCGCGATGCAATCAAGCAACTTCGCTGAATTTGATATAGAGATAATACCGTTCACCCGCCTCATAAGAATAGAAAGGCTTTAACTGCAAACTGTCATCGGCTTTTGCCGTATAAACAAGCGGCTTGTCGGTTGCATTCAGTTGCGATGCAATATCCTGTTTCGCGTTCAGAACGGTTTCTATCTTTAATATCGGATTTTCGGTATTTGCAGCCAATGTCACGGGTCCGTAGTTTACGGCAAATACGCCCGTCGTGCCGAATTCGTCGTCGTAGGAGAATTTACTCACGGTCAATTTTGCGGGCAAGGTAAGTTCTATCTTATCGTTTGCGCTCCAAACTCTGCGAACGGACAGCCACCCTGCGTTTTCTTCCGTAACC
>CAJUQF010000142.1:1587-3427 GCA_910588315.1 uncultured Christensenellaceae bacterium | reverse complement strand
ACCATATGACGATCTCACAACGCATATGTAAATTTCGCATATAAAAAAGCCTGCTTTCGCAGACTTCTTTATATTTCTTCCATATTCGTCTAAATCAGCCGTTAATGCTTTTCGAATACCGCATTGACCGTAACGGTAACGGAATCGGCAGTAAATGTCGCAACGCCGTTTACAAGCGTCAAAGGAGTTTCGTCGACCGTCACCGACTTGACGGCATATCCTCTACCTGCGTACACGGCGACAGTGATCAGGGCGCCTTTCGGCACGCTGTCGTTAAGCTCGAGATACCGACCGCCGCAACTGAGCGACACCGAACCGCCGCCCGTCATATTTACCGATATCATGCTCACGGCTTCGTACTCTACTTCCAAGCTGCAATCGCCGCCGGTCGACATTACCGATACCGTGCCACTCGACGATACGTTGAGTTTACGTCCGTTCCAAATCACATATTTCACGCGCACGCCCGCGCCGCATTCGACGGATATTTCGAGCATCTCGCCGGCGTCCGGCATAACTTCGGTCACCTCGTTCTCGCCGTTCATGACGGACACGACGCCCATTTTGTCGTCGTTAACGATTTCGAGCGCAGCCGTCGATTTAACGAACTTGACGGCAAATCCGCCGTTCTTGCTCATCGTAAAGTCGAGCGTATCGGACTTCGTTACCGTTTTCGTTTCGTACGTTACCGAAGTCCTGTTCGCGCCGTCGCGATAAATATACGCCGTATACTCCGTTCCTTCGTCCAAGAAATCGAGCGATACGGTTTCGTCGCCGCCGTCGACGGCTATGCCGCCCAAGTACCAGCGTCCGTCGTCCGCACGCCGCGCGACCGTCATGGACGCGCCGATCTCGCCGCTTACGAGTTTGCTGTCATACCAAGTCGTGGGATAAGCGTAATAATACTGCTTGATCTCGGGCGAAAGCTTGCGGAACTTATCCGCGGTCTCAGCGAAACATGTCATACCGCTCTCGAACACTACGCCGAGCGCCATCTGGCTGCCCATAGTCGTATCCGATTTATTTGCGGGATATGTGTACGGAGTCAGATCGGTAGGTCCGACGACGCCTCTGACGTATGCCTGTATCACCATTTGCGAAAGCCGTGTGCTGTTAAGTTCTTCGCCGTATATTGCTTCGCGGTTGATGATATTGGGATACGTTCTGCGCTCGCCCGTCGGTTTGTTCGCGCCGTGCATGTTGCCGAGCAAATGATACTTGGCAAGCTTTTCGTATATCTTGTTATAAAGTTCTATCGTGACTTGATTTTCGCTGTTGAAAAAGTCTGCTTTGACGCCCTTGATACCCATCAGTTCGAAACGCTTGAACAGATCGTCCATCTGCTTGTAATCGTTTGCGGGGTCGTTTATCTGCGAAACGTGTATCCACGCGATAAGTCCGATATTTTTGGCGTCGGCATACTCTATGACTTCCGGCATGTAGTCGTAGAACCCGACATACCAACCGCCGTTGGGCAGCCAATCGCGTCCGCCGGTAAGCCCCTGCCGCTTGGCGTCGTCGTTGGAAATGCGTTTCATCCAGCCTTCGTCGAGAATATAATACTGCCAGCCCATTTCGGCGGCAAAGTTTATTTGGTCGATCATGACCTCTTTTGACGCTTGATAGTCGTACGGATTGCCGCCCGCGTTGACTCCCGACATCCAAGACCAAGCCGTCACACCCGTTTCTATCCAGGACGTGTCGTCGAGAACGCACGGG
The DNA here is from genome assembly GCA_910588315.1 of uncultured Christensenellaceae bacterium. GTDB lineage: Bacteria > Bacillota > Clostridia > Christensenellales > Pumilibacteraceae > Anaerocaecibacter. Next base: position 1,708 of record CAJUQF010000142.1, on the reverse strand, counting down.
TCGGAAAGATTTTCCATCATCGTGCTGTCGAATATGGTTTGCTCGTCGCCGGCTATAAACGCGCGCCAGGGCGAAGTGAAATCACCTTGGACGTTTATGACCGCACTGCCGGAATACGCCG
>CAJUQF010000142.1:0-1577 GCA_910588315.1 uncultured Christensenellaceae bacterium | reverse complement strand
GCGTAGCGGTCACGCTTTGGAGAACGCTTCCGCAATACGTGCCGTCGAGATCGGCTTCCGATACGACGACTTTTATTCCCTTCTGCGTCTTGTACATAAACGGCAAAGTCACATCGACGTTGTACTTTGTGAGCAAGCCGCTTATAAAAAGCTGCTCGTGCGTATTGGGATACTTGCCTGACGTATTGGGTTGATAGTACGCATAAGTGCCGACCGGAAGTTCGACATACGAATATTCGTCGGAGATCGTGAATGCGCCGGAATGTTCGATCGCGTAACGGTACGCGACGCCGTCGTCGTATGCGCGAAGTATTACTTTGAACGCAACGTTCGAGCCGGATTTGGCAAACGTCAGCGTTTGCTCGTTGCAATGATTGCGATACTTATCGAACTTACCCGATATCGGGTCGTACGTCTCGTCTATAGCTTTTACCGCCGATGCGGATACAAGCGTAAATCCGTCGGTAAACGTTCCTATACTCGCTATAAGCCCCATTTGCGAAAGTTTGACGTACGACATGCCGGCGCGCTCCGCCGAGTACATTATCTTACCGCCGTCCAAAACGGTTTTTATGACCGAATTGCCGGACGGCGACTCGAGTACGCACGCATTTTCCGCCGCAAAAATTTTGAGTTCTATATCCTGCGTAAAGCCGTTGTATTCGACCGTCACTGTCGCATTGCCGGCGGCGACCGCTCTTACCGCACCGCCGTCGATCGCTATCTTATCCGAGTTCGTCGTGATCGTCACGTCGCCCGGATCGACGTTTGTAACGACGTTTTTATAATCCACTGCGTAAACGTCCAGTCCCGTCGTTTCTCCGACGATAAGCGCATCCTTGTCGAGATCCACGCGCATCTCTTTGATCGCGTCGAGATTATCGCCGAACAATCTCGGACATACCCACAGCGTATGATTGCCGTCGTTGGACTCACTCGTCTTTTCCGTCGTGAGCGTTATGCGCTTGGTCCCGGCAGGAACTTTAAGGTCTATATTGCCGCTCTTGCCTGTCGATACGTTTATTTCGCCGCGCGTCTTTTCGCCCGAGAACGCCTCGACACCGTCAAATAACACTTTAAAAACCGACGTCGGCGTGTAGTTCGGTTGAAGTTCGCTCAATCCGTAGAAAGACGTAAAACGCTTGATACCCATGCCTTCTATATCGAACGAAATGCTGCTCGGCGCGTGCAGGAACAACCCTTTATCGTATGCGATATTTCTTATGTGAGCGCCGTTGTTATTATTGTGATTTCCTTTATATAAAGTCCTGAGCGTAAGCGCGCCGTCGGGCGTGCCGTCGTAACGCACAGTGTCCCAGCCGGTCGACACGTCCTTGCCTTCGAGATCGGAAAGGTTCGTAAACGACGCATACAGTTTGGGGTCGGCAAATACAGCATGGTCGGAGTCATTGCCGTTAAGCGCGCCGTCCGTCGGTTCGAGATACAGCGTCTTTGCGCCTTCGGGGATCGCCACGTCTACTTCGACGTACTTGTCATACTGGCATATCGGGAAACGCGCTACGCCGAGCCGCGCCGCATCTTCTGCCGAATCTAGCGAATATATATACGCTCCGTCG
>CAJUQF010000141.1 GCA_910588315.1 uncultured Christensenellaceae bacterium | reverse complement strand
GATTGACATTATGCCGTCCATGCCGGATTTCCTAACCTCCATTGCGAACAGCTCGCGATAGGCGATTGGCAAATGGAGTTCGGAATGTTCGCAGGCAAACGCGTTTACGTGGTTTCCGACCCGAATATAGGACGGAATTCTTATAAGATCAGCGCAAGGAGCGGCGACGTGGTATCGCTGCCGAATAACGCATATCTCTTGACGTAGCCGTACCCGGCAATCGATTTGTTTGACCGCATCCATACCTATTTTGCAAACACACCGTATTATAACGGTTTCGGAGTTTCATGAAATATATCAACAAAGAATACGGATTTGCGTTCCGTCCGCCGTTTTTCGATAAGTTCCGCGAACAATCGGAAAGCGGACCGGCAATAGGCGACGAGAATTTCCCCGGCAAAACCATTTTGGGCGCCGGGTACGATTACGGCGCTATAAACGGAGCAATGCTTGTCGGCAAAAACGGCTCGATGTGGGGCGTGCGAGTATTGTACTGTGCAGGAAAAAAATGGCTGGATAACGACGATTTCGTGAGAAATATGGGCAGCGCTTGCGCCAATACCGCGGACGGCAGTTTTGCGCATTTTACTTCCGGACCGTTGAGCGTGAAATGGGTAAGATATAACGACAGATCTCTTGTGTTGCAAGTGTCATCAAAACGCAAACTGAGAGTACGCGTCATATTTTATCCGTGCTACGAATGTCCGGGCGAGCTTTCCATAGAGGGCGACGTAGTGCGCGGCAGAAGCCCGTACATGGCTGTAATTCCCGGCACAGTAGAGTTGTCCGATACAAATGCAATATATCGCGGCAGATATTCCGTAGAGGACGATACGAGAAAAGAGTTTTTTCATGCCGTTTCGTATATGCCGCCGAGCGATTCGGCAAACGGCGCATTCAACGAAGCGATAATGGAATTCGTTATCAACAGGCGTCAACCGAGCGTGTATCTGTATGCCGCAGTGGGCGACGATGATATTTTCGATGCGGACCTGCCGGGCATAGAGCGTATTTCCAGCTTGATCGATACGAGTGAATTGCGCTACGGCGTCAATAAAACATTGGGATCGGGCGAACTCGGCGCTTCGATCGAGCGCATGTATAATGCCGTCTTGTGGTCGCGCGTATATTACCCGTATCTTTTGACGGAGATATTTACGCCCAAGCGCACCGATCTCGACAATCATTTCGATATAGACGGTACCGGAGAGAACTGTGCGGCGATACTGGGAAGTTATACGGGTACGTCACAAGCCGTACGGCAGTTGTCGTATACTTCCGAGGACAGGATAATGGCTGTGTTCGCGGTTTGGCATAACTATATGCATCTGACCGACAGACGCGGTCTTGCCGAAGAGTATACTCGTTTGTCAAAATTATATCCGCCGATAGCGTCGCTTGTCATCGCAGAGAAAAACAAAAACGAAGTGGCGTACAAGTGGACCGATTCGCCGCTCAAAGAAAAATTCAATCCGTCGCCGATGTTCAGTCTCGACTTATCGTCTCTCAAGCTTTTGGCGTTCGACGTGCTCGAACGTATTGCGTCCATGTTCGATTCTCCCGATCGCAACCGCTACGCAAAAGCCAAGACGGATATGATAAAACTCATCAACGATACGTTTTGGTGCGACGGCGAAGGCATGTACGTCAACAGATATACGACCGGACAGTGGGCGTCGTCTATCGGCGCGACGTCGTTTTATCCGCTTATAGCCGGTGCGGTGGATACTCCGGAAAAACTATCCGCCATCGTAAATAATCTTACCGATACTAAAAGATTTTGGGGCGATTTCGTTATCCCCACACTGTCTATAGACAATAGGGAATACGGCAAAATGTCCAAACCGGATAATAACGGCAAGCGGACGCCGCCGTATCTCGAATACCGCGGCAGTATTGTCCCGTATGTCAATTTTATAGTTTATCACGGATTGAAACGTTACGGTCTGGACGAGATAGCTGCCGCATTGGCGCAGAAAAGCGCGGCGCTATGGGCGCAGAACGAATCGGATAACGTTGAGAATTATTCGCTGTACTTGCCGCGCGGCAAACGCGTGCGTGCCGACGAATATCTATCCGCAAACGGGAACATGCTCGCGCTCATCGGTATGCAAGAGCTTATCGACGTGGAATATTTCCGACCCGATCTAAAGGATTCCATTTCTTTCGGAACGTTTTTGGCGGGAACAAATACCGTGTCGAATGTCAAACTTCTCGACAACACTTACAGTATAGAAGTTACCGACGAGAGTACGACGCTCATCATGGATAACCAAAGCCTTTTCAAAGGCGACGGCGGAAAGTTTGTGGTACGCAATTTCGCAACGGCGGATGACGGCAGCGGCGAGTTCATGATAGACGCCAGGAATAATATAAGCATCAACCTGAATATCCCGTCAAACAAAAAGACCGTTAAGTATTTCTTTATCGTTCCGCCCGGCAAATCGGTCGTGCGCGTTTCGGGCGGCATGGTGAATATAACCAAGATTGGCAATTGAGTAATTATATATCATAATTGAACGATCGTGTGCGGTTTCGTATAAACTTTGATATATGTGCGCACAATAGAAGTACAAAGCAATTTCCGAATGTGCTTTGCTTATCATATTTAGGCTCGCCGCTCGCGGTGAGCTGTTTTTTTGCAATAAAATAACCGCCGTATTTCCATACGTCGGTTATCTGCTTTACCGTATTATGAATTTATTTCGATACTGCTGTTTCGGCTTAATACATGCCGCCCATGTCGCCACCGGCGGGAGCCGCGGGTACGGGGGGAGTGGGGATATCGCATACCGCGGATTCTGTCGTGAGCAATGTCGATGCGATGGACGCGGCGTTCTGTAAAGCGGAGCGCGTTACCTTTGTCGGGTCGATGATGCCTTTTTTGAAGATATCGCAGTATGTGTCCTTGAGAGCGTCATAGCCGTAGTTGGGCTTGTTGGCGGTAAGGACGTTGTTGACGACGACCGCGCCGTCGACGCCGGCATTGATTGCGATCTGTTTGAGCGGTTCTTCTATAGCTTTGCGAACGATGACCGCGCCTGTTTTTTCGTCGCCTTCGAGCGTCGTGATGAGCTTATCGAGCGCAGGTACAGCCGAAAGGAGCGCAACGCCGCCGCCGGGGACCATACCTTCTTCGACCGCCGCGCGCGTCGCGGCAAGCGCGTCCTCGATACGGAGTTTCTTTTCTTTCATTTCGACTTCCGTCGCCGCGCCGACGTTTATTACCGCAACGCCGCCGACGAGTTTCGCCAAGCGCTCTTGAAGTTTTTCTTTGTCGTAGTCGCTTGTCGTCGTTTCGAGTTGAGCGCGAATGGATTTGACGCGCGCCGCGAGATCTTCGGGATTGCCTTTGCCTTCGACGATCGTCGTGTTGTCCTTGTCGACCTTGACGGTCTTGGCTCTGCCGAGCATGGAAAGGTCGGCGTCTTTAAGCTCTATACCGGTCTCGTTGGAGATGAGCGTGCCGCCGGTGAGCGCCGCAATGTCGCGGAGCATTTCTTTGCGGCGGTCGCCGAACCCGGGCGCTT
>CAJUQF010000140.1 GCA_910588315.1 uncultured Christensenellaceae bacterium | reverse complement strand
ATGGGTAGACGCGCATATACTCGAACTTAACGAACGCATCAACGAAGCGATCGGGCAGGGAAATACGGAGTTTGAAATAACTGCGGAGGAATTACCCGTACCGGAGAGCTGGGAATGTGTTTGTAAAGAATTGCTGCGCGCGGGGCTTACGAAAGCCGAGCGCGCAGAAAACGGTATCAAAATAATCTTAAACAATAATTTTACCTAATGTGAGGAATAAAAATGAGTAAAAACATAGAAAACTTTTTCAGTTTTAGAAGACATTTGCCGAAACCGTTTGACGGTACGACGGCAAGACGAACGGGAGTGCAATCGAAATACGGCACCGGTAACATTGCAACGCTTTGTTCAAATATTGTGAAGGCGATTATCGCTTATTGCGCTTGTAAAAACGGCAGCGGCGACGGCGCTTTGGGATTGCTCGGCAGTAAGTGCGTGGCGGAATATAAATCGGCGGCAAGCGCAGATGCGTATCACTTGGTTGTGTTCGACAAGAGCAGCGGCACATTTAGTGCGAGTGTGTACGATAAAGCGAATCGGAACATCGAAGTATATCAGTTGGACGAAACGCACCGCGACGGCGCGGCGCTTATATTTGCGATGATTCCCGCTCTTCTCGAAGACGATGAGTTTCGGGAGAATTTATCGAAATATTTCGACCATTTTATGAGCGGGTATGCGGATATGGATGCCGCAACGGAAAATATGGCGATCCTTTGCGACAACGTATATCGCCGTATCAAGGACGATAAGTGCGCGGCTTATATCAATGTTGCGCTTGAAGCGTCGGGACGCATGAATATGATTACGAAATCGCAAATAGATTACGGCGGTTATACGCCGAGAAACGTTGTCGTCGGGGATTTTTCCGTTTTTACGGGTATTTCCGAAGATGCGGAAAAGGCGGAAGTCTTAATCGAGCATAAAGATTTCGTTGGAAGATTTCCGCTGCAAAAGCGGACGCTTTCCGCGTTAGAAAAACAAATGGTACCCAAACTTTCCGAGTGGTACATCATCCCCAAGGAAGTCGTAGATATTTGCAAACATGCATCGGCAACGACGGGCAAGCCTACGCAGATGCGAAATTTTTTGCTTCGCGGTCCTGCGGGTACCGGCAAAACTTTGGGCGCGCAGGCAATCGCTGCGGGACTCGGATTGCCGTACATGAAGTACACCTGTTCGGCGAACACGGAAATTTACGACTTCATCGGGCAGATATTTCCGGATTCGGAAAATGCATCGACGACCAAAGACGCGAGTGTCGCGGAATTGGAACAACTGAGAAAAATGGGCGGCGTGACCTATGCGAACGTCTCGAAGCTAATGGGTATTCCGAGTCTTGACGATATGGAGTACGATCCGTCGGGTACATATAAGCTGCTGACCGGTACCGAGAAAAACGATGCGACGCCGCAGGAGTGTATGAGCGAGGTACTCGAAAAAGTTACGCAGAAAGTAAATTCGTTGTTCAGACTCGAAAATTCGAAATCGGATAAAGGGCAGTCGTTTTCGTATATCGAAACGGATTTCGTAAAAGCGCTCAAAAACGGATATGTCGTAGAAATACAGGAGCCTACGGTTATTATGCAGGCGGGCGTTTTGGTCGGGCTTAATTCGCTATTGGAGCAGAACGGTTCCATAACGCTTCCTACGGGTGAAATCGTTAAAAGACATCCCGATGCGGTTGTCGTAGTAACGACGAATACAAGCTACGAAGGATGTCGCGGTATGAACCAGAGCGTAATAGACCGTATGTGTTTGGTACGCGACGTAGAGTTGCCGTCGCCCGAAATAATGGCGCAACGAGCAATGAGCGTTACGGGCGTATCGGATTTTTGCGAAGTGGTGAAAAAGGTAAAGGTCGTAAACGCAATAGACGAGTACTGCCATAACAACTCGATATCGGATGGCGCGGTAGGAATGCGCGGGCTTTTGGACTGGATTGTAAGCGCGGAAGTTACGGGCGATTCTTACGAGTCGGCGCTCTATACCGTAATCAGTAAGGCGACGGAAGACGCCGAAGAACGTGAAGCGATAATAACGACCGTTTTGGAGCCGGTATATCGTCCTTTGGTGCGGAAAAAAGTCGCATAAATAAAGCAAGGAGGTTAAACCCGAATATGGCAAGGGTGAATCACAAGTTAATAAAGAAAAGACTGAACGAAAAATGCAGCAGTATTCCGGACGACGTGTTTTTCTCGTCGCGCGGTCTTGCTGGGCATTTCGAGGACATTGCGGAAGCGCAAACCCGTCGGCACAACTATAACCGACGGGTGCGCGTCAATCTCTTTTGGCATGACCGGGATGAGAATTTCGTTGCGGCTACGGATAACAGACTGATAGCGATCAACGCAGGGCACAAGCTCGTAACGGATATGAAAGGGCGCGTAAACCGGTATCAGGTTGTTTGCGGTCTGTTTGCACACGAACTCGGACACGTTCTGTATACCGATTTCCTTACGGGGCAAACGTACAGGAACGCGCTTAGAAATTACAGATGGTATCCCGCGCGTCCCGCTCTCAAAACAGTGGATGAGGTCCGCAAAGAAAGCGAGTTTTGGGAGTATGTGAAAGAAGATACGCATAATCTCGACGTTATATGTGAAATAGCGCATCATATCGAAAATATCTTGGAAGACGGTTATATCGAAAACCGTGTTTTGAACAACTTTCCCGGCACGCTTGGTTACGGATTGGAAATATTGCGCGGGCAACAGTTTGCGAGTATGCCCACCGTTACCGAACTTATCGAATCGGAAAAAAAGGAGGGTAATCATATCTTTCAAAGCATCATGCAGGTTATGCTCCAATACGCGAAATACGGTGAAATCAAATACGGCGATGAACCTTATTCGGATATCCGCATAAAAACGGTGTTCGGGCTTCTGAACGAAATTGACGATTCGGTTCGGCTGCATTCGATAAAGCGCCGTTTTGAAGTGGTAAATCTGGTAATGATACGTTGCTGGGATTATCTGAAAGAATTCTGCGAAATTTGCAAAGAGAAGCAAAAAGAAGCGGAAGAAATCGCTGAGAGTGTAAGCCGGTTGTTAAAGTCCATAAAGGGCGGTTCGGAAATGAGTAAGGGCAAAGGCGCCGCAGTGGTCGAAAAAGAAGTCGAGGAGAAAACCGCGACGAAGAGCGAGCGTGACAAAACCAAAGCAGTAGCGGCGGAAACCGAAGCCGATGAAGAAGGTTCGACGGAAGATGACGATTCGGACGATGAAGCCGATGCGAAAAATGAAAATCCGGAAGACGAGTCGAAAGTCGAAGCCGACAATGAAAGTTCGGAGACTGAAGACGAAAGTTCTATCGGCGATGATGGCGAGGCCCCCGCGCAGGAAGACGGCGAGCACGAAGACGATACCGTTGAACAATCGGAAAATATGGCTGAAGAAACCGGATCCGATATGGTAGACGTGGATTCGTCCGGATCGGGCGACGGGACGATTGAGCGCAAAGAATATGAGCGCGAAAACAATGAAACGGCCGCAAAAGATATCAGACGCATATTGGAAGATGTTGCCGAAA
>CAJUQF010000139.1 GCA_910588315.1 uncultured Christensenellaceae bacterium | reverse complement strand
GGTTAGACATATATATCATAAAAGCACAAATTGCATTCTCTCTTTCGATGTTTCATTCGGTTGATGCAACGTCAAACAATGCTTTCCGTTTCTATCGACAAAACACATACAGTGACCGCCGTCTCGATCGAATACAATTTTTTCAAATTTGTAGTCTCCGAGAGCCCCGTTATTGCTTACGCTCTTTACAATCGTATAACCGCTTTTTCCAATTGTAGACCACAACAATACGATTTTACCGTTCTCTTCATACAACCACGGTCCTTCTGCCACATAGCCTTTCACCTTGTCACCGCCGATTTCGATTGCAATGCCGCTATCTTTTCCGCTTATGATTTTCTTTGGCTCACCGACAATTTGTGTTAAATCCTCATTGAGTTCGGCGATAAACAGGCTGCCGTCGCCGTCGTTTGTGATCGGCGTCGTCCATTCGTTGGAAAAACAAAGATACAGCTTATTCCCGTAAACAAACAGAGTTGCGTCCAGACAACCCCAGCCTTGGGGCGTGATATACTCGCCTGTAAGCATTTTGTAATCATGCTCTAAACTGTCGGAAACAAGAATAAAACATCCTCTGTCAACATCCTTGCGATATGCCGAAACAATTAAATAATACTTCCCGCGATATTTGTGAAGTTCAGGCGCCCAAATATTCGTATAAGAATCCAAACAGCCGTCCGTTACCATTCTGCCTTTTTGGGTAAAATGCTCCAAATCGTCAGAGACGTACAGCGTCAAATCGCTGCCCGTGCCCCACGGATCATCCGTCGTCGTTCCTAAAAGATAATATTTTCCGTTTTCCACGAACACAAACGGATCACGGATATGCAAGTCTTCTCTATTTATCATTTCACCTCTCCGATATGCCATACAAAACTACCGTAATCGGGCAAGTGCGGCAGTAGCAACCCGAAGTTTGCAAGAATTGCGCCGCTTGCCGTTATATTCAGTTCTTCGATAAAATATAATTTCTCTTCCGCCAATCCCGTCAACCGAAGATAACTTTCTTTATAATAGCCGTTCGGATCTGCGCGGAGCTGTTCCCCTACAACGTATGCCTGCGTTTTATCCTTCGATACCAGCATTTCGCAAAAATAGGTTTGCTCGAACGGACTACTCAGCCGATACAAATCGCCGCTTAAAACGAGCGGTTCAATCTTTTTATATGCCGCGATCTGTGCCTTGACTTCCTCTTCTTCCCCCGCACTCAGTTTCGACAGATCCAATTCGTAACCGGTCGCGCCGAGCGACGCCACCGCGCCACGCGTTTGCAAAGAGACACTACGCCCCGTCTGGTGATTGGGGCATGCCGAAACATGACAGCTCATCGCGCTCACGGGATAGCAGTAAGAAGTCCCCCACTGAATGCGCGCACGGTCGTATGCGTCGGTGTTGTCGCTCGTCCAAATCTGCGGGAAATAATAAAGCATTCCTGCGTCGAATCTGCCGCCTCCACCCGCACAGCCCTCGAAGAATATATGCGGAAACGCGCTCTTTAACCGCTCCGCCAATTCATACACGCCGAGAATATAGCGGTGCGTCAGCTCGCCCTGTTGTTCTGCCGCGAGCGCCGAGGAAAAGAAGTCGCTCATGCTTCGGTTCATATCCCATTTTACATACGAGATTTCATTTTCGGAAAGAATTTTGCTCATCACCCCGAATACGTAGTCCACCACCTCTCTCCGTGAAAAATCGAGCACGAGCTGATTGCGACCGCGACAAGGCGTTTGCCCCTGTTTGCCGATTGCCCAATCCGGATGCAAGCGATAGAGTTCACTATTTTCCGAAATCATTTCCGGCTCGAACCACAGACCGAATTTCAGCCCTTTTTCTTTGCAATGCGCGATGATGGGAATAAGCCCTTGGGGAAGTTTCTCTGTGTTGACGAACCAATCGCCTAAGCTCGAATCGTCCCAATTTCGTTTTCCGAGCCAGCCGTCGTCGAGGACAAACGTATCGATCCCCAGCTTTGCCGCTTCGTCGATGATCGGAAACAATTTTTCGTAATTGAAATCGAAATAGGTTGCCTCCCAGTTATTTACAAGCACGGGACGGATTTGTTTCGCATATTTCGGATCGATCACGCACTCTCTTAAAAAATCGGCAAATCCGCGCGACAGTCCTCCCAAACCGACGGCAGAATAGCACAGCGTGACTTGCGGAGTCGTAAACATTTCTCCCGCACCGAGTTTCCAGCAAAACGCCGTTTCGTTGATTCCGCCCTGCAGGCGCACCGTGCCCGCGTTTCCGACCTCCGCTGTGATCTGCCACGAGCCGCTGTAAATAAGCTGAACGCCGTAACATTCGCCCGCCGTTTCCGTAACCTTTTTTCGCAGCAAAGCCGCAAACGGATTCATCTGATGAGACGAAGCGCCGCGCAAGCTTTGCAACTTCGTAACGCCGTGTCCGAGCGGCGTAATTTCGGGCGCGCGCTCCGCCGTGGGATTGCCTTCCAAACGAAACAGGTCAAACGCTTGATCGGGCAAGTCGAGTGCAAACGATAGCGCTTTTTTGATATAAAACGACTCTTTCCCGACATTTTTGATTTCCGTATAGCGCACCAAAACTTCGGAAGTTTCGCCCACGATATAGTGCAAATAAATTTGTGTTGAAGAAAAATCGTCTTTCAGGACGATGGTAAGCGTTTCGTCCGCTTTACGAACATGGGGCATTCCTTTTACATCAGGCGCGCCCTTTTTGATTTCGTGCGATACGTAACGGAAACGGCTCATCAACGCGCCGTCTTTCCGTTCGATTAAAACGCACGGCTCGTGATAATCGCCCCGACCGTACGAGGGATATTCGCTCCAAAGCTCGTTGGCGTGCAAATCGCGCCCCCCATCCGCGCATGCCGCATCTTGCAAAGAACCGACTTTTTCCGCAAGATATTCCGCGTCCGATTCCCGAATCGCTGTGCCGTAATAAAGATGCAGTAAATATTCCGCCTTCCCCACGCACATTACGTATGCGTAATCTTTCCCGCGCAAATAAAAGGTTTTCGTCGTCTGATTAAATCGTATCATGTTTCTTTCTCTTCCATTTTATTGATGTAGAATAATGCCTTCCCGCCATTTCAGGCAGGAAGGCATTGCCGTGCTTTGTGATTACTGCTAACCGTTACGCGGTTTCATTTGCCGTGAACTTCCAATCGGTAAACGTGATCTGCCAATCGTTATACAATCCAACGCGGACATTTTCGTTTCCTACCGTAACATTGTCGCTTGACGAATCGTATACTTCCGTTCCGTTCACGAAAAACAGATATTTGCCTTCTGCGTAAACCAACTTCATACTCATACTACCGCCGTTAAACGGATTAGAAATGGTCTCTCCGACAATCGGACCATCATTTGAACGCCATAAAACAAACCGATAAGTAGAGTTATCTTTATTCCACTGCACGGTGAACCGTAACCATCCCTCGCTCGTACCAACCATGATACCCGCAGCAGGATATTTGTCCGTCGGTGTAGGCATATCCTATACCGTCGTTTCTACCGTATAAGAAGAACTACCGTTAACCGAAATGCCCGCGAA
>CAJUQF010000138.1 GCA_910588315.1 uncultured Christensenellaceae bacterium | reverse complement strand
ATATAGCAACAGCACGACAGCGATTATCGAATAACGTACCTTTCTGCCGAATTTGGACAGCAAAAAACCAAGTAACAGTACGATAAACCCGATATGCAGACCCGAAACGGCAAGTATATGTCCTATGCCCGCCGCCGAGTATGTCAAAGTCGTACCGTAATCGAGCGCATGTTTATCGCCGGTAAGCATGGAATACGCTATATTCCCGTATCTGTCGCCCATGGTTTCGGTATAAAATACGCGCATCGAATCAAGAAAATCGTCAAGCAGTCTCGCTTCACCCGTACTCATCGAAACATCGTTTGAACCGACAAGCGCAGTATATCTGATATTTGTTCGGTATGCCGTGCCGTTAACTTTTCCGTTATCGATAAGTTTTACGGCGCGGACGTTCGCGCCGAAACGTAAAATATCGCCGCAGCGTATTATATCAGCAACACTGAACTCATCATCTTCAAACGAAATACGTATCGAGCCGTTCACACTGTCGCCGTCGAGCGTGATATCGTCGAGATCTATCTTGTATTTGCCGGTAGCGACGTTTATCGCACATACACGTCCCGTAACATAACAATACCCGTCATAGCGCATCCCGCTATTCCATTCGTTCACGTATGATATTCCTATACAGAACGCACATGCAGACAACGCAACTGCCAATGTAAACGCTATTACGACCCTTAGCTTAACGATCTTTCGTTTGAATTTTATTATGAATAAACAACTCAGCCAGCATAGTACGCAGATCACAATGCAACCTATAACTATGCCCGCCGCACTGTTTATCATGTAAAGATAAACGGAAAACACAGCACAGGCAACGGCAAGCGCAACGATCAAGAATGCCCTGAAATTTATCAATCGCCGCATATCAATTCATCGTGACGGATTTGATAAATTCCGGCGATTTAAGCGAATCGAGAACCATATCAGATATATCTTTATTGTTGACAAGTATATTCGAAATCGTTCGCGCCCTATCGATTATATCCGTATTTATCTCCGTATTGCCGTTTCCGTGTTGACGCAATCCGACAAAGTCCCCTGCGCCGCGTAGTTTGAAATCGAGTTCCGAAACGGAAAATCCGTCGCCGAGCACACAAAAATCTTTAAGCCGCGCCAAGCTATCCGGATCGTTATTGCCGCAGATCAAAAAACAATACGACTCTTTTGTACCGCGCCCGACTCTGCCGCGTATCTGGTGAAGCTGCGCAAGCCCGAATCGCTCTGCATCGTAAACCACGACCGTAGTGGCTTCCGGTACATCAATACCAACCTCGACGACGGTTGTCGAAACAAGCACTTTGATTTTACCCGACTTAAAATCAAACATTACCTTGTTTTTGTCCGCATCTTTCATCTTGCCATGCACACAACCGACCAAACTACCGAAGTCCATACGTTTGAGTTTATCATATACATTCTCTACGCTCGTCACTTCGTCGTCTCCGCTCTCTATTCGCGGACATATAATATATGTGCGCTCATCCAAACTCGCCTTATTGCTTATATATTTATACATACTTTCGACTTTCTCCGGAGGAACACATGAAGTATGTATTTTAGGTCTGCTTGCCGGCAATTCACGTATCTCGATCTGTTGCAATTCGCCGTAAAGCGACAGAGCGAGCGTACGCGGTATCGGCGTCGCCGTCATGACTATCATATCGGTTTTAACACCTTTATTTTCGAGCTTTGCACGTTGATTCACACCGAAACGCTGCTGTTCGTCGGCTATCACGAGTTTAAGATCGCGAAAAACCGTATCCTCTCCGATAAGCGATTGCGTTCCGACTATACAGTCGGCATTACCGTATTTAATATTAAACAGCGCAGCCTCGCGTTGTTTTGCCGTCATGGACGCACAAAGCAACTGCGTTTTTATCCCCAGCGGCTCCAAATATTTTATCATGGTTTCGTAATGCTGACGGGCAAGCACTTCGGTTGGAGCCATGAGCGCGGATTGGAAACCGCTCTTGGCTACAAAATACATAACGGCAAGCGCGACTACGGTTTTTCCGCATCCTACCTCGCCTTGAACAAGTGAGTTGACCAGCTTGTCCGATCTCAGCGCAGAAATTATATCGTCGATAGCCTTACGCTGCTGAGACGTGAGCGTAAAAGGCAAACTGCCGATAAATTCATTAACATTGTCGTCCGTCGTGGAATACGTAAAATCCCTGCCGTCGTCTTTCAAAAGCCTGTACGAAGTTATTACGTAGCATAAATTTTCGATCGATACGGACCGCCTGGCGATAGCAAGTTCCATAAAATCGCGCGGATTATGTATACACGACAGCGCAGACTGCAAAGGCATCATGCCGAATCGCTGCGACACGTCGTTAGGTATGTACCCGTTGACCTTGACGTTACCGAGCGCGGTCTTGACCGCCGATTCGAAGGTACGTGACGGTATCGGCGTTTTATAGACAGGGACTATTTCGCCGTCACAGTCGTTTGGCGTCAACAGCGTCGGATTTACGAGCTGAATGGAACTTTTGAACTTTTTGACCTTGCCGATCACATAAACTTTTTCTCCGGGTATAAGATTACGCGCGGCATACGGCTGATTAAACCATGAACACCGCACATTTATGCCGTTATTGGAAAACGTACAGTTAACCACGTTCAGTCCGCGCCTGATAAAAGATCGCTTCGCAGGTACGACAAGCTCACCCAAAAACGAAACGCTGTCGCCGTCTCTGACGTTTCGTTCTATCTTGGCGCCCACGTCGACGTACATATCGGGAAAACGCAACAATAAATCCGACGGTGTATAAATACCCATCTCGTTTAATGCCTGCAAGCGCTTCGCACCTATACCTTTTATCTGAGAAAGTTCCAATATCACAAAACCGTACCGACGATGTTACGTCGGTACGGCAAATATTCTATTCGAGCGCTACGATAAAGTAGTAAAGCGGCTGTCCGCCGTAATGCACGTCGACATCGCAAGAACGATACTTCTTGGTTATATCGGCAGCAATGGCGTTTGCTTCTTCTTCTTTAACATCGTTACCGAAGTACAAAGATATACAACTTACATCGTCGTCCATCATTTTATCGATCAACTGTTCGGTAACGCGGCTGACGCTGTCGCCTTTTGCGACGATATCTTTTGCGTCCATACCGATAATATCGCCTTCTTTGAGATCGAAGTTGCCGATCTGCGTATTACGGACCGCATACGTAACGGATCCCGAACGCACTCCGCCGAGCGCGTCGTTCATATTCTTCAAGTTGCCGTCTACAGTGTCTTCGGGATTGAAAGAAAGCACTGCCGAAAGTCCTTGCGGCACGGTATTCGTGGGAATAACGTGAATATTGCGCTTGGAAAGCGCTTTTGCCTGATTGGCGGCAAGAATGATATTCTTATTGTTCGGGAAAACGAATATATCTTTAGCAGCTACCGCATCGCATGCTTTTGCGATATCGTCCGCCGAGGGATTCATCGTTTGTCCGCCTTCTATTATATTATCGACAAGCAGATCTTTGAATATTGCTGTCAGACCGTCGCCCGCACACACGGACACCAAACCGAACGGCTTTAAATCTTCCTGCTGTTTGCTCTTAAGCTCGCGGTTCTGCTGAAGCATATTCTCGATCTTTAAGTGATCGAGTTCGCCGAGCTCGAGCGCGTAAGTCAAGACCTGACCGGGCGTGTTGGAATGAACG
>CAJUQF010000137.1 GCA_910588315.1 uncultured Christensenellaceae bacterium | reverse complement strand
ACGCAGATGAAGGCTACGGGCGAGGTCATGGCGATCGCGCCGTGTTTCGAGGCGGGTCTTTTAAAAGCAGTGCGCGGCGCGCTCGGTGTAGGCACGCTCAATAATCCGCATTATGCGTCGCTCTCCGACGAAGAGATCGTAGACAAACTCATGCCGGCGACGGATTATCGGTTGTTTATTATCTACGAGGCGATAAAGCGCGGCATAGCGCTCGAGCGCATTGCGGACATAACAAAGATAGATATGTGGTTCCTGCGCAAGATCCGCAATCTCGTCGAATACGAAAAATCTATCGAAAACCGCGCCATTACAAAACAGGAATACATGACGGGAAAACGTCTCGGCTATCTCGACAGCGCGCTGAAAAACATTTCCGGCAGCGAACTTCCCATGCACAAAAAGGCGGTGTTCAAAACGGTCGATACATGTGCCGCGGAATTCAAAGCGGAAACGCCGTACTTTTACTCGACATACGACGACGAAAACGAAGCGAAAGAGTACATCGAACAAAAACATAGCAATGCTAAGCGTGTCATAGTTTTCGGGTCGGGACCTATTCGTATCGGTCAAGGTATCGAGTTCGATTACGCGTCGGTCCACTGTGTGTGGGAGCTTAAAGAACTCGGCTACGACGTCGCGATAGTAAATAACAATCCGGAAACGGTGTCGACCGACTTCGATACCGCGGACAGGCTTTACTTCGAGCCACTAACCGACGAGGACGTCGATAACGTAATAGCGACCGAACGCCCGTACGGCGTGGTCGTCGCGTTCGGCGGTCAGACCGCGATAAAACTCACTAAACACTTATCCGAAAAGGGCGTGCGAATACTCGGTACGCCGGCGGATTCGATAGACGCCGCCGAGGACCGCGAGCGGTTCGACGCATTGCTCGAAAAGCTCGGCATAGCGCGTCCGCAGGGTCACACTGTCAAAACGACCGAGCAGGCGCTCGCAGCGGGCAATTCGCTCGGTTATCCCGTATTGCTCCGCCCGTCGTACGTATTGGGCGGTCAAAACATGATAATCGCGTTCTCCGACGAGGACGTAAAAGAATACATGTCGATAATACTCGACGAAAATCCCGACAACATAGTTCTTATCGATAAGTACGTTATGGGTACGGAGATAGAAGTCGACGCGATATGCGACGGCGAGGATATACTCATCCCCGGCATCATGGAACATATCGAACGCGCAGGCATACACAGCGGCGACTCTATAGCCGTTTATCCGTCGCAGAACATCTCGGACAAGAACAAGGAAGAGATAATCGAGTATACCCGTCAGCTCGCGCTTTCGCTCAATACAAAAGGACTTGTCAATATCCAGTACATAATCAGCGACGGCAAGATATACGTGATAGAAGTCAATCCGCGCTCGTCGAGAACTATCCCGTACATATCCAAGGTGACCGGCGTCCCGATGATAAAGCTCGCTACGGAATGTATGGTAGGCAAAAAGCTCAAAAAGCTCGGTTACGGCACGGGGCTTTATCCGTCCGCGCCGTATGTTGCCGTTAAGGTGCCGATATTCTCGTTCGAAAAGCTAACCGATCTCGATACGCATTTGGGTCCCGAAATGAAATCGACGGGCGAGGTCCTCGGCATAGGCAAGACGCTCGACGAGGCGCTGTATAAAGGACTCGTTGCGGCAGGGTACAAGATGAAACGCAGCGGCGGTATACTCATGACCGTGCGTGACAGCGACAAAGCCGAGATAGTGGGCGTCGCGAAAAACTTCTACGAACTCGGATTCGAGCTGTACGCGACCGAGGGAACTGCGGAGGTCATTCGCCGCTCGGGCATGAAAGTCACCGTCGCGGCAAAGCTCAACGAAACGCCGGGCTACAATACCATGTCGCTGCTTAATTCGGGCAAGATAGATTATCTCGTATCTACGTCTACGCGCGGCAGGATACCCACGCACGACGATGTGCGACTGCGCTGTCGGTCCGTTACGCGCGGCATCCCGTGCCTTACCGCTATCGACACGGCAAACGCCGTGGCGCGTGCGCTCAAGAGCCGTTACAGCCAATACAACACCGAGCTTGTCGATATCAACGACATGCGTACCGAACGTCAGCGTCTCAACTTTATCAAGATGCACGGCTGCGGCAACGATTATATTTACGTCGACTGCCTGACGAAACCGATAGGCAATATGGAATCGGTGGCGGTCAATCTGTCCGACAGACATTTCAGCGTGGGCGGCGACGGCGTTATATTCATCTATCCGTCAGATAAATGCGACGCGAAGATGCGCATGTTCAACTCCGATGGTTCGGAAGGCAAGATGTGCGGCAACGGCATACGCTGCGTCGGTAAATATCTGTACGACAACGGCAAGACCGATAAGCTCGATATAACGGTCGACACGCTTTCTGGCGTAAAGAAACTCAAACTTTTCGCGCGCGACGGCAAGGTTAACTCCGTAAAGGTCGATATGGGCGCGGTCATTCTCGATCCCAAGAAAGTTCCGGTAAAACTTCAGGGCGACAGCGTCATCGATAGACCGGTAAAGACTGCGGCGGGCGAGTATAACATCACATGTACGTCCATGGGCAACCCGCATTGCACCATCTTTGTGCAGGACGTGCAGAGCTATGACGTTTGCGGGATAGGCAAAGCGATAGGCGATGACAAGTCGCTATTCCCCGAAGGCGTCAACGTCGGGTTCGCACAGGTCATAGACGGAACGCACATCAAACTTCGCGTGTACGAGCGCGGCACGGGCGAGACAATGGCGTGCGGCAGCGGCGCGTGCGCGGCGGCGGTCGCGGCGGTGCTTTCCGGAAAATGCGATAAGGACGCCGACATATCGGTGCGACTTCCGGGCGGCGAGCTTATTATTCGCTACACCGACGAAACGGTGTACTTGACGGGCGAGGCGTGCGAAGTGTTCCGCGGCACGGTAAGACTGTAAAACAAAACACGAGTAAATGCAAACGGGAACCGCTTTCGGCGGTTCCCGTTTTGCTATGCGAAATGATGTATTTAATGGAAAATGCTCACTCGGCGATCCAAACGGCGTACAGCGTCGTGCCGTCGGGCGCGTCGCGCACGCTGCCCATGTCGTACTCCGCGTCGCCGTCAGGCGTTGTTGCCCAACCGCCGAAAGTATAACCTTGACGAATGGGCGGGGCTATTCCTATATCGCCTATAAGTTTTCTGGTCATTATGCTGTTTTCTGTTTTGACGAACGACACAACGTATGTGTGATCGTCGGACAGCGTGCAGCCGAATACCATATGCGCCCAATTTTGATGGATAGTGTCCGTGCTTCCTTCCATAAACCAAAGAAGCGGTTTTTCCGGCGCGTCGGTGTATATTGTGAAGAGGTCTAAACTGCTCGCATGAACATATATAACGTTGCTCGGAATAATTATGCTTTCGAGACTTTTGCAGCCGATAAATAACGCGCTGCCGAGTCCCGTTACCGAATCGGGAATTATTACATATGAAAGATTTATACAGTTTGCAAAAGTTCCCGTCGCAATATAAACGGTGTCGTCGCGTATATCGTCTACACGTGTCAACAGAGATTTGTCGCCCTTATAAGCGACAAGTACTCTTCCGAGATATATCAGCCCATCCGGTTGAGCGTTATACCAAGGTGTGTTGTAAAAAATAGAAAGACCTGCAAAACCCAATGTGTCAAAAGCAGACTGTGGCACGGTCAAATTTGTAAGCCCGCTCTCATTAAATGCGCCGTTGTCTATTC
>CAJUQF010000136.1 GCA_910588315.1 uncultured Christensenellaceae bacterium | reverse complement strand
TAAAAGCCGCAGACATAGGTATCGGTATGGGTATAACAGGTACCGAGGTAACGAAGGACGCTGCGGACATGGTGCTTGCCGACGATAACTTCGCAACCATAGTTTCTGCGGTTAAAGAAGGCAGAACGATATTTGCAAACATGCAAAAGACCATTCAGTATTTGCTTGCCGCAAATCTTTCCGAAGTGCTGTCATTGTTTTTCGCTACCATAATCTTTGCGTTTACGGATGATCCTTATGTATTTTTATTGCCGATCCAAATACTGTGGGTAAATCTCGTTACCGACAGTTTGCCTGCGCTTGCGCTCGGCGTCGAGCGTCCCGAACTTGACGTAATGAACGAACC
This sequence comes from uncultured Christensenellaceae bacterium, assembly GCA_910588315.1. Lineage (GTDB taxonomy): Bacteria > Bacillota > Clostridia > Christensenellales > Pumilibacteraceae > Anaerocaecibacter. The sequence continues at coordinate 3,429 of CAJUQF010000136.1, read as the reverse complement.
GCCGCGCTCGGCGTCGGATAGTTTGTTCTCCGGTCACGTCGGAGTAAATATAATCTATCAGGGAATATTCCAAACCGTAATCGTACTCGGTATATTTCTCGGCTGTGCGTTTACCGGCTGGGGACACGAGGTCGGAACTACGATGGCGTTTCTTACTTTATGTTTGGTCCAGCTTTTTCACAGCTTCAATTCGAGAAGTCTTACGGGCAGTGCATTCGGCAAAGGCTTTTTCAAAAACAAAGGGATATTTATTTCGTTCTTTGTCGGCGCGGCGCTTACCGTCGGGCTTGCTTGTCTGCCCGCGACTCACGACATATTCTCGTTGCAGTGGCTTAATGGATTGCAATGGATGACGGTCATATTGTGTTCTGCGTCGATCGTTCCCGCAGTTGAGTGTGTGAAATTCTTTATGCGTATGTACGCACGAAAACGTGCGAAAAAGTAAATAAGTTTAATTGGCGTAAATCCATTGCGCGGCGTGAAATAATATGTTATACTCTATAAAAACAAGGAAGTGAACCAATGAATAAATGGGACGCACGTTTTATGGAGATCGCGCATACTGTCGCGACTTGGTCGAGTTGTTTTCAGGCAAACCGTCAGGTGGGCGCGGTGATCGCCAAGAATAAACGCATCATGACTACGGGGTATAACGGCGCGAGTTCGGGTATCAAGAGTTGTAAAGAAAAGGGTGTCTGTCTCAGACGCGAGCTAAATATACCGTCCGGTACTCGGCACGAGCTTTGCTATGCGACGCATGCCGAGCAGAATGCCATTATTCAAGCGGCGCGTATGGGAATATGTATAGACGGCGCTACGCTTTATTGCACGCATCAACCGTGTTCCATCTGCACAAAAATGATAATCAACAGCGGTATCACGCGCGTAGTATACGAGGACGGTTATCCCGATGATTTCTCGTTGGAACTCTTTGATGAAGCAGGTGTAGCGATCGAAAAGTTCGATCGTGACATTTTACCGGAATAATTATTATATGATTGAGCGCGCACGTTATCGTGCGCGCTTTTATGTGCAAAAATATTTTAAGATTTTTTTAAAAAGTACTTGACATGCGGATAATAAAGTTATATAATCCCTATAAGCGATTTGACTATCTTTGACCTTTGACCAATCAAAAATCAAATCGGATAAGCTGGAGGAGGCGAAGCGGTAATGACTGTAAGCGACATTATAGAAAAGTTTTTACTCGATACGCTCGGCGACGAGTTATCGGTTAACTTCAATCGTAACGAGCTTGCCGCATATTTTGCGGTCGCGCCGAGTCAGATCAATTATGTGCTTGCGACAAGATTTACGCCCGAACGCGGGTATATAACAGAGAGCAAGCGCGGCGGCGGAGGTTCGATAACTCTAATCAGGGTAAGCGAAAATGCCGACGACGTGCTTTTGCGATATATAGACGAAACATTGTCCGAAGGAATAGATTATTCAAAGGCATGCCAGATAATAGATCGATTGACCGACGACGATGTGTTCACCGAATCGGAAGCTCGTTTGATCAAAGCCGCGATAACGGACAAAGCATTGTTGGCGCCGACCGTTGCGAAAAATCGATTGCGCGGCTCTATACTGAAAAGTGTATTACTTGAAACTCTTAAAAATCACGAGGACTAAATGCGGAGGCGAATATGAAATGTACTAATTGCGGATTACGCGATGCGACGACGGAAGTCGTAGTCAGACACGGCAATCATGTGGAAAAGAAATATCTGTGTGGCGATTGCGCAAAGAATTACAGACCCGATGTCGGCATGGACAGTTTCGATGTATTGAACAAATTGATAAACGGCTCGCCTATGGGGCTTTTATCCAATCTAAGCAATCTTTTCGATACTCCGACTGCGCGTACTCTTGTTTGTCCCGATTGCAAAACTACGAGCGAAGAGTTTTTAAAGACCGGTTTCGTGGGATGTCCGCGCTGTTACGAAGTTTTCGAACCGTTGATAGAACAGACCGTAAAACGGTTGCAGCAATCGGACAGACATATAGGAAAGATCCCCGTCGGAGCCGTCGATGTTGCAACCGAAGAAGCGAGACTGAAAGGCGAGTTGCAGGCTGCGGTGGATAACGGCGATTATGTAAGGATAGGCGAACTGTCGGCTATGTTGAAAAAACTCGTCGGCAATAAACGGGAGGGAGGTAATTGAAATGAATACTTCCGATACGATAATAATTTCCACACGCTTGCGTTTGGCGCGCAACGTAGACGGCTTGCCGTTCCCGCATAAACTTGCGGAGATGCCTGCGCGTCAGATCATAGACAAAGTCGAAAGCGTACTTTCGCCCGTAGATAAATTCACGCGTTACGATATGAGCGGTATTTCTTCGTTGGACGGCACGATCTTGCAGGAAAAGCATTTGATTAGTCCCGATCTGCTCGAGGACAGTCCGTTCGGAGCGGTAATGATAAGCACCGACGAAAACGTTGCGGTCATGATAAACGAAGAGGATCATATAAGAGAGCAAGTTATTTTATCGGGTCTTTCGCTCGATCAGGCATACGACAGAGTAAATGCGATAGACGACGTATTGAGCAAGAATATTAAATTTGCTTATGACAAAAGATTCGGTTATTTAACTTCTTGTGCGACAAATCTCGGTACCGGCATGCGCGCATCGGTCATGATGTTTTTACCGGCTTTGACGGTAGAGAATATGATAGACGGATGTATAAACGAAGTCGGCAGGCTCAATATGACCGTGAGAGGCGTATACGGCGAAGGTAGCAAAGCGGAAGGATATCTTTATCAGATAAGCAATCAACGAACGCTCGGCGTCAAGGAGAGCGATATAATCGATGCGGTTAAAGGCGCTATAAATCATATCGTCGAGGCGGAGTTGAAAGCTCGACAGCTTTTGAAACGCGACGAGCCGGAACTCATAGATAAAATTTGCAGGGCGTGGGGCGTGGCTACGAGCGCGTATAAACTCTCTACGGCGGAAGCAATGCAATACCTGGCGCTTGTGCGGCTCGGCGGTTATTACGGCTATATAGACATATCGGACGGCGTCGAATTTCAAAAGCTCATAACAAGCGTACAGCCTGCCAACATGCAGCGGCTCGGCGGTAATAATATGAGTGCAAACGAGCGCGACATACTGCGCGCACGGCACGTATCCGCCGTATTGAATGACATGTGTAAAAAGACAGTCAAGTAAATAAATGATATAAGGAGATATTTATTATGGAATATTCAATGGACGAAGAGGCCGTCAAAGCATACGCCATTGCGCGGCAGACGGCGAAGTATTATTCAAACGAGTATACGGGAACAGAACACTTACTCTACGGAATACTCAAAACAGAATGTTATGCCGCAAAGATATTCGCGGCTAACGGATTTACTCCCGACGGGTTGATCCCGATCTTTAAGGACGAGGCGAACAAGCCTGCGCTTGCCGAGCCGG
>CAJUQF010000135.1:2004-3785 GCA_910588315.1 uncultured Christensenellaceae bacterium | reverse complement strand
AACTTAAAAAGAACGGTGCGGAAATAATGCAATATTCGTATCAAATGGATTTTTCCACATATGATAGCGGCGCAGTGGGGGATTTGTCGAAAGAAATAATTATAGGTCCTGCGCTCACACATAATAATCCTCTTGTTCGTAAAACGCGTTCCGATCATAGCGCAGCTATATATATCTTGGAGAACAAAATCGGAAAATTTCAAACGCATATAGATGTTTCCACTCCGTTCTCTGTGTTATATGGGAAAAGAACGGATTTGATAACTGTTAATATTGCGCAAGGCGGGAAAAGTGCATATATGAAGATCCTTGATTTGGGAGCAGATAAATCGGGTAAAGCTTGGGCTATAGCTGATGTGGCTACAGGTGAAATATTGCTTGCCCGTAATGTCGATATAAAAGTCAACGATACAATAAAACTTCCATACTTATGGACGACACATATAAAATAAATTCATATAAAGGAGTAGCATATGGACAATCAAACGGTAAAAAACTACAAAGTAGCGATCGACGCTATAAAAGGCGCGCGCGACGAGTGTCAGACCATAGCGGACTATCTCGAGCGGCTCGACGAAAGCTACGCGGTATCGCCCGAGGACGCGGCGATAGCCGAGCCGCAGTATCTCGACATAATCAAGGACGAAATGAACCACTGCTTGCGGTTCATTTTTAATGTGGTTGTGCCGATTACGGGCATTGAGCCGGACACTGACGGAATAGGGGGTGGCGAATAATGGTAATATTTCTTAAAACCGACGGTGTCGGCAAAGGCGACGCGCAAATCATAACGCCCGAGGTCGTTTATCAGGGGAGCGATAATGTCACAGACATAACGGTCATCGCTCCGTTCTCGGCGCAGACGGCTATGTCTATCGGGTTCATTCTGCCGAACGGTCTGTATTGGTTCGCGCGGCCGCTCGATCCGAAGGATCTGCACTCGGGCGGAAATTATGCGCCTATGGCCTTTGTCAAGCAAGACTTCACGACCAAAGCGAACGTGTGGAAGTATACGCTTCCGCGCTCTGTGACGGAAATGCACGGCGTAGTGCAAATCGCGCTGAACGCCGCATACATGGACGGCGAGACGCAAAAAGCGAACTGCACGTCGTTTCTCTGCGACTTTACGGTGCAAGAGAGCGTCGTGCCGATGCCGCCAGCAACCGAACCGCCCGCAGACGTTTACGAGCTTTTGCGGCAGTATTTGGCGTACTTGGACGCGCGCACGGCGAACGTGCCGAACCTCGTCAAAAGCATACAGCAAACGGCAAGCAACGCATTTACGTTCACAAAAAATAACGGTGACGTAAGTAAACCCATAGTGTTTGGCAAAGCGGGATATGACCCGATATATGATGTCGCGGCATACGTCGGTGAAATTGCGGGTCCGACGGAGGAAAACCCCAACGGCGAGTGGCAACCCAACAATCCGACCAACCCGACGAGTTATTCGCACGTCATCGACGCCGATACGCACGGACAGATGCAAGAGGGAGTTTCTGCGGATGATTTGTGGGTGAGCTTCGTAAGCGCGAACGGCACGGGCTTTGACGGCGTGTATCAGGGTTATACAGTCGATGCGGCGGGCAACATTACCATTACGGCAACTACACCCGTAGCGCTTACCGTGCGCGTGTGGAACGGCAAAGGTCTTACGGACGAGATTTCGCGAGAGCAAATTATTGAAGAAACAGAAAGAGCACAGAACGCAGAGCAAATGCTAAATGCAGATATAGTTGCAGAGAAATCTCGTGCTGTAATGGAAGAGCGAGACTTGCAAG
>CAJUQF010000135.1:844-1994 GCA_910588315.1 uncultured Christensenellaceae bacterium | reverse complement strand
GAAATAGAGAGAGCAGCAACGGCAGAAATGGAACTTGACGAAAAAATTGTTTCTAACACGTCCGACATTAATAGTTTGCGTAAAGATTTCGCTAATGAGTCGCATTTTCGCGGATATTTAATGACTAACGATGAGGTACGGTCGTTAATTGCAACACCAAATGATTTCGCATATTCTGCACAAAGCGGTACTGTATGGGTTTATACGGGCGTAGCATGGATCGATAGCGGGGAAAAAGTCCCCGATCAAATTACTCCGGCTTCAAATGTACTACCCCTTATGGACGGGGTGGCTGAGGTGGGAAACGCTACAAGTTATGCCAGAGCCGATCATCGTCACCCTATGGATTCTACAAGGGCATCAACGGCTATTGCAACGCAAATTTCAAGCGGTTTAATGTCTGCCGAAGATAAGAAAAAGCTTGATGAATTGATGGTAGGTAGCGTTACAGGTGTTAAAGGTAATGAAGAGAGCGATTATAGAACAGGTAATGTGAATATCACACCGAGTAATATAGGCGCGTTATCAATAAAAGGTGGAACAATAGGTAATGAGCAAGCAAATATTGCAGTTAGCCCGGGTTTTATTCAAGTAACGGGAAAGTCGGATCAAACAGTAACATATGGCATGCAAGTTGGGAATGGTTTTGGCGCCGGCATTATAATCAGACATGACAAAATTATACTTACTCCACTTGAAGATTATAAGATTGTGATAGGCTCAAATACCGGCGAGGTTCCTTCTTTAGTTTTTAATGAAAACGGTTCAGTAAATATGCCAAACGGTGTGAAAGATGGAGATCAGCGTGTATATTCGCCAAATAATCCGCCGCCGATTGATAAGTTGTTAGCATATCCTATAGGAGCACTCTATATCTCAACATCGTCAACAAGTCCGGCAAGTTTGTTCGGCGGTAGTTGGACATCTATTACGAGCGGAAATTACTTGAGATCTGTAACATCGGGTTCAGGCGAATACCATCCAGCCGGATTGCCGAATATTTCGGGATCGTTTGAATGTCTTGCCTATATGGATAATCGCAAGGGAACAGGTGCATTTTGGAATACCAGTCCAACAGATGGTAGTGTTTTTATTTCATCAGGAACAGGAACTAAAAATAATCGCTACGCGCCGTATAGTTTCGATGCGA
>CAJUQF010000135.1:259-834 GCA_910588315.1 uncultured Christensenellaceae bacterium | reverse complement strand
CTCTTTACGGTAATTCAACTACGGTTACGCCACAGAATTACACCGTATATATGTGGCGGCGAACAGCATAAGGAGACTATATTATGAAAATTTTTAATCAAGACAAGACTATAGAACTTATGGAAATTGATATAAATTACGATCTCGGACGTGTCGTTGCGGACAAGCTCCTTATCGCACACCATGAAGAAATCGCGGGCAAGACAGTGGAAGAACTTGTGCAGGAATTGACTGCGCAAGGCAAAGAATGCGAGCAGGGCGCAGACGGGAAATGGTATGACGTTGTTACCGTTTACGACAGCGGCAGCAAGGACGTAGAAGAAGTACAGGCGATAGAGCAGAAAGACGCATACGACGAATACGAAGATATTCAAGTGTACATACCGTATACCGAAGAAGAATTGCAAGAAAGACACATGAATGCTTTGCGGTATAGACGTTCGGAACTGCTTGCCGCTTTCGACAAGTGGGAAAAGGCTGTTTTGCGCGGACGTGAGAATGATGACGCGGCAGTCATGCAGTGGTATCGAGATTTGCTCGATTTGGAAGAGATCGCGTTTGAGCGTGTGCCGCCC
>CAJUQF010000135.1:0-249 GCA_910588315.1 uncultured Christensenellaceae bacterium | reverse complement strand
CGAGGTAAAATATGACATTTAATGAAGATATAAAAATTAACGGAGTATTGGCGGCAGCGATGCTCGACGGGAAACTATCGCCGAGTTTGGAAGCTGCTGTTGCGGATTGTATGAACGACGCAATCGCGCCGCTTTCGCAAGAGCTTAAAATGTGGACGGAGCGCATTGACACTCAAATGCGGGCAATAAACAAATTGCAAAATCAAAATCTCGAGATCACCAAACGTCTCGACAAACTGACAAGCAAGT
>CAJUQF010000134.1 GCA_910588315.1 uncultured Christensenellaceae bacterium | reverse complement strand
GTGCGCTATGGTGAATATATAACAATTACAGTAGAATTCGAACTAATCGATAAATTGATTACGAGGTGAAAACTTATGAAAATTAATATAAAAAAAGCGTTATATATCGTTATATTTATATTTACTTGTTTGGCATTGCTTATTTTTATGCCGATATTTAATACAGTATGGGCGGAAGATATCGATACGAATTCTACGCATGGTGTTGGGTTGGAAAATATATACGGATACGGGTGTGATATTCACGGCTTATCGCAAGAAAAGATAATATATTGAAACATTATTTCGCATATTTGACAACAAAATATCCGAAAGTATTTCAAAAACACTTGCCAAATCGATACAATAGTGATATAGTATTAATGGTACTATAAGGTTTAGCTTGAGAGTGGGTCTTGACCCGCTCTCAATTCATGTTAAACCATATTACGGTTTCTCGCGATCTCGGAGGCGGATTTGAACGGCGTAATAGAAAAATCAAGACCGGTAATCGAGAAGGTGTTGTCGGACATGGGTTACGAACTTGTGGATATCGAGTACAAGACCATGTACGGAGATAAACATCTTATCGTATATATCGCAAGCGAAAACGGCGTTTCGCTCGACGACTGCGAAGCCGTATCCAATGCGCTCGACGGTCCGCTGGATGCGCTTGATCCGACGTCGTCCGTGCCGTACTGTTTGGACGTTTCGTCGCCTGGGTTGGACCGACCGTTCAAGACTCAGCGGGATTTCGAACGCAACTACGGCGAAAAAGTGGAAGTCAAGCTGTTCGCGCCGCTTGCGGGTACTAAGCAAAAGCTTTACGTCGGCGTACTCGTTTCGCGTACCGAGAATGGTATCGAGATAGAAACCGAAGACGGCAATACGGTTACAATCGAAAACTCTTTGGCGGCGCTTGTCAGACCGTATATTGAGTTTTGACATATAGAAAATCAAATTTTCGGGAGAAGTAAAATGGCTAAAAAGAATTCTACTATGGCGTTGCAAGCCGATTTTTACGACGCGCTTGTCGCTCTTGAAACCGAGCGCGGCATAAAGAAAGAAGTCTTTATCAATGCTTTACAGGACGCGCTTACCAGTGCGTATAAAAAGCAGTACGGCGTTCCAAAGTCGATCAAACTCGTTATGACGCCCGAGCTTAAAACATTCGGCATTTATACTTGCCAAACGGTCGTCGAACAGGTCGAAGAACGCGAGACGCAGATAAGTCTCGAGGACGCCAGACTGATCGACAAGAAATACAAAGTGGGCGACGAAATATTGGGACCCGTCGACGCCAACGATTTCGGACGTATCGTCGCGCAAATGGCTAAACAGATCGTCACGCAAAAATTGCGTTCGGTCGAGAGCGAAAAGGCGTACAGCGAGCTTGCCGAAAAAGAAGAGCAGCTCGTCACATGTATCGTTCACCGTGTCGACGGCAAAAACGTGTGCGTCGAGATCCAGAAAATGGAAGCCGTTTTGTATCCCAAAGATCAACTTCCCGGCGATAAGTTTAAGGTAGGCGACAAGATAAAGGTTTTCGTGCGCGGCATAAAGAATACGTCGCGCGGACCGCAGGTGCTTGTTACACGTACGGCTCCCGGGTTTGTTCGTAAACTTTTCGAACTCGAAGTTCCCGAAATATCGAGCGGCGTGGTCGTCATAAAAGGTATAGTTCGCGAAGCCGGTTTGCGTACAAAGATGGCTGTTTACGCTACCGATTCCGGCGTAGATGCCGTGGGTGCATGCGTGGGTAACCGCGGTGCGCGTGTCGGCAGTATAATATCCGAAGTCGGCGGCGAGAAGATCGATATCATTCCTTGGCATGAAGATCCGCTCGAATATATCGCGCGGGCGCTGTTGCCGGCAAAGGTCGTCATGGTCGAGGCTAAGGAGGACGAGCGTGTGGCGCGCGTCGTCGTAATGGACGATCAATTGAGCCTTGCTATCGGAAGAGAGGGCGTCAATGCTCGGCTTGCCGCTAAGCTTACTGGCTGGAAGATAGACATCAAACCGTACTCGGCTATGGAGCAGGAAGTCAAAGCCGCGACCGAGCGTGCGGAAAAGATGGGCAGCGATAACTTCGATGTTTTCGACGAAGATCTCGGAGAACTCGATTAAATGAAGCACATTCCCATTCGGTCGTGTATAGTATGCAGAGAGCAGAAAGACAAATCCGAACTTCTTCGCATAGTGTTGCGACCCGACGGCGTTGCCGTTGTCGACAAAACGGGGCGTGAGCCTGGCAGAGGCGCTTACGTGTGCAAGTCTCGCGCATGTATCGACGCGATAATAAAAAAGCAGGCGCTCAGCCGTGCATTTCGCAAACCGTTGCCACGCGAAGTGTACGAAGGACTGTCCGATATGCTCGGCGATATTGACTGCAATGAGTAACACCGCAAACGACAAGTTTATGACGATGGTCGGGTTTGCCAAGCGTTCCGGAAAAATAGTGTACGGCTACGACAATCTCGGCGGAGCGAAAGGCGTTAAACTTTTGGCAGTCGGCGACAGCGCGAGCGACAATCTGAAAAGAGCCATGACTATGCTGTCGGAAAAAAAAGGTATACCGCTTGTATCGGTCGTGTCGCTCGAACGGAAATTAGGCAACAATATAAAGGCGCTCGGTCTTACCGATGCCAATATGGTCAAAGCCGTTTTGGATTACGTGAACCAAGGTGCGCCCGATTATTCGATAAAGAAATAACCACGGAGGTAATGCTTATGGACAATGCCACCACAAACAATGCAAATACGAGCGAAGGGGCGAAGAATATCAAAAAGCTTCACACTCTTGTCGAGTCGAATGAGTTACAGAGCTATCTCAAGCGGATAGCCGATATCAAGAAACGTGTGGAAAAGCTGTACACGACGGAACGTGCGCGGCTTAATGAGCTTGCCGCCGAAAAAGCGCGTCGTGAGCAAGAGGCAATTCTTGCCGCCGAAGCGGAGAGCGAGTTTGCGGATAGGGCGCCTACCGAATCGGCAGAGCTCGATAGAAAAACGACTGTTGCGGAATCGGCGCCTGCGGCGACTGAATCCGTATCGGAGTCCGCTCCCGATGCGTCGCCCGTCAAAGAAGAATCTAAATCCGACGACGATAAGGATAGCGCGCAAAAATCGACGCCTGCGGAGGCAGCTGCCGTAGTACATCCGCAGGCGGAACCCGTCGCACCTTCCGGAACGCGTACATCTATTCCGAGTTATATTCGCGGTGTGATTAAGCATACGCCGCGTCCGACGACGGATAGTAAACCCCGAAGCGGTCCGAGCGGCGTAGGTCGTCCCGGTTCGACGAGATCGGGTGCGCCGAGACCTGCCGGCGGCGGAGCGACTCGGCAAAACGGTCCTGCGGCGCGTCCGACCGTCATAAAATTCGAACCGCCCGCCACACAGCGCAATAAACGCGATGCGTCGAGCAAAAAATCCGCGGTAAAGCCCGACGACAAACGTCAGATGAACAAGCGCACGCTTATTCGTAAGGGATACATTCAAGAGAACGTCGACGAAGAGCGTATGGGTACGCGCAAGCTTAAAAACAAGAAAGTCAATAAAGTAGTACCGTTTGCGCCTATAAAAATAGAAAATGCGATCATAACTACCGAAAATCTTACTGTCAAGATATTGTCGGAAAAGATCGGCAAGACCGCGCAGGAGATAATCAAAAAGCTAATGGAACTCGGTATCATGACGACGATCAACTCGGTCGTCGATTTCCCGACCATGCAGCTTGTAGCCGATGCGCTCGGAGTCAATATCGAGCTTAAACTCGAAAAGACCAAAGAAGAGCAGTTAAGCGAATTGCATTCGGAACCCGATCCCGAGGACAGTCTTGTCAAGCGCCCGCCTATAATCACTGTAATGGGACACGTCGATCACGGCAAAACGTCGTTGCTCGACGC
>CAJUQF010000133.1 GCA_910588315.1 uncultured Christensenellaceae bacterium | reverse complement strand
TTTTGTATCCACACCGATATACAAATCGGAAACTGCGGGGGAATTGACTGCGCGGCTCGGCAAGCTCGGCGCCGAACTGCTCGTTAAGACGCTCGATCAGTTTTTTGAAATCAAGCCGATCAAACAGAATGACGATAAGGCGATCCACTGCCGTACGATAAGCAAGTTCGAACAGTATATAAATTTTGACGATAGTGCGATTGCGGTAGTGAATCGAATCCGTTCGCTGTCGCCGGCGCCTTGCGCAAAAACGATCATCGGCGGAGAAGTGTACAAAATATATTCCGCTTCGGTATGCGAGCGGATGTACGGCGTAGTTCCCGGCGAAATAGTCGCATGCGACAAACAGCTCATAATTGCTTGCGGTGACGGTGCCGTAAGTATAAACGCGATCCAAGCTCCGGGAAAACGAGCGATGGATATAGCCGATTTTTTGCGCGGCAACAAATTCGAAGTCGGAGAAATTTGTGCAAAACAAACGATTCAACAATAACAGAAACGATCGCTCCGTAGGCGGATCGGCAGACGACGACAGAACGCTTTATAATGCGCTCAAGGCGGTGTTCGTAGACGGTGCGTACTGTGCGCCGGCTATTACAAAGGCGCTTAAAGGATTGAAAAACAAGCGTTCGCAGCCGTTTGTCACGAGCGCGTTTTACGGAATACTCGACAATAATGTTCGGTTGGAAAAATGTATCGCGTCGCTATGCGAAAAACGTCCCGATAAAACTTCTGCGGTAGTGCTTAAAATAGGCATGTATTATTGCAATTACGCCGATATGCCGTCTTATGCCGCCGTAAATCGAACGGTCGAGTTATCAAAGACCGTAGGCGTATGCAGCGGGTTTATAAATGCTGTTCTTAAAATATCGTTGAATTTTACGCCGACGTTTTCAAACGCGCTCGATAAATTCACATACGACTACAATACGCCGGAATGGCTTTGCAAAAAACTGATAGCCGACTACGGCGAGACTAAAGCCGCCGCAATACTCGGAGCAAGCATCCCGCAAAAAACACACATTCGCCCCGTTGCTAAACGCATAAGTACGGAGGAGTTTGCGTCCGCGGCATACGGGGCGCAAAAAACCGAATACGGGTATTATGTCGACCGCGCTCAGCTCGACGCGTTCGAACTGGGAACGTATGCGGTTCAATCCGTTTCGTCCATAAAAGCAGTAAATACTTACGTAAAAGGGTTCAGCCGCGGCAAGGTCATCGATCTTTGCGCCGCGCCTGGCGGTAAATCCGTTTATTTAAGCGAACTCGGCGATTTCGATATTACGGCATGCGACGTGTATGAGCATAAGCTTGATTTGATGCGAGGCTATGCCAAGAAACTCGGCGCCGAAATATCGGTCAAACTGAACGATGCTACCGTACCGAACAAGGAATTCGAACGCGCTTTCGATATTGTCATCGCCGACTGCCCGTGCAGCGGTACGGGAACGCTGAAAAGCAAACCGGATATTTTAATAAATCGTAAACCCGAAGATATCCCCGAACTTTGTGCGTTGCAATCCGAGATATTGGATGTTGCTGCCGGATATTGTAGACCGGGCGGCGTGCTTTGTTATTCCACATGCTCTATATTGCGCGAAGAGAACGAAAATATCGTCGATAAATTCTCGAAAAAGCATGCCGAGTATAAGCTCATAGATACGGTAAAACTACTGCCTGATACGGATAAGTGCGACGGGTTTTATATCGCGCGATTTTTGCGGAGCGTGTAATGAAAACACCGTTGGCGGAATTTACGATGGACGAGTTGACTACGCTCGTTTCGAGTTGCGGTGAACCGAAGTATCGAGCGGCACAGCTCATGCGGCACATCACCGCTTTCGATGCGTTTTCGGAGTACTCCGATTTGCCGAAAAAATTTATAGCGGCTTTAAAAGAAAATTATGTCGATCGTGCCGTAAAAGAAAAAACGCGAGTTACCGCATCCGACGGCGCTATAAGGTATTTATTCGAGACGCAAAACGGAGATCTTATAGAATCGGTATTCTTACCGCACGATTACGGAAACAGCGTATGCGTATCATGTCAGGTCGGTTGCGGTATGGGTTGCGTATTTTGTGCGTCCGGTCATTACGGTCTCAAACGCAGCCTTACTGCCGGCGAGATATTGTCGCAAGTATTGTATATCGCACGTGATCGAAAAGCGTGCGGCGGAGTCAATAAGATCGTAATGATGGGTAGCGGCGAGCCGCTTGCGAATTACGATAATACGTTGAAATTTTTGCGGTTCGTAAATTCCGAACACGGAATCAATATAGGTATGCGCTCGATCTCCATATCAACGTGCGGTTTGCCGAACGGTATCGAGTCGCTGTGGCGCGACAGTATCGCGTGTACGTTGTCGTTGTCATTGCATGCGGCAACCGATATCAAGCGTAAGAAGATAATGCGTGTTGCGGAAAACTATACGGTAAATCAGTTGGTCTCCGCACTAAAAACATATTTTGACAATACAGGCAGGCGAGTAATAATAGAGTATATTTTAATAGGCGGATTTAACGACGGCGCGGACGATGTGGCGGCGCTTAAGACTCTTTTGAGCGGATTGTGTTGTCATGTCAATCTGATTCCGCTCAACCCCACGGATCATTGCGATTTAAAGCCGCCGAGTAAAAAACGCGCTTATGAATTTTGCGAGAAACTTAAAAGCGTCGGGTTGTCTGCGTCTGTGAGAAGGTCAATGGGCTCGGATGTCGCAGGGGCATGCGGTCAGTTGAAAAACCGAACAGTGGAAGAGTGCAAAGCGTCGGCAGTGGAAAATTACAAAAAATAGTATAAGTTTTTGTAAAAAATACGCTAAATCATATCGAAATTACTTGATTAAATCATTTCGTTATGCTATAATTGTTTAGCAAATATGTGATGTCACTTCGCAAAGGCGTTGATTTAGCGGTGCGGAGTTTTTTAACGACATAGGAGGTCTCATGAGCAACATCATCGCCGAAATAGAAAAAGAATATATGAAGTCGGACGTTCCGCAGTTTAACGTCGGCGACACGGTGCGTGTATCGGTTAAAGTCAAGGAAGGCAATCGCGAACGTATTCAGGCATTCGAGGGTATCGTTATTGCAAAGAAAAACGGATCTGTCCGCGAGTCGTTTACCGTACGCAGAGTTTCTTTCGGCGTAGGTATCGAGCGTACGTTCCCGCTTCATTCGCCGCGTATAACGGATATCAAGGTCATCAAGCAAGGCAGAGTACGCAGAGCGAAGCTTTACTATCTTCGCAATCTTTCCGGTAAAGCCGCCAAGATCAAAGAAAAATAAAACAATCGAGAAGCCGACGCAAGCGTCGGTTTTTTTGTGCGAAAAATTCGGTATCGCTGTCGATTTATCGGTCAATAATTTCAATATGCAAATCGTACTTAACATCGCCGCGATCTTCGCTGCCGTGTGTCTATTGATATTATATGCCGCACCGCCGGCAAAACCGATTTTTACGGTAAAAAAACGGTTGCCGACTAAGACGGTGCTTTACGGTATAAGATTGCTTGCCGAACGATGTGCCGAAGTGGAATACGGATTCGGGATAAAGTATTCTTCGATCAAAATCAAAAAACTGATAAGCGATTTGACGAGGAACCGCAATATTGGGACTGTTTGGCGCGATGAGTTGCTTAATAATAAACAAACGATTTTGTCGGCTTATGAGGAAAGTCGAAAAAGTATATGTTTATCGTCGGCGCTCGGGCATGTCGGCAAATATCCGCGCTTGTTTTTATTTTGTAATTATTTAGCGGAAAACACTTGCGGGAACGTGTCCGAAGAATTATTGATCGGATCGCTCGGATATTTCACGGCTATTACTCAAAGCGAAAGGAAATGTTTGCCGGATTATATGCGTTATTGTTTAGTCGGTTTATTGTATACGGCGGCGCTTGCTGCCGATAAACGCGATGAAGTTTATGCAAAAGGCAAAAGAGACGGAGCGCTGGGCAGAGTCGATCTCGATTTACTCGAATCGGATGACTATATCAGCGGTATAGATG
>CAJUQF010000132.1:3041-4062 GCA_910588315.1 uncultured Christensenellaceae bacterium | reverse complement strand
TAATTCGTAGGGAACGACGTCTCGGCGTTCCGTTTCGTTATCGCAAAGATACTTTGTTGCGTACTTCGTATGCGCCACCACCGTCTGCCGTTGCTTGAATTATTTTTCCACCGCAAGCGATGTACAAGACTGTAAGGCTGTCAGGTCGCGAAACTTTATGCGCGTGTCGGTCGAGGTCTGCGGCTTTATCTTTTCGGGTTCGGTTTCGCTCGATTTGGGCTTGACGCCAAACCTGTCGAAATACGCAGTGAACTTTAAATTTTTGCGCACGTCCTCTTCCATCCGCCCTGCTCTCGTGTTATTGTCCGACCAACTAACAAACCGGAACCCTTCGTACGGTATCGCTGAAACGGGCGCGCCGCTCATACCGTATCGCACGGTCTGCAACTTCTCGCCCGATATATATCCGCCCGCCGACGCGGCATACTCTATCGTGTACACCGGCGTTTTGTTGCCGCCGACGTACCTGCGCTCGCGACATGCCGTGAGCGGCAACGCCGCAAACAAGAATAACGCCGCCGATACTATTAGCCTGAACGTCCTCTTTATCATTATTTTATCTCAACAGATCGGCTACTATATCGTAAAATTTGTCGGTCCCGCCTACCGTTCGTATTTGCACGCAATACCGATATTCTTTCGTGTTGAACATAAAATATATTATGTCGTCCATGTGATATCCCCAAGAGATATCCTGCCCGTTTATTTTCTCTTTACGACTGCAAAGAAGACTCGGAGTATCGAAAAGATCCATGCGTATATTTATAGGCGATACCCACTCTGTCATCTCGACGGCATATTCCGTGCAAAACACGACTTCTTCCAACATCAAAGTTTCATGCGTTTTTTTGTCTATATACTTACCGTTTGTATAGTTTTCCGCTTTGCCGTCAAGATAAAAATATTTAATATCGGTACCGTTAGTTGCGTTATATTCTTTGATAGTATAATCGACAAAACCGGACTCGTATTCGCTTTGTCTGCAATATCTCGAGCCGTCGCCTGTGGCATTGCCATTGTC
>CAJUQF010000132.1:0-3031 GCA_910588315.1 uncultured Christensenellaceae bacterium | reverse complement strand
CCATTGTCTCCGCCGGGCAGTAAAAACACGCAGGGTAAGATCACGGCAAGGCATACAGCCGCAGTCACGACGGGTGCAAAGATCGCGATACGCTTACGAAAAGGCGTTTTCGTTTTTTCGGGCTGTACCGCATATTGCGGATACCGGGCGAGCAGTTCGCTCATAACATGCTCTTTAGACTTTTCGCCCTGCTTTTGTATCATCTTGTGTAATTTACGTTCTCCGCGCATAAACACACTACCTCTTTAACTTATTTTAACATGATATGCGTAATCGATATACGAGCCTACTTTGTAATACGCCAAAGTTGCTTCGCTTAAACCGCTGGAAACCTTTAAATACTTATCGGTGCGCGTGCCGCCCGACTTCAGCGTATACTTTACTTCGTAGTAACCGTAAGCCATCATTATATGATTGCCGCTTATGGTATTCGCGACTATCGTGTCGCTGCCGTCTCCCGGGTTTATAGTATACATATTGCTCGGTTTAATCAATAATGCGGTAACTTCGTTGTTTTTTACCGCCGTTTTGAATTTGGTATAATCGAAAGAAGTACCCTTACCGAGCGAATTGTATGTTATGTCGTAGCCTTTGCCGTTGACGTAACTTTTAAGTCCGGTCCTGAATTCGCTCTCGGAGACTCCGGGCGCAGCCACGTTGGTTTTCATTGCCGTAAACAGTTCGTTCATAACCTTGGGAACATACACGCCGTCTGCGCCCTTGTACATTCCGAAAGGATAACAAGAATCCCAGCCGGGGATAAGCTCGCTATAGTATCTGTCGTAAAAGCCCACGATATTAGCGCCCGCTACCGCGCCGCATCCGTTAGGCAGGTTGCCCGAAGTATATGCCGGAGCGGTGTTTGAGGTAGGTATATTTTCTACCACGGTTTTGGAAGAATATGCAACGGTCTCGGATGTGGTTGCGTACGTCGAGATAAGCATGCCGCCGACGTATCTGTCGGACAGATCGGCTTGCTCGGCGACGGCGGCGTTGGTCCAGCCGCCGCAGAACAGCACGCACGCAAACGCCGCGCATCCGCATTTAAGTCCTGTCGTTCTTTTCATGTTTTGCCTCCGTAAAGAGCGTACTTGTGTTATTGTTTTTTCTTTTAACGTACACCCGTAAAATTATACATGCAAAAACTCCGAAATGTTTCCACTTCAGAATAATTTCTTTAAAATTATATCCAGCGCATTCTTATAATGTTTCGCGACGGTGCCGGGATACATGTGAAGTTCCTCGGCTATCTCACGAAAAGTCAGACCGGAAAACACGCGCAACTCGACTATTTGCGCGTCCTTGGGCCCGAGCTTTTTTATTATCCGATCCAAGTCGAGCAAGAACTCCGCCGAGTCGATCGACTCGGAAATACATGCAACCTGTTCGACTTCTTCGAGCGAGATATGCGTTTGTCTTTTCTCTCGCTCGTTGATCCTGTAAGTTTCGTTTTTGGCAATGGTATATATCCACGCAAGCGAGTTTTTGGTATCATCGTATTTTTGTATGTTGTTAATGATCTTGCTTACTGTATTTATGATCACATCGTCGACATACGATTTATCGATCAAATATTTATAAGCTACATAGCTTATGTAACCCGAAACGGCATCGTAAAACTTATCCAATATATTTTCGCCGCGTTTGAGCCGTTGTAAATATTCTATTAATCGTCTTCCGTTATACATAATTCCGTATTACCACAAACATTCGCAAAGTCGATCGAACGACTTGCCGTCATTAAAAATATCCTACCGCAATGTCATTGCGGGATTTTCTCCCATCGTTCTTTCAAACATATGCCGCTATACGCGGCGCCAAATCTATTTGCCTTTCAGCTCGCGCGCAAGCATTATCGCGGCGGCAACGGCGACCGTCGTGGAATCCGTCACCTTAAGATCGAGTATGTCGTTGGGCTGCCACTGCTCGCCGGCAAGACTATCGGCGGTTATGAAAAACGTGTAAAAGTTTTTGCCGCGATAGTCGGCACAGGCTTGTAACGCCGAACATTCCATATCCACCGCAATGCACCCGTTTTTCTTCATTTCTTCCAACCGTGTGCGAGTTTCGCGGTAGAATCCGTCGGTCGTCCACGTGCCGCCGACCATCGTGTCTATGCCGCTTCGGCTCAACGAGCTTTGCACGATTGCGGCGTTTTTAATATTTATAAAGTCCGACGCAGGCATGTAGTGATAGCTCGTGCCTTCGTCGCGGTACGCCTTGTCCGGCACGATAAAGGTATGCGGCGGAGTATGTACGAGCGCGCCGCATATCCCGAACGCGACGACGTGTTTTATCCCGTACGGCAGCACTTCTTCCATTGTCGCGACTGCGGCAGGCGCGCCCACGTTGCTTAGATATACGACGGCGCTCACGCCGTCGAGATCCGCCAGGTATAGCTGTTTGTCCACACCGCCCTTGACAACACAGCACGGCACGGCGCCGGTCGCGCGCAGCAGTTCTTCGAATAAATGCGTGCTGAACGTGGTAAGCGCGACTTCAGCCGATTTAAACAACTCCAAAGGTAAGTCTCTACTCGGCGCTATTATGCCGTCCTCATCGATAAATTTAATCATGTATCCATTGTATCATATCGAAATCAATTTTTCAATCGTAAAATGCCATTATCTTCGCAATTACGAAATTTATTTCGAAAATGCCGTGCGTTATCAACGGTTTTCGCGCGTAAACGAAAATGTTCGTCATAAAAAGTTACACACGTGAGTCGTTTCCGTTATTGCCCTGCCGCAAGTGAAGCGCCGAAGGCGTTCCGTTTATTACCGTAAAGCATTTTTATTGCGCAATTCGTAGGGCGGTCAGACCCTTGACCGCCGCTCTCTTGATTATTGCTTTTCCCCATGCGGAGCGCATGGGTCTGCGCTCCCTACGAAGATCGATTCGATTGATATTTTTCGTTGATACATCGTTACGGCTATATTACGGTTTATTTTCCTTTACATGCCGTAACGAAATTTCATTGTGCAATTCGTAGGGAACGACGTCTCGGCGTTCCGTTTGTTACCGTAAAGCA
>CAJUQF010000131.1 GCA_910588315.1 uncultured Christensenellaceae bacterium | reverse complement strand
GCACCAACTCGGAGGACACTCGTTGTTTTTATCGAGCAACGATATTCAGCTCGGTCGAGGAGAAACCATTCACGACACCGCGAAAGTGCTTTCGCGCTACGGCATAGACGGCGTTATGATACGCACGTTCAAACAATCCGACGTCGACGATCTCGCCAAATACGGCAGTTTTTCGGTCATAAACGGACTTACGGACGACTTTCATCCCTGTCAGGCGCTTGCGGATATTTTCACGCTTTACGAACAGTTCGGTCACCTCAACGGCATAAAACTCGCTTACTTCGGCGACGGCAACAACATGGCGCATTCGCTCATGCTCGCAGGCGCAAAGACCGGCATGGAAGTGGTGATATGCTCGCCCAAAGGCTATCAACCGAATCCGGAAATAACCGAAGCCGCGCGTAAGTTCGGCAACGTCACGGTTACCGACAACGTTGAAGAGGCTGCCTCCGATGCCGACGCGCTCTATACCGACGTATTTTTCTCCATGGGTCAGGACAAGTCCGCAGAGAAAGAAAAAACTCTTATGCCCTATCAAGTAAACGACACCGTACTCGGCATGGCAAAAAAAGACGCTGTGTTCATGCATTGTCTGCCTGCGCACCGCGGCGAAGAAGTTACGGAATCGGTCATCGATTCCACGCATTCCGTGATCTTCCAGGAAGCGGAAAACCGACTTCATGTACAAAAAGCCGTCATGTGCTTGCTCATGGGCAAAAAATAATCGGGACAAACTGAAAATGTATCTTGCAATCAGGCGCGCGACGGACAGCGATACCGATAACGTGCTTAAAGTCACAAAAGAATCCTTTTCGCTCTATCAGGAAGACCTTCACGTAAATTACGAAGTTAAAGCGCTTAAGGAAACGATAGAATCCACATTGCGCGACATACG
The DNA here is from genome assembly GCA_910588315.1 of uncultured Christensenellaceae bacterium. Classification (GTDB taxonomy): domain Bacteria; phylum Bacillota; class Clostridia; order Christensenellales; family Pumilibacteraceae; genus Anaerocaecibacter. The sequence goes on along the minus strand of CAJUQF010000131.1, from coordinate 3,171 downwards.
TGAAAATGCCGTTTTCGTCGTTGAGCGTTTCGGTATGCTCGTCGGCGCGATACGAATCAAAAAACTTTCTGACGATCTCTGGTATATTTATCGGTTCGGCGTAAGTCCCAACATAACGAATACCGGGCTCGGCTCGGCTTTACTCGACGCCGCTATAGAGTTCGCGCACGAAAACGGCGCAAAAGCTATCGCGCTACACACCAATTCCAAATATTACCGACTTGCTCGTTATTATTACGGCAAACAATTCTATGTTCATTCTACATCGTTCGATCGCGGATATGTTCGTGCGCTTTTCGTTCTCGAACTCGACGAAAACACCGATGTCGATCTTTCGCCCGCTTTCGATCAATGACATTTTATTAAAAAATTACAACATGTCGATAATATCATATTGAAATAAAGAAACGACTTTGGGGGCAATAGTGAATTTTATAATAGCAACCGACAGCACCTGCGACATTCCGAAACAGATGTTGAGAGATATGGATATAGCGCATTGCGAAATGCTTTATTTCGTCAACGATGTCGCATATGGAAACGACGAAGCCAATCAGCTCGAGTTTCATCATTTTTACGACGCGATGCGATTGGGCGCGCGTACAAGCACATCCATGATAAACGCCGAGACGGCGCAATCTTTTCTGTCCGATTTGCTCGCAACGGGACAAAACGTTTTGTATCTGTCGTTTGCAAGCGCGCTTTCCGGCTCGTTCGACAATTTCAAACGCGCCGCCGACGAACTGAATCGAACAAACGAAAACAAAATATACGTCGTCGATTCCAAATGTGCGTCCGGCGGTGAAGGACTGTTCGTGACGCTCGTCAACGAAAAACGCAAAAGCGGTGCGAGTTTCGAAGAAACTTGCAAGTATGCCGAAGAAATACGCGACAGAGTACTGCACTATTTCGTCGTGGAAGATTTGAAATATCTCGCACGCGGCGGCAGACTCGGGAAAGGTTCGGCATTTTTAGGGAACATGCTCAACATCAAGCCAGTTCTTCACGTCGACGAACAAGGCAGATTGATCCCTATCAAAAAAGTGATCGGCAGAAAGAAATCGCTCAACATGCTTATAGAAAAAATGATCGAGCGATTCAACAAAGAAAGCGATATCGTTTACATCACACACGGCGACTGTTACGACGACGCGAAATATGTGGCGGACGCAGTAAACGAGAAGTTCGGTATTCCCGTTAAGATCATGCCGCTCGGTTATGTCATAGGCAGTCATTCCGGACCCGGTACCGTCGCGCTTTTCTTTACCGGCGACACAAGAACGGAATCAAAAACGCAAAACCCATTGCAATAAGCAATGGGTTTTTCAATAAATATATTCCGGATACTTGGTTACGATATTTTTTCAATCAAGCAAACTGTCCAAGCTCATCGAGTATGCCGGCACGAACACGTCGAGAAAATACTTTACGGATTTTTCCGGTACGTCGGTAAGGCTTGCAAGCGTCGCGTCATACGCCTTTTCGAATTCCTTATTCCCTACCGCCAATTCTTCCACGCATTTGATAAGCGCGCTCATCTTATCGGCACGTTTTACCATCGCGTACTCAGGATTTTTTTTATCGGGCTTGACATACGGCGAAAACGCGTCGCGAAGTTCATCGGGCAATGTGTCGACAAGTTTTTGTTCGGCACGATGCTCGATGTTTTTATACGCGCGGTTAATATCCGCATCGTAATATTTTACCGGGGTCGGCAGATCGCCCGTTACGACTTCCGCCGATTCGTGATAAAGCGCGAGCACTGCCGCCTTATCCGCGTCCAACTTCCCGCCGAAAAGTTTATTTTCTATTACGCAAAGCGCGTGAGCTATCATTGCCACCTGCATAGTATGCTGAGCAACATCTTCGACCGACGTATTGCGCATAAGCGCCCATCTGTCGATGAGTTTCATTCTGTCCAAAAACGCGAAAAATTTGCTTACCATATGGATTTATCATGCCTTGGCGCAATTGCGTATAGCCTTTTTGGCAAGTTTGACTACGTTGTCTTCGGTAAAGCCGCATATCTCGAACATTACGTTCGCGGGTGCAGACATGCCGAACGAATCGATACAGCAACACTCGCCGTCGAGACCGATATATTTATACCAGCTCGTCGAACGTCCCGCCTCTATAGCGACACGCGCTCTGACATTGGGCGAAAGCACCGAGTCGCGATATTTCTGAGTCTGGATATCGAACAGTTCCATGCACGGCATACTGACGACCCGCGCATCTATTTTTTCTGCGGCGAGCTTGCGCTTTGCACGCATCGCAAGGTCGAGTTCGGATCCCGTCGCGATCAAAATGACGTCGGGATTTTCCTTACTGCTGTCGGAGGCGACATATCCGCCGTAAAGCGCATCGGTACCGGTACAATCCTGTTGTGCAAGGTTTTGGCGCGAAAGCACGATCGCCGTCGGGCTTTTGCCTGTCCAAGCGGATTCGTATGCGGCGGCAGTCTCCTTTGCGTCCGCCGGACGGAAAACTTTGATACCGGGGATCGAACGGAGCATTTCGAGCTGCTCTATAGGCTGATGCGTAGGCCCATCCTCGCCTACGCCTATCGAATCGTGCGACAAGATATACGTCACCGGTATGTTCATAAGCGCGCTCATGCGTATAGCCGCTTTCATATAATCGGAGAAAACGGTGAACGTCGCGCAGAACGGCATCAACCCACCGTGCAACAACATACCGTTGCATATGGCGCCCATGGCATGCTCGCGAATACCGAAGTGAATGTTTCGTCCCGTCTCCGTCGCCGACACGTCGCCGCCGTCTTTTATAACTACGAGATTTGAGGTAGCAAGATCGGCAGAACCTCCCACTATAAACGGATTCTTGGCGGCAATGGCATTGAGTATACGCGAACTCGACGCACGCGTAGCCTCGTCCTTTTCCGGTTTATCGTAAATATGATCGAGTTCGGTGAAATCGACGTTACCGCGCTTCCATTGCATAAACTCTTCGTAATCTTCTGGATACTTTGCTTTATACGCCTTTACCGTCTTGTTCCAATCGGATTCGTATTTGGCAAACGCGGGCGCCAGACCGGCTACATATTCGGTCACGGCGTTGGGTATCTCGAATGCCGCAGTCTTATATCCGAGCGTCTTGCGAAGTTCCTTAACGTTATCAGCGCCGAGCGGAGCGCCGTGACACTTGGAA
>CAJUQF010000130.1 GCA_910588315.1 uncultured Christensenellaceae bacterium | reverse complement strand
ATCGAAAACTCCGGTATCATTCAGCCGTCCGATCGCGGCGGAAATGCTGTCCCAAGAAAAACCGCGCCCCGCCAAAAACCGTTTTAATTTCTGTTTATCGCATGATCTGTGCGATTTCACATACTTCAGCGCCACGCCGTCGATTTCCGATTCGCCGCTGTCCGACAACAGCTCGTCGATGATCTCACGCGATACGCCCTTTTTTGCGAGTTCCTGCGCGATCCTGAAATTCCCGTATTTCTTGGTCTTGGACTTTATATAAGTCTGAGCGTAAAGTCTGTCGTCGATATATCGATACGCCTCGAGTTTTTCGAGCGTTTCGTCTATGACCTCGCGGTCGTAACCTTTGTCGTGCAAATGCCGCGCTATTTCTTTTCGGGCGCGCGGAACGGCGGAAAGATATGTTACGGCACGTTCGAACGCGGAATTCAGTTCGCTCTTTTTCATCACGCTTTTAAGCTCGTCCGCGGTTATCTCGTCGCCGATCTTAAGACGCGCCGATGCCGCCGCCACTTCGTCCAGCCCGCAAACGAACTCGCCGTCTATAAAAATACTTACGCGCGTCTTGTTGCGTTTCTGTTTGGAAATGTCGGTTATCTTGCCCATAATGTTATTTTAACATTTGCATATGAAAAAAGCAAGCTTTTATCGAATTTGCGAATATATCATCTCATTAATGATCGAAATTTCGAAATTCGAAAAGATAACCGCGACATACTTTAATATTTCACGTACGCATAAAACGATCAATCGCTACACAAATTAAATACACAAATCAAAACAAGGAGATTTTCATGACCACCAAAAGCCTTACAGAATTGAGCGAGCTTTGCAGAAGCGAAAAACTCGCCTACAAAAAGTGCTGCAACTATGTTTCCGAAACGGACAACGAAGATCTGCGCTGCGCGCTCGGCAATCTTGCCAACGGACACAAACAACGTTACGAAACGCTCGTTTGCTATCTCGACAAAAACTAAGGAGAATAATCATGACAGACAATAAAGAATTCAAACAAGACTGCCCCGACTGCGATTACAAGTCCGGTACGGAAGAATTTTCTTCGGACTTTATCGTCGAAACCGAAAACGATAAGGTTAACGAATTCGTCGAACTTCCCAACGAGTTTGCAAGCGATAACACCGCCGAATTCTCAAACGACAGCTATGACGAAGTCGCGCCGCACAATTTCGAAAACGCACGGGAAAACGTATATGCCGACGAATATTGCAAGCGCTGCGGCATATACGACAGCGAACATGCAGACGAAATAGAGGATAACTACGACGTCGAAAGCGCCGACGACTACGACAGCGAGGCTATGCAATACGTTGTCGATCCTTCGGACGAAACTGCGGCTACGGTCGACGAATGGTACACCACCGGCGACACCCCCGCGCAGGAACACTGCAAGCTTGACGACTACGAAATAATTTCCGACGTTCTCGGCTCGGAAAAAGAGATCGTAAAATTATGTTCCACCGCACTTTGCGAAACGGCGGAAGAACCGCTCCGCGACATCATTCGCGAAAACTTCGACGAAGCTGCCGCCGATCAGTTCAAAGCGTTCACGTTCATGCAAGAGCGCGGTATGTATCAAACCGAACAGGCGTCGGAAGAGAAAATAACCGAAGCGAAACAGCAGTTCTGCCCGATCTGCTCGACAAATTGCGGCTGCAACAATTCGAAGAAATAATCATTAAATATTTTAATGAGCAAAACCCCGCCCGGACGTTACGGTTCGGCGGGGTTTGTAATTGCCGGATTATTATTCTACAGCAACGGTATCGACGCGAGATATTCGACGTCCGCACGATCTTTGGCGTCGCCCTCCGCCAAAACGAACGCGCGGCAAACTACGTTTCCGCCAGCCATGGCTACGAGCCTTTCGAGCGCGGCGTTTGCGGCGCCCGTGCTTATTACGTCGTCGACTATCGCAACACGCTTGCCTTTTATAAGTTCGACGTCGTGCGCCGAAAGATATAAATGCTGTATTTCGCCCGTAGTTATGGTCTTTGCCTCTACTTCGATACCATCTTGCATATACAGCTTTTTACTCTTGCGCGCTACGGCATAGAACTTATGTCCCATATCGCGAGCGACGCAATGCGTAACCTGCAAGCCCTTACTTTCTGCGGTGATAAGTACGTCGGGCTTATACTTTGATACGCGCTCTGCGATATGCTTTGCGCAATGTTCGGTCAGCTCGACGTTGCCGTGAAGATTGAAAAACGCGATATTGACGCCCGACGGCAAGGGCAATACGGGCAAATGCTCCGTACGTCCGCAAATATCTACCGAAAAAAACTTATCCATGATTTTATCCTCTATGTTAATACGATAAACACCTTACTTCGAGTTATTCGACACCGGGCTCCGCCGTATCGTCGGCAGTCCAATTAGCGGTAAGAGTTATATTGCCTGTTACGGACATGTCGGAAGTGATCTCGGTATCGCTTTCGTTATACCAACCGGATGTAAAACCGTCTTTTACCGCGATAGACGGCATTTTATCGCCGTACGTGTCTCCGTAAAAATAAGTGACCGTAACGTTCTCTTTCCCTTCTTCGACAAACATTACCGCCGCCGCCCATTTTGCCGTGAGCGTCATTGCGCCCGTCACTTGAGTATCCGCGGTAACTTGCGTGTCGCCATTATACCAACCGGCGGTAAAGCCGGGTTTAGTTGCTATCGTAGGCAAGTTACTGCCGAGCGCACTTCCCGACGCAATCGATATTACAACATCGTCTTTACCTTCTTCGACAAACGTCACCGTGTAAACTTGCGTCCACTTAGCGGTAATAGTGACATTGCCGTTCACCGTGATCGCGCTCGCCGTAACATTTGTCTCGCTGCCGCCGACATTCGTAAACCAGCCGTCGAAACGATAACCGTCGCGCGTGGGAACAAGCAAGGTGTGAAGATCGAACGAGTTGCCGCCTGCAATTCCGGATACGGAATAACTCGTCTTATCGCCTATCTTGCCGCCGTCGAGAACGAACGTAACGGTGTACGTATCCTCTTGCGTCCAATGTGCGTAAACGACCGTGCCGAGTTCTACGCTGTATGTCGTGTTGCCGTCGATCCTCGTGCCGCCGATAGAACGAGTATACCAACCGTCGAAACGGTAACCGTTTCTCACGACATCACCGTCTGCCGGTACGCTCGAATATTTCTCGCCTATCTTTGCGGTAACGGTAGGCGCAGTACCGACCCAAGCGCCGCCGTTCGGCTCGAACGTAATATCGTATGTTATCTTTTCGACTTTTGCGTAAAGCGTTATAACATTCGAACTGTTCGCTTTGCCGGCGACCGTCTCGTTGAGCGTACCAGGAACGCCGTTTGTGAACCCGTTTTCGAGATACCAGCCCTTAAACTCATAACCGTCGTTACATCTCGGCGTAGGCAATACGAGATTTTCGCCGAACACCGCTTTCGTGTTCGATATACTCGTCATATTGCTGCCGCTAAACGATACAGTATATACATTCGCAGTCCAGTCCGCGACGAGCGTAATATTATGCTTATCGGTAGGCTCGAACACTTTGGTGTCCTTGGTAACGAGTTTATCGCCGTAGTACCAGCCCGTAAACGTATAACCGGTACGGGTGACGGTAGCAAGCTCACCGAATGTGCTGCCGAATTGTACGTTCTTCGTTCCGAGATCTCCGCCGGGCGCAGGCGTGTAGCCCCACTCATAACCGACCTGATATTCGGCAAGCTCCCATTGCGCATAAAGCGTGTGCGATTCATGAGCTGTCATCGCAGTGCCTTCACTTACGTTACTGCCGCCCGTTCTTTCTGTGAACCAGCCATTAAAGTTGTAGCCCGTACGTGTAGGCGTAGGCAAACCGGTATAAGTACCCTTAAACGGTATCCGGAGCGTCGTAGACGTTATACCGCCGACGGTATCGGTAGTATTTGCATCAAGCGTCACCGCAACGGTGTCTATGACATTTACCCTGTATGTCTGCGTTATTGTCTGCGACGACGAACCCCAACGATTGGAGGAGTTGTATACGACAAAGCTTACCGTAAACGTAAAGTCTCTGACGGTATCTGTCTTTGCAGTAAAGGAT
>CAJUQF010000129.1 GCA_910588315.1 uncultured Christensenellaceae bacterium | reverse complement strand
GCAACGTCTGCTTGCGAACCGTGTCAGGGCTTGACCGCAGCAGCACTAAACAAGATGTGGCGTGTGCCACAAGGTAGCTTTAACGGAGTTAACCGACGGGAGAACGCTTCGGTGCGTATTATCAAAGACGGTGCGCAGTTTCCAAAACCGACGAGCAATTTGCTCGTCGGTTTTGGTTTAGGCTATGTTACGATCGCTCCATTTTGGGACAAATTGATTTAATTGACGTGTCAATCAATTTGTGAAGTACATTGTGAGATTCAGATTATTGAACTTCCAATCATCGCTCCACGCACCGGACGCGTCGAACCGTAGATACAAATAATCGTCATCCAAATAATCTGCCAAATTCAACTCTATGGAAAATTTATATGTTCGTTTACTCTTATCCGCAGTATGATCGATCTTTTTGCCCCATATTTCATCACCCGATTGGTTATAAAGGTAAATATGCTGATATCCGTCGTCTACTTCCCAGATATCCAAAGAAAAATCGATTTTGATCTTACTTAATGTCGTATCTTTGATTCTGTCCTTATAGACGCTGCCAATGTACATACCGATCTCGATTTTTATATTATCCTCTACTCCGTCATCGTTTATCCGATATGTCGAACTGTCATTCATCTCCATTACAAAATAATCGTATTTGGCATAAAGCGTTATGTTGCCCGTTTGAGTTTTTGATATCGATGTGACTTTAGTCGTAAAATCCGACGACGTATACCAGCCGTAAAAATTATCGAAAGTCTGGTATCTTCCGGCAGGATCTTTGATACGTATTATCGGCATTGTCGACAGCCCCGCACCGTAAACATAATAATCCGGACTTACAAGCATGCCGGTCACCAGATTTTTATAAGTTATAGTATATTTCTCGGCTTGCCAAATAGCATAGAGATACACTTTATCGCCTTGATTTGCCGCTAAGTTTTTAACGATTTGACCGTCGTTAAATTCCACACTACCATTCGGGTCTCTCGACCATCCGACGAACTTATGCCCCGTTCTTTTAAATGTATTCGTACGCAAAACCCTTTCCAAATTATATGTATGCGTCGTAAAAGTCTCCGTTCCCGATCCCCCATTAGATTTGTAGTTAACGGTATACATATTAGCCACCCACTTTGCAAAAAGCTGTATGGATCCGTTATTTTGCGTTCCGGGCGTTAAGTCCGGCATCGTAGTCCAGGCTATTTTTTTCTCATATTTTGCAGAATCGTACCAATCTATGAACGTATACCCCGTACGCTTGGGAACAGGTAAACTTATATCGTCGTCATATTCTTTTTCGATATAGTTTACCACAATATCGCATAACGTGTTGAAATAAACGGTATGCACTTCATTTATCCATACCGGGATTATCGTTATTACGGCGTTATTTTCGCCAAGATCGGGAACACTCGACCAATCTACGATAGACCCGTCATATTCGAAGTGATCGAATATTTTACCCTCTTTGTATCCCTGTCCGGATTTTTTAAACGTCGCCACGAGATTTATCGCATTCAATACCGTACCGTATTGTATATAGCACGGATCGTCGGAAAACCCGTTTTCGCTCACCCACACGATACTGCCGTCGGCGTTTATTTGTATCTCGTAACTCTTAGGCGACCAGCGCGCCTTGACCGTCGTAATGTCGAGCTTGTCCCAAAGTCTCGTACCGCGCCCGTCGGCGGTTATATACTTGACGTCGCCGCAATACCAGCCGTCCAATACATATCCGACCCTGTTTGCGGTAATATCTGTCGTAAAGCTCCGATCGAATGTTACGGTCAAATGATTCTCGCCGACGATCTCACCGCCGTTACCGTCAAAAATGACGGTACATTGTTCAGGCATCAACTGCGCATAAAGCGTTATAGAATCGGATAATGTCCATATATCGCCGTCGGCATATTTATTGCCTGCGCCGTCGTACCAGCCGCCGAAATCATAACCGTATATATTCGGCTCGGGCAGATTTTCTATAGCAGAATCTTTAAATACCGAACGTGTTTCTATAATTCTCCCGTCAACCGAAAAATCGACGAAATATTGTACCGATGTTACATTGTTCGAATAAATTCCCAAAGCCGACTTATACATATCCTGCGATCTATACGGAACATATATAGTTATATTGTCGTTTAGGAATACGTCTTCACCCAATACGGGCGGAGTGTCGTCGAATTCGAAAACAACTTCCGTGAGATTCATGCAGTCGGCAAACGCCATGTCGCCTATTTGAACACTCGATCTGAATACTACGCTTTTCAGATCAGCATTTTTTTCAAAAGCATACGGCGCTATTTTTATGAGTTTTGTAGATAATACAAGTTCTTCTCTTACTCGACAAGCGCTAATAATCGAATCTCCGTTATAATTGAACAACATACCGTTAACCATTTTATAATTTCTGTTTTTGCTATCTACGGATATATTAAGGTCTTCACACCCTATAAAGGCGCCGTCGCCGATTTTCGACACGCTCGCCGGTATGTTAATATAATGCAGATTGTTGCAACCCCCAAACGCGCGGTCTGATATTGTCTTAAGCCCTTCCGGTAAAATAATTTGCGTACAGCGAGTTTGATTTGCAAATGCACTGTCTCCGATTTCCGCAACAGTCTTGCCGTAAATTCGTCCCGGCAATTGGAACACTCCGACGGCTGCTATATTCAAGCCGTCTATACGTATTTCGTTCTCACCGATATCGGTCGTTGCAAAAAGTTTTGTCGTCATTTCTTCCATGCCGGTTATAAGCACGTCGGCGCACACCGGACAAAACTCATCCTTATCTCTCATCATACATATTTCCGAGGGTTTGAACCAATTTTCGGACTCAAGATCATACTCGCCGGATTCGACTTCTATCGAATAAGGATATATGCCCACGCCCTGATAACCCAACCAGTCTTTCCATTTGACGGTAGCCTCGTCGCCGTTGTTTGTACAGTTGGGCGCTTCAGTCTTTGAAAAATCCCCTTCGGATGGATAATAATATTCATCGGCAAGCCCGAACGTATGCCCGAATTCATGAGCTAAAACATAATCGAGTGAATCAGACAACGACGCCGTAACTATTCGACCCGCGGTTGAATTATAGCCGCCGGTCCCCCCGTCGGTTTTGGAATTGCAAAGCACTACCGACACGGCGGTGTTGGGTTTTTTAAGCCTTTTAACCCTGTCATAATTCTTTATTCTGAGATCGCGGCTTATCTTGTGATCTTTGTCCGAAAAAAAACTGCTGCCGAAGTAATTATCCACTTTTATTCCGTCGCACTCATCGCTGTTGTTTACGCCGGATTCGTTAGATATTACTTTTACAGCGTAAACGGTAAAACAGTCGTTGAACAACGTATAAGGATACCAGCCTTCCACGTTTCTTTCCACGCTGCCTATCAAATGATCGATAGCGGTTATTGCATTTTCCAAAAAATCATCCTGTTGGGCTTCCGTGAAGCCGTCTCCCATGATCGTTATTACGATACTTTCTTCGTCCGGCTTGCCGCTGTCGACTATTTTTATTTCTTCGAAATTTTCTACTGCCGCTGTCGATACGTATGTATCATACGAAGAATCGAAAACGTCGGTAACAGCGCCGCCGGACTCATTGTAAATTTCCGCATAAGCATGGGTATTCGTAAAGAATAGAGCAAACACGGCGCATGACAGGAACAGTGTAACGATCAAAGCCAAAACCGTTTTTTGTTTAAAGTTGTCTTTAGTTTTCATGATACATTTCTCCTTCTAATCTAATATTTGTCCGGCCGGCGTACCGTCGGAAGTAACCGTGATCTTGAAATATACGTAATCGGATTGAATGTACTGTACGATCTTCCTTTCTTTGTTCAGTAAATATCCGCCCATATTGCTTACCCGGACATAATGTTCGCCTTGTTTTAAATAGTATGAAATTTCATCTATCTTATCGTATTTAAATGTATGAAATCCCGCACTTAAACTAAACGGACCGGATCGTCTATGCGTATTAACAGGCGTATAGTCGTTAAATTCGTCGTTCTTTATTTCAATCAATATTCCAAAATTTCCGTACTTAAGTTCGTATTTCCACCTAATATATATATAATAACTATATAAATCTTCGTCTATTTCCATATC
>CAJUQF010000128.1 GCA_910588315.1 uncultured Christensenellaceae bacterium | reverse complement strand
CGCGCAAAGCGCGCGGGTCCGGGGCTTGCCCCGGGGTATAATACCTAATTTATTTGATTATACCGATCATCTCGACGGCATCTTAAAATCTTTAAGCGCTACATTCAAATAATCATTAAACGGTTTCATTGCTTTAAACACCGACAATGACTTTTCCATCAGCTTGGTTTCATTCGCAACATCCTCGTCGGCAAGAGGATATTCGACGTACCACGACTTATATTTAAGATATTCCGCCTGCGGATGATTTTTGTCATAGCCAGACGGAACGTTTTTCAATGCCGTACCTTTTACCGTAAAATACTCGGTAAATTCGGGATCCGTCACTATCTTGTTCCATTCCTCCGGATGCGCGCAGATATAATCGCGTATCATAGTCGTCGCATTGGCAAACATATCCGCGAACAAGCCGCCGCCCAAAAATGAGCCGCCGAACGGTTTTATCATAATGTAATAACCTACCGGCACGGGCAATTTCCCCATTGCTCCGATATGCGCCCGAAATGCCGGATTGTACGGCGATTTGTCATGACTGAACCGCGTGTCTCGTACAAGCTTGAACGTAAGCTCTTTAGGCACATTATGCAATATGCTTTTGTCGAATTCGCCGATCCCGTCGATAAGCTCTTTAACAAGATCTTCAAACAGAAACGTCGCTTCACGATTCTCGTTTTTGTGTGCGTGATACCACTCGCGCGTATTATCGGCGCTCAAAGCGGCAAGATAGTCGAGCATGATCTGAGTATTCATAATAATCTCCTTATGATTTTTCGTCGATTGTTTTTTGTGAATTTACAAACGACATATATGCTTTGTCAATGTATTCTACGATTTCTTCGTCCGAAATTTTTGCTCCGCCCAGCGCGATCATGTTCGCCATGCCGTGGGTAAAGACTATAAGCATGATATACACTTCTTTTGCGCCGTCTTGCGACAGCCCGTATCTTTCCTCGACCTGCTTGGCGGCGCTCTTGTCGCCCATCCAATCATAAACATCGGACAGACTGTTTAGATTATCGATCTCGGTCAGGAACAACAACTTAAATAAATTGGTTTCGTCTCTCGCAAACAATACGTTAGCCAATCCCATACTTTCCAAAAGTCTGTTATCGTCGACGCGACTGTATATATAAGATTGATAAAACTTCATAGCCTTATCGTAAATGCAGTTTTTAAGTTCGTTCATATTTTTATAATAACTGTAAACAGGCTGTACCGAACAGCCCATAGCTTTCGCTATGTTTTTCAGAACCGCATGCTCCATACCCTTTTCCCGCGCCAATTCAAACGCAGCATCCGCTATCATATCTCTCGTTATTTTCTGTTTTGGCAAATCGAAACCTCGCAAATATTAATAGATTTATATAATATAGATTATATAACTTTATTTATATATTGTCAACCGATTTGATCATTCGATAGTAAAATCGACAAATCATTTTTAAAGTCCGACTATACATCGAAAATACTTATCGATATAAAAAGTAACATCATTGAGTTTATGTGACTTTTTTAATCGATTTACTCTGTTTTGAACGTTTTTATGAAATAATTATTTAAAACCGCTTTTTATTGTGAAAAAAGCGGTGTATAATTTTTGTGACAGATAAATGACGGAGACGTATTAAATGAATATTTTCAGGAAGTTTTATTGCCGAACGTTTCAGCTTGTTTTTAAAATAGCGATCCCTCTATTGCCGTACAGAACACCGAAGATACTTCAATCAGTAAAAGATTGTCCCGAACTGCTCAAAAGACTCGGAGCGAACAAGGTCTTTATAGTGACGGATGCGGGAGTAATGAACTGCGGATTATGCGACGAACTCACCGCGGCGCTTGCGGATAACGGACTCGGCTATTTTATTTACGACAAAACCATGCCGAACCCTACCGTCGCGGCGGTAGAAGACGCGCGTGCAAAATATATCGAAAACAACTGCAACGCGATAATCGCGGTCGGCGGCGGCTCGGCGATGGATCTTGCCAAAGCATGCGGCGCGCGTATCGTCAAGCCCAAAAAGAGCGTTCAAAAAATGGCGGGCATACTGCACGTACATAAAAAACTGCCGCCACTTATCGCAGTACCGACCACGGCGGGTACGGGCAGCGAGACTACGATCGCCGCAGTAATTACCGACGGCGAAACAAAGCGCAAGTTTGCCATAAACGACTTTCCGCTTATACCGCATTACGCGGTTCTCGACTACTCTCTGACGCTCGGGCTGCCCAAAAACATAACGGCGTTTACCGGTATGGATGCGCTCACTCATGCCGTAGAAGCGTACATCGGACGTTCCACGACAAAGGAAACGAGACGCAATGCTATCGAGGCGGTGAAGCTCGTACACGCTAATCTAAAGACGTGTTACGACGACCCGACTAACGCCGATGCACGACGTAACATGCTTTTTGCGGCACACTACGCCGGTATCGCTTTTACAAAAAGTTATGTCGGGTATGTTCATGCCGTCGCGCACTCGCTCAGCGGAAGATACGGGCTTGCACACGGACTGACTTGCTCGGTCCTGCTCCCCATCGTACTCGAAAGCTACGGCAAAAAAGCGCATAAAAAACTCGCAAGGCTCGCCAAAGCGTGCGGCGTCGCGGATAGTTCGGAGGACAAGCATGTCGCGGCGCGCAAGTTTATCGATTGGATATATTCCATGAACGAATACTTGGGCATTCCCAAAGGCTTTACCGAGATACGCGAAGAAGATATCGACGGCATGGCGCGTTACGCCGATAAGGAAGGCAACCCGCTCTACCCCGTTCCCAAGCTTTACTCGCGCAAGCAGTTGAAATCGCTCTATTACAAGGTTAAACTCTAACCGAACCAACCGTATATTGACGTCTGCCGTGTGATTGCTTTTATAGATGATTTGGCATTACGTCGGACCGATATCCTCCCGATAAACCGTAATTTAAAGGAGAACGAACGATCATGATCGAAGAAATTATCAACGAACAACGCGAATATTTTTCGTCGGGCAAAACGCTCGACGTAAAGACGCGGCTGTGGTATCTCAAAAAACTCAAACAGTCGATAAAAGCCAACGAAAACGAAATTTTCGCGGCGCTCGAAGCAGACTTAGACAAATCGCCATCCGAGACATATATGGTCGAGATCGGCATGGTACTCGAAGATCTGTCGCATATAATCAAACACTTGAAGAAATGGGCAAAGCCCAAACGCAAACGCACGCCGCTCGCGCAGTTTCCCGCAAAAAGTTTCATCCTGCCGTCGCCGTACGGCAACACGCTCGTAATCGCGCCTTGGAACTATCCGTTTTTACTCTCTATGCAACCGGTTATAGGCTCGTTCGCCGCAGGCAATACGGTCATTCTCAAACCGTCGCGCGCGTCCGCCGCTACGAGCGCGATCATGCGTAAAATAATCGAGTCGACACTGCCGCAAGGTCTGTGTACCGTGCTTTACGGCGATAACTGCGAGCCGGACGTAAACGAGCGTATTCTCGAATATAAATTCGATTATATTTTCTTTACGGGCGGTGCGGAAGTCGGACGCAAAGTCTACACGGCGGCGAGTAAGACGCTTACGCCGGTAACGCTCGAGCTTGGCGGCAAGAGTCCCGTCATAGTCGACGACACGGCAAAGATCGATCTTGCGGCGCGGCGCATAGTTTTCGGCAAGCTGTTAAACGCAGGTCAGACCTGTATCGCGCCCGATTATGTCATAGCGCATAAATCCGTCGCGGACAAACTTGTCGCGTGCATAAAGAATTATATCGCAAAAACCTATCCCGACGCGCTTAACTGCGAGTATTTCGGAAAGATAATAAGCGCACGGCATTACGAGCGCGTAAAAAATCTTATAAGCGGCAACGTCGTTTTCGGCGGCGGGTTCGACGATGAGAAACGCAAGATCGAGCCGACCGTCATATATCCGGCAACACTCGAAGACAACGCCATGCAGGAAGAAATATTCGGTCCCGTTCTGCCCGTTCTCACTTATTCTACCGAGAATGAAATGCTCGGCATAATAGCGCAGCACCCTACTCCGCTCGCGCTGTATCTGTTTACGACAAAAAAGAAAAACGAAAAACGCATACTTAATAAAGTTCTGTTCGGCGGCGGCTGCGTCAACGACACTATCATGCACATCGCAACGTCCAATATGCCGTTCGGCGGCGTAGGCGCTTCCGGAACAGGCAAGTACCACGGCAGAGCGAGTTTCGAGACCTTCTCGCACAGCAAATCTATACTGAAAAAATCCAATCTGATAGACCTGCCCGTTCGCTACGCGCCGTACTCGAAATTCAAAGATAAACTTATAAGATTTTTCATGAAATAATACTATAAAGA
>CAJUQF010000127.1 GCA_910588315.1 uncultured Christensenellaceae bacterium | reverse complement strand
AACGTCGGACTCACGACCGAGTTCCATTTCCGTAGCCAAATTAGAAAGCAGCGTTTGCTGATTGTATTGCTTGGATGTAGAAGGATATTTGGGTTCGGTGAATTTGCTGCTGTTGATATGTTTAAAGCCCCAAGCAGTCGTACTCGTCGCCTGCGAATCCTTGTGATAGACCTGGTACATATCGGGATCGGAAGAAGAACTCCATGCAGCAGCCCAAACCGTCAGAAGACCGCTCGACAATTTGGAGAGCGCCATCGAATCATTCTTGACCGTTATATCGCAACCCAAGCTATTAAGAATACGCGCAGACGTATTAAGTATTTGCAATGCGGGGTGATCCTGGTTATCGCCTGCAATGGTAAACGTATACTTCAACGGGTTTCTTCCTGTTTCATCGTACCTAATACCGTTACTTATCTTAGTACACCCGCCTTGCTCCAAATAACTCTTGACAATGGCGGTGCGTTCTTCGATGGTAATGTTACGATTAGCATAATACGGTGCGGGATCGGTACCTTGACCTGTTGCTTCGTCGTAATTATCGTAGTAATAGTACGCCAAAGTTTTCGACATGGGACGCGTAATTACAGAAGCGCCGCTTCCATAGTACGAAGTGATCAAATCCGGATCGAAAGACGCCATTATAGCCTTACGGATATAAATATTGGGAATATACGTTGCACTGATTCCGATATAGCCGTAACCGAGATTATCGGTCGGGACGGAGTGTACCGACGTATTGCCGGCAAGCTGAGTAACTTCTTCCTGTTTCATAGACGGAGATGCGTAATGGACTTCGTTTGTCTCCGTAATTGTAGTATAAAGGTCTTTGCTCGAAATTACTTTATAACGCAATCTCTTGATCTTGGGTTCACCGAGCATGAAGTATTTATTGCTCTCCAAATAAACCATGTTATTGCGCGAGAACTGACCTTTGCTCGTTGCTTTGCCGCCTTCCGCCTTAGCCGCCATATAAGGACCGGCGCCCATAGGAAGTTGCTTAACTCTGACGGTGTTCATGAAATTGGGATCTGAAAAACTTACTCCGAAATTCTCGGCATAGCTTTCGTCCTTCAATGCCTTATCCCATAATTCCTTTGTGGAATAATAATGACCGGGCGCAACGGTAAACGAGAAGTTTTGTATCGCCTTGGGGTCGACGCCGTGGATCCGTATATGCAAAACACTATATGCTTTTTCATTGCCGTCGGCGTCTTTCAGAGTTTTATTCGTTACTTCCTTGGTGCTTTCGTTTTGCGTTTTGATGGAAGTCTGATTTGTCAGAATTTCGATACCGCGAATTTTTTTGACCTGCATGTTGCCTTGGAATTTGCGGTATTTGACAGCCGAAAGCAGGTATTCGTTCATGGGAACATAAACGGAATACGAATACATAGTCTGCAACAAATTGGTTTTATAAGTTTTAGTAGCGTCCTTTTGATCGGCGAATTTGCCGTTATAGACATATTCGACAAGCGCTTTTTGAGAATGATCTTTTCCGTTATACGCATTGTGCGGTGTACTGTAATCTATCTTGCCTTCCTGATCGCGATGTTCTTCCAAAGTAAGGATACCGGTGTTATACAGGAACAGCTGCCAGGCTTCTTTGAAAATAGGATCGCCGTTAATATCGAAATAACGTTTATGAACATACTCTTCTTCGATATTGGCGCCGACGGCGGCAAGCCACATATCGTTAAGATAATCTTTGTAATATTCTTGAATCTTGTTGATATCGCTTTCGATAACTTTATCTTCTTCTTTGGTTTCGCCCGTCGCCTGGTCTCTGTATACTTCGAACTTAGAAAGATCGTCCCAAGTCGTATTATCTCTGCTCGCCCAGGATTCTATCGCCAAGAAACGGCTTTCCACTTCATTATTAAACTCCATATCCGCATCGTCGGCATTGCTCGCGTCGGTCTGAGTCCTGTACTCGGTCAGTCCGTCGATTTTAGTGGAATACATCGTACTCGAACCGGTGTATGCCGGATCGAGATACATATACATGTTAAACAAGACGTCATGCTCGGTGAGCGTTACTCCGTCGCTGAACTTAATATTGTCTTTGAGCGCGAAATAGTAATCCGTATACCAATTGCTGTAATTGTTGGGCGGTATAAAGTCCGCACTCGTACCTGTTTTGACGATACTGTAATCGAACGCCACGCACGGCTCGTTCCAATTGGCAAGCGGTTGACCGTTATTATCGCTTGACATCATGCCGATCTGCGTCTGCCCGACGATTTCGCCGTCATTACCGGATGTGTAGAAGTACGGATTGAAAACCGTATCGAGTACGTCGCTAGCCAATACCAACGCTTTAACATTCTCTTCGTCATTGCAACACGCTACAAGAGACGGCGCAATGGCGCTACATCCGACCGCAACACATAACACTCTTGCAATATTGCGAATAGTTCTACTGTTTTTCATAATAACCTCCTGAAATTCTATCTACTCGGTATATAAAACCGTTATTGCTATTCCGTGATCTCTTCGATAGTTACGGTAAACTTATCTGCGGTACCGGAAGGAACAAAACTCAAATCGAATCTTCTTGTTCCGGAATACGCCGTTGCGGATATGGTAAACGAATTACCGTTTTGCTTTTCGATATTGATATTGGTAGGCAAAAATCCGAATTCATCGGTCCATTGGAAACCAATCAAACTTTCTACTTGCAAAGCACCGTCTATATCGGAATATTGAATAGAAATCAAATAATCGTTATCGGCAGCATCTTTTGCCCGAATAGTAAGCGGCAACAATTTTTTAAGGCTCTCGATCTTGCTGTCCGTAACGGTAGCGCTCGAATCAATATGACCGATAAGACCTATATCGCTTACGGCGACATTTACACCGTCTGAACACGAATATGAGAATGTACCGGAAACTTTAACTCCGTTTACTTTGGATGTTCCGCTTGCATATCCTGCCAATATACCGATATCATAACTTCCGATAGTCGCATTTGTGAAATTATAAGACATCGTCACGTTATCAAAGTTTATATCGGATATCTCGGCGCCGGAAGTCAACGTTCTGAACAATCCGAAACTGTTATAAGTTACGTCGATGGAAGTGAGTTTAAGCGTAAAGTTGCTTATCGTATGCCCGTTACCAATAAATTTACCGCCGTACGTCTTGGGAAGCTTATATGTGTTTGACATATCCGAATCGTCATATTCGGCGCCTTTCATATCTATATCGGCCATGATATAGTAATTAGTGGTCTCTGATACTGCGGAAAGCGCAAAATCATCGGGCTTACGTATCAGCTGGTATACACCGTCAAGCGTTTTGCCGTACAAATCGAGCGACAAAGTTTGACTATCAAACATATCGGAAGACAATTGCCATTTGGATATATCGGAAATTTCGGTATCCGCAGCCCCGTTTTTGACTAAGTTGTACGAAAGAAACGTATAGTCGGCTTGAGTAAAATCAGATTCGGACACTGCATTGGGATTACCGCTTGTAGTACGCGAGACGGAAATGGTTTTGACTTCTTTATACTCATTACCGTAATGCAGATTGATCTTATAATTCTCCCACCATTTTGCACAAAGCGTTACATCTTTATCGGCGACTCTGAACGTGCTGAAATCACATTCCGTATCGCTAATAACGATATTTTTGTTCTCATCGTAAACAACTTTTCCATCGTCGTCTACTTCCGCAAAAAAATATCCGCGGAACGAATAACCGGATTTTGCCGGAACTTTAATGCCGCCGCTGGCGCTCGGCGCGGGTATCAAACTGTTCTCTTTGACCAAAATGCGCTGAGCATCGGTACTGCTGCCGACAATACCGCCGTTGCTGTCATAGTAAACGGACACGGTATAGCCGCGGTTCTTAATATCCTGAACGGTCACTTTATCGGCGCATCCCGTAAACAAGAATACGCATACAGCCGCGAATACCATGAATATTATCGACAGAAGAATTTTTCTGCACATTGTCAAAGAATTTTTTTGCATTTGTTTACCTTATTGCCGCAAGTTTGTCTTTGATTGAATCATTCGTTGCGTTCGTCTTATACTCTTCCAAAAGATCGGACGGGACGTACACAGTTACGTTGTAAGAACCCGCGAACGGGTTTTGACCGTTATCGATAGTTACTGTTCCGGAAGTACGCTCTATAGTGACAGACTTAAGCGCGGGACAATCTCTGAACGCGTAACCGCCGATCGATTGAAGTGCATCCGAGCTTAACGTCACGGACTCGAGCGTTTTGCATCCGGCAAAAGCATACTCCGGTAAAGTCCTAACATCACCTCGAATAACTATATCGGTAAGCATGTTGCAATCCGAAAACGCATAGGCGCCTATAGCCGTCAAGCCGTCGGACAATTCGATTTCGGTCAACATTTCACAACCGATAAATGCCGCAGCGCCTATTGATCTCACCGACGAAATATCGCCTATCGCTTTTAGCCTTACATTTTTATAA
>CAJUQF010000126.1 GCA_910588315.1 uncultured Christensenellaceae bacterium | reverse complement strand
TGTAATCTCGTTACGATAGGTAATGGGAAATAAAACGTAATATAACCGCAACGATGTTTCAACGAAAAATATAAATCGAATCGATCTTCGTAGGGAGCGCAGACCCATGCGCTCCGCTTGTGGACAAGATAATAAACAAAAGAGCGGCAGGCAAGGGTCTGCCTGCCCTACGAATTACACAACAAAATTGCTTTACGATAACAAACGGAACGCCGAGGCGTCGTTCCCTACGAATTACACAATGAAATTTCATTACGGTAAGTAAAGGAAAATAAACCGTAATATTACCGTATCGATGTTACAACAGAAAATATCAATCGAAACGAACTTCGTAGGGAGCGCAGACCCTTGCGCTCCGTGCGTGTAATGGCAATAATCAAGGAAACGGCGGTCAATGGTCTGATCGACCTACGGATTGGATTACCGGCATCTCCACAATAAAAAAATGTAAGCCGCCTCGGCTCGTCGGATTGTTTATCGCGATTCCTCTTGCTGTATCTTGCCCCGAATGCCGACTTGCCGATCGTGGCTTATTCTTAACATTTTCGCGATATGAGCTACTCTTAATGTAGCGCCTGATCGGATTGCAATAAAACAGAAAAGGTCCCGAATATGTTCGGGATTTTTTCGTGCGCGAATAATTGTCCCACACTCGGGTTTGCTTTCATATACTAAAAAAGAAATATGAAGGTGAAGTGTATGCAAAAACTTATTATCGACGGTGGGAGACCGCTGCGCGGCGAAGTGGAAGTACAGACCGCAAAGAATGCGACGTTGCCGATAATCGCCGCATGTATTTTGACTGATGAGCCGATCGTGATCGAAAACTGTCCGCGACTGAACGACATCGACGCAATGGTCGACATAGTGCGGCATCTCGGTTGCAGAGCGGAGTTTTCGGGCAACGATTTGAAGGTTTGCTGTAAAGACGTCACCGTAGACGTCATTAATTCCGATCTGACGGGCAAATTGCGTTCGTCTATATTTATACTCGGGTCGATACTTTCGCGCTGCAGAAAGGCATACATAAGCCATCCCGGGGGGTGTGAGATAGGACTTCGTCCCATCGATCTGCATATTTCCGGACTGAAAGCGCTGTCTGTAAATATAGAGGACGATTGCGGCGTTATTTGCTGCGACGGATCGGATATGAAGAGCGCGATCGTCAATCTCGATTTCGCGTCTGTAGGCGCGACGGAAAATCTTATGATGGCGGGCGCTTTGCTCGACGGCGATACGGTGATAGTAAACGCCGCGCGCGAACCGGAGATAGTAGACCTTGCGGATTTTATCAATGCTATGGGCGGCAAGGTGTCGGGCGCGGGCGGATCGGTGATACGCATAACGGGCGTAAAGAAGTTGCATGGCTGTACATATCGACCGATGCCGGATAGGATAGTTGCAGGTACATATCTTGCAGCAGTGACCGCGACGGGCGGAAGCGTGACTGTAAAAAATGTTGTGCCGGAACATATATTCGGCATAACGGAGCGGCTGAAAAAGACGGGTGCAAAACTGTCTGTTCGCGGCAATGCCGTCAGGATCGTCGCGGACGGGAATCCGCGCGCATTACATAAGCTTGAAACCAATGTTTATCCGGCATTTCCGACGGATATGCAGCCTCAGTTCTGCGCATTGCTGTCCGTTGCGACGGGCAGCTCGGTGATAGTGGAAAACCTGTTTGAAAACCGATTCGGATACACGTCGGAACTTGTCAGGATGGGCGCGTCGATAACGGTAAAAGACAGGATAGCGGTAGTTGCCGGCGTCGATAAACTTCACGGAGCGTCGATAAAAGCATGCGATCTGCGCGGCGGCGCGGCGCTTGTTATAGCGGCGCTCGCGGCGGAAGGTCGGTCTGTGGTTTACGGGATCGAGCATATCGACAGGGGCTATGAGAATATCGAGCGGGAATATTCTGCGCTCGGCGCGGTCATAAAACGTGTGGGCGGTCGTGATATCGGCGCATAACAGGCGGTATATTCATTACTGCGGTACGTACGGAGACGGTATTTTCGGGTTTTTCTTTGTACTGCCGGCATACGGTGTGCCGACACGGTCTGACGTCCGGATTGGGCAATAAGACCGCGATTGCATTGACATGTGATCGCGGCACGTCGAAGTTTACGCAAGTTTGTCGGAAACGATCGAAATATTAAAGTAAATACTTGATTTTTGCGCGTGCATTTGCTATACTTGATTTGTATGCGTAATAAGAAACTCATAGTATTATTATCCGTGGTACTTGTGCTGGTGTTGCTGATAGTGACATGCGGCGCAACGTTTCTTGTGCGCTCCGTCGATGCGTACAGTTATTACGAGACCGACGGTGAAGAAGATTACGATAAAGGCGTGATATCGGCGGCGGGAATCAAGATGAACAGTTCTATGTTTTTCGTTGACGAAGCGGAAGTAAAGTCGCGCGTAGAAAAGGCTTATCCCAATATCGGGGTGATAAACGTAAAACGCAGTTTCCCCGATAAGGTTACGATAAACTACGTTGTATACGAAAAATCGTTCCAATTCCAAAACGGAGGAAGATACTATCAGTGCTACTCGTCGGGCAGGATAGGTTCGTCGTCGCAGGCGAAAATGCCCGGTTATTTTACCGTCAAGTTATCCGGTGAAACGTCTACCGCAGTCGGATCGTACTTCCAAAGCAAGAACGCCGCGGACAGAAAAGCGCTGGACGCATTCATAGCGTTCATGTACGACAAAGGACTGTTGGATTTCCAGATAACTCAGTTTACCGATTTCATCGATTTGACGCGGAGCGGATATATATATATTCGTACGGTAGCGGGCTGTTCGATAGAGATACACGGCGCGCTTTCCGACTTTTATCGGTTAATGGACAGAGGGTTTGCGATATACAAAGACGAACGTACCGAACAGGCGACAGGACTTATTCGCGTCGAAATAAATCGCAGCGAGACGGCTGCCGATCCCATTCGCAGCACGTACATCAGACCGAGCGCCGATAACAATTACACAGACGAAGGATATTATGCGTCGCACTATACCGTAAACGCCTCTTAGCGTATAGCCGGGCTATTGCGTCGCTTTAGTGAGTGCCGATCCGTATTGCGTATCGACGGCATTGCGAGTTTCGGCAGTTTCCTGCGGAAACGTCATGATTGAAATTCGACGTTATACAAATTTACTTTTCGTGATTACTTCTTCACTTAATATAATCTTCCACTTGACAACAAACGTCGGTTAGATGTATAATCTTTGTGACAGTTTGTATAGGGGTAATGTCTTGAAACAAAGCGTTGCAATATTGGATTTCGGCACAAGCAAAATCACCGTTTTAATCGGTAGCCGCGGCATAAACGACTCGATCTGTATCGACGGGATCGGAGTGTGCGAATATGCCGGATTTTCGCGCGGCATGTGGTTGGACGAAGAACGGCTCTCTTCGTGTATAGGACAAGCTATCTCGGCGGCGGAAGACCGTGCCAGACAAAAGATAGATAAGCTGTATGTCGGAGTACCGAACGAATTTTCCAAGTGCAACGTCAACGATCTTTGCATTTCGCTCAGCAAAAAACGTAAAGTAAACGAGCAGGACATTCTCACTCTTCGCGACGTGGGAAACAAATTCGACGACGATCCCAACTGGACGCTCATTAACATTCAACCCGTATACTACACGCTCGATAACGAGCGCAAACTTATAGAACCGGTCGGCATGACCTCGACCAAGCTCGGCGGGAGTATTTCGTACATCTCGGTTCGCAACGATTTCGCAGAGACGGTGCGCGCCGCCGTTGTTGCCGCGGATGTCGACGAGATAGAATACGTATCGACGTCGCTTGCGGAGATGCTATATTTATTCGACGATCACAAGAGAGATCGATGCGTAATGCTTGCCGACGTAGGCGCGCTCGGAACCGCGTTTACCATAGGTCGCGGCGACGGCGTGTGCGTGCAGAATTATTTCGCTTGGGGCGGCGCGCGTATTACTGCGGCGCTCGCGGATAAGTTCTCCGTTCCGCTTTCGCAGGCGGAAAAGCTCAAGCGCAAAGTAATACTGTCGTTGGAACCCGATTACGTTCCGCCCGCGGACGAAGTCCCGCCTGTGATTATACAGACCGAGTACGAAATAGAAGTCAATAACGAGATCAAACGATTCGGAGTTACCGAGACCAACACCGTGGTGCGATTGGAGATAGAGCGGTTTGCGCGCTATATCGAAAAAGCGCTTAAATATTGCGATTACGACTATCCCGAATACACCCCGCTTTCTATAACCGGCGGCGGACTCGGGACCATTCGCGGCGCTGCGGAATATCTTGCCGAATGCTTGAACCGCGAGACTGAATCGGTAAAGCCGTTGCAACCTATGCTCGAACGTCCGCAGTTATCGGCGGCGCTCGGCGTGCTCAATATGGTACTGCTTAGCGGACCTTGCGGACCGGGATTTTTCGGCAGAGTAAAACGCATGTTTTCAAAGCGATAGAAAAAAATCTATGCTATCGCGATTACAT
>CAJUQF010000125.1 GCA_910588315.1 uncultured Christensenellaceae bacterium | reverse complement strand
CCTATATCGGAAACGATAAGTCCGTCGGCATGCAAACTTTGCAAATAATCGATATAGTCGTCGATACCGTCGAAATCGTCATCGCTCGCGAAAATATTGAGTGTGACATAGAATTTCTTTTTACGACTGTGCGCCGCCAACGAAGCTGTTTTAAGCTCGTCGTAATCGAAATTCCTGCATGCGGCACGCATACCGAGTTTTTTACCGGCAAGATATACCGCATCCGCACCGTATTCGAGCGCGACGTCCATCCTTTTCATATCTCCCGCAGGAGCAACGAGTTCCGGCTTTATAATGATAATACCGTCTCCTTTAAAAGTATAATATCTGTATGAATGATAAACCGACACATAGCCGTATCGTATACCTACGGTATCGCAAGACGCGAATTTGTTCTTGCGAGCAAGCAAGGTAAACGCGCACATACGCAGGCATAGAACGCGCAGTTTCGAAGTCGTAGTGCAGCTACGACAAGAGGCGGCAACAAACACGGCGTGCAAATCGATTCGCAAGGCGCCGCGTAAGAAACGTGGAGACGGTTAAATCAGCAATCTATCACCATCGGCAGTATCATGGGACTGCGCCGAGTCATCTTGAATATATAGTTTTTGAGTTCTTTGCGTATAGTGTTGTTCAATGTATTTCTGTCACACTCGCGCAAATCGAACGTACCCATTACGCGAGCGACAGCCTCTCTGCAACCCTCGAAGAAATCGTCGCCTTCTTTATCGTACGCGAATCCGCGCGAGGTTATATCTATCGCGGACGCGATACCCGAAAGTTCGTCGATACAAATTACCGCAATGACAAGCCCGTCCTCGGCGAGATGTTTTCTGTCGCGAAGGACCGAACTGTCGGTGTCGCCGACGCCGAGTCCGTCGACCAAAAGACTGCCTGACGCAACCTGTTCGCCTATTTTAAACGTTTTGTGCGATACATATACGCAATCGCCTATGTCTGTGATTATTATATGCGACGGCATTTCGCCCATTGCTACCGCAAGTTCGGCATGTTTTTGGAGATGTCTGTGCTCGCCGTGTACGGGAATGAAATACTGCGGTTTCAATAACGCATGCATGAGCGACAACTCGTCGCGGCAGGCATGTCCGGAAACGTGAAGTTCCGCCAAGCTTTCGTAAATGACGCGCGCGCCGTGACGGTAGATATTATTTATTACCGAATACACCATCCGCTCGTTGCCGGGGATCGGATGCGCCGACAGTATTACCGTATCGTTAAAACCGAGTTTGACTTTGGAAAACTCGTCGGCTGCCATGCGCGTGAGCGCGCTCATGGGTTCGCCCTGACTGCCTGTCGTCAGTATGACAAGATCTTTATCGTCGACGTTCTTAACTTTTTCGATATCTATGATCTGCGACCTGTCGATCTTAAGTTCGCCTATGCGTGCCGCGCATTCCGCGACGTTTATCATTGACCTGCCGGAAAACGCGACCTTGCGTCCGAACTCCGCCGCAAGATCTATTATCTGTTGCAGCCTGTGAATATTCGACGCGAACGTTGCGATAATAAGCCGTCGATCTTTATTTTCGTTGAAAATATTACGCATAGACCGTCCGACGGTGGCTTCACTCATGGAAGTACCCGGACGCTCTACGTTGGTGCTTTCGCAAAGCAACAGCAAAACGCCCTGTTTACCGATCTCGGCAATGCGCTGAAGATCGATCATATTCCCGTCGATCGGCGTGTAATCGACCTTAAAGTCGCCCGTGTGAAAAACCGTGCCGACCGGCGTGGATATTGAAAGCGCACAAGACCCTGCGATCGAATGCGATACCTTGACGAATTCCACCTTAAACGCCCTGCCGAGCGCTACGACGTTGCCCGGTTGAACAACGTTTAGCCTGGCATTGTCTATGCGCATTTCACGCAGTTTATTTTCTATAAGCGCCAACGTCAACTTTGTACCGAAAACGGGAACATTGCACTCTTTCAGAAAATACGGCACCGAACCGATATGATCCTCATGTCCGTGCGTAATAACGATACCGCGTATCTTATCCTTATTGAGCAAAAGATATGCCGGATCGGGTATGATAAGATCTACGCCCGGCGTATCGGATGTAGGAAATGTCGAACCGCAATCGATAATGATAATGTCTTCGCCGAACTCGAGCGCAGTCATATTTTTGCCGATCTCGCCGACGCCGCCCAAAAAAACAACCTTTAAAATAGGTTCGAATTTTTTTTGTTGCAAAATATTGCCTCCGTTATACTTTGACCGAATTTATTTAATAAATACGGCTTTGAATTTTTACTTATATCCGTGTAATGTCCACGGTAAAATCATTTTACGTGTAACGCTCGGTAAATTAAATTCAATGCATAATAATGCGCCGATTACAAGCTACCCCGAAAATGTTGTTATTTACATGACTTGTGCGAAATTCTCGCGTCTTTTAAATTATACTCCATTCGAATAAAAAAGACAAGTATTTTAAATGAATTTGTCCAAATTATATTTTGTCGAAATATCGCGACACGATAAAGCGGACTCGACAGTGACGTCAAATCCGCTTATCTGTTGCGTGATATAATTTACCGTGTCGTATTTTTACATATCCGAGTCGGTCGGAACACCGTTGTTTCCGCCTGCGCCGTCGGGTTCCTGACCGGGATTAAGCCCTATCGCCGCACTGGCAGGCGGTGTTTGCGGTGCACTGCTTCCGATCATTAGCGTCGGATCGTTTTGCACCTGCATCGTGGGCGGCAGATATCCGTACGACTGATAAGGTTGAGCAGCGCCTGCGCCGCCCGAAAGCCGCATCATTTGCTCCTCGAGCTCCATCTCGGAAATAAGAATAGCTTCGAGTTCTTCGCGTTTGCGCTTTCTGCGTTTAAGAAGAATTATGAGCAATATGATGAATACGATAAGGACCAATACGCCTATGCCGACGCACAACCAAATTATGGGATATGTCTCATAATTGATGACTATCTTATTCCAGAAAGACGGCTCGGGTCTGTCGATGTTCTTTATCTTGAACGTGTACTTGGTAGTTTCCATCGTTCTGTCTTTTACACCGACGGTGATCTCCGTCTCACCGCGCATATTGAACGTAAGGTACATGAGCGTACCGTCATCGCTTATACGAACGGAACACAGGGTCGACGAGACGACGCTCGTAGCGCTCTTATCGAACGTAAGCGAATCACCGTACGGCAAGTCGACGTCGTTGAACAACATAGTGGGCGTAATGACCACGGTACCGTTGTTATCAAGTCCGTACTCTGTATTGGCGGTCTGGAACAGATATGCCTCGCCGTTTTGATGCCTGAACGTGTCGAGCAGCACGGGCGCGGTATTCTTTCCGATAGTGGCTTTAAAACGTTTTACAAAACTGCTCGCGTTTTCGTTTTCCTTTTCGGACTTATACTTAAACGTGACGGTAAACTCGATCTCGTTTTCTTCTCGATCGCATGTAAACGTCCAAACATCGTCGCCGTCGAGCATGATCTTAACGCCGGCGGCAGTCATAGCCGTAATGACGTAATCATCGCCGGGATTGAACTTTCTGCCGTCCCTTGCCATAACCGCGGAAGTCTCTGCGCCGGAATCGCCTTCCTCGCCTTCTTCACCCTCGTCTCCGCCGGTCTGACCGCCTTTTTCACCGGTACCGTACAAGTCGACGATGTCTCCGAACAGGTCTTGAGGCGTGACTTTTTTAGGCAAACTGCGAATGGCATTGATATGTTTCAACTCGCCGGTATTGTTAATGTCGTATGCGACCGTGAAGTTTTGACGGAACGTGACGATATTGAATTGATCGCCGCCGCTGAGTATCTCGTCCTCCGACGCGTCAACGACCATTATATCCAAAGACTGATATCCGTAGAAACCTTTTCTCGGCGTGATCGTGACCGACTGCTTATCTTCGCTGAGTTCGATACGAACTATCTCGCCGTCGTTGTCGCGATCGAGCGTGCAGTGAAGATTCGGATCGATCTCGTCGTCCGCAAGATCGGTGTTGATGACCGGCGCGATACCTATTATGTTTATAGTATCGTTATTCATGTCTTCGACATAGTCGTTGACATTTATGACGATAGGCGTGCCGTCCTGCGTTTCCGACCCTACAAGTATATGAGACGTTGTTTGTTTACCGGGCTTTACGACGGGCGGCGCATTGAGGATATGAATGCGCAGCGTGATCGTAAATCCTACGTCATCATAGTTTTCGGGGCTGCCTGCGCCGCGGTCGACAATGTGCATATAGCATATAGCGTCGTCGATATTTCTGTTGGGCGAAAGCACTTCGATAGAGAATCCGGCGAAATGCAATGCATCGTTGGGCATGTCGCGATCGCCGAATACCGGCGTGACCTTTGCAACGACTCCCGACTCTTTTGCCGAAGTCAGTTCCATAACTTTGCCGAATTCCAAATATTTATCGGAATTTTCGTTTCTGTCGGTCACGAGCCTAAACGATTCGGTATCAGCCTCGCGCGATGTGTAATCGTTATCGGACAGGTATCCGCCGGTAATGAAATCAAACGGCGCCAAAGCCTTGCCCGGTAC
>CAJUQF010000124.1 GCA_910588315.1 uncultured Christensenellaceae bacterium | reverse complement strand
GAAGAAGCGTTTGTCTTGACTGTGGAAAATGCGGCTCGACCCGTAAAATCCATAGGAATATATTCCGACGAAGAATGCAAGAACTTATTGGAGAGGTCGCCGGGGCTTTTATTTGGATTTTTTGCCAACGGCAACGAGCGGTTTATGCAAACCGTATACGTAAAGATAGAATATGATGCGTATATGGATCGTCATACGATGTTTGAATCGGCAGTATTTGTAATGCCTTCGTACCTTCAACTCACTGTTCGCGGTGAAGGCTCTCAATTTGAAGGCGAATTACCCGAAGAAGATGAAGGCACGCTCGCCGCTAACGGAAGATATAGGGTATATGATCTATGTCCGTCTGCGGATAAAATAAAGGATAAAACATTCGGTATATTCAAATGCGAATTGTTTATTCGCGACAACGCCGGTGCGACGGCAGGCGAAAACGATTATATCTTTGTGGAACGCACGCTCGGCGGAGACGAAAAGTTACATCAGTTAGTGGACGTCGGCGTAGATTGCGGACTTGACAGTATCACCGTAAAAGATGCGAATAGCGATAATTTAACGATCGCCGACAAAGAGCATGTCGGAGAGATCTCGCACGAATTCTTCCTTTCCGGCAATGACGATAAGCAAACGCTTACGTTGAATCTTACATACAAAGGTCTTGCCGACGATAAGTATGCGATCGATTACGACTATACGGATGCGGCAAATTTCATTGTCGAATATCCCGAAAATCAGGCAGGACTCATTATAGGCAGGAGCGTAAAGGGCGATGTTTCGCAGATAACTATCGGTATCGGCGATGCCAAGATAACTAACGGTTATGTTACGCTTACGTTCAAGTTTACGGATAAGTTCAACGGTGTGAACGAAGTATTCACGCTCAATGTCAAGATAAAAGTCGAGATCGACGTGTTCGGCATATCGTTCGGAGAGGATCAAGAAAACGTCAAAGCCGTATATAACGTCGTTACTCAAAAGGCGAATGCCGAGAGTACCGCTCCCGTCACGGTATTGTTTAACAACAACGATAGCACGCTTGCTCCCAAAGATACGAGTAAAGTCAAGGTATACATCGCGACAAAGAACAGCGACGGCAGTTTCACCGAGTTTAAAGACGATACAAAACTCGGACTGAGAACAAGCGCAGACGGTTATACGCTGTTCGTTAAGAACTCCATAAAAAACAGCAGTGATTATTATGTTGTTGCCGAATACAATGAAAACGGCAAGAACATCGTCGAGAGCCGTCAAATCGTTATCACGACTTCCGATTATACGTTGAGCTTTGCGGACGGCAACACCGTAACGCCTGTAGGAGGCAAAGCGGAAGTTTATATCGATAAAACGCACAACAGCTTTAAGCTTGCAGCCGTACTCAGTAACGACGGCGGAGCGAGCGCAAGCAAGACGGTGACGTACTGGCTTTATACCGACGCCACTTGCCGCGTTCCTGCCGGCGATATTGCGAGCATCACCACCGACGGTAGCTTTATTATCGAAAAGCCGGTTGCCGCCGTAGGAAAACTTTATTACAAGGCGAGCTACGTAGGTACGGATATAACGGGCGTCGAGCCGCTCGTCGTAGAGATAACATATACCGTCAAGGCGACCGGTGTCGAACTCAACGCAATGCCCGGCTTATTGAACGGCGATACGATAACGCTTTACTATATTGACGGGGATAACTACGTCTATGCCGATCTGACCGGCTTTATCAAGCCGATCTCCGACTTCGGTGTTGCTATCGATCCCGATGATGCGAATTATTCGCTTGTATCGTCCGATCCGAGTTTATTGAGCGTGAATAGCGGGACGCTGGAGATAGTTCCCAACGGTCCGACAGATACTAAAGTCATAACATTGACCGTTAAAGCCGGATACGGCAACGGTGAAGCGACTGCGGTATATAAAGTGGTGGTAAAACCGTTCGGCGGCGTAACTCTCAATCTGGACAAAGACAAGATAGACATTATCAAAAAGGATACCCTCACGGTAGGCTACACCGTTACAGATGTCGACGGATTCACTTCGTCGTACAGTTTGACTGCGTCTAATGGACTTAAGATTACGGATAACAGCAAGGTATCTCTTGACGGCGCGAACACCGTGGGCGACTACGCGCTTACCGCAAAAGTCGTGTATACGGCTGTATCCGGAACAACAACCGCGCTCAAAACGAAGGGCAAACTTGAACGCACCGCCGAATATACGTTGCCTGTGGATTGCGAATACGTTCTCGATTTCGAGCTTAAGCATAACAATGTCCTTGTTCCTTCCGGACAGCATGCGCTCGGCAGCGATCTTACCGGTTATACGGTTTCGGTTAAAAATACTTCTCACGGCGACGCTAACGCAAGCTATTTGTTTGAAGTAAATAAAGATATTATTTCTATCGTCTCGCCGACCGGTAGCAGTTCAAACATTACCGTCAACAAAGATAAGAGCGGCGAGTTTACTATCAAGCTCACCGCGACCGTATACGGTAAGGAGTTCGAGAAGTCGTATACGTATACATTTATGTACGGTTTGGATCCCGTTGCCGAATTGACGTACGCGGTAGGCAACGGCAGTTTTGCGGTTGTTCCGTCCGGCGGTCTCGAAATAGACTATTTGTCGGAAAGCGATAAGAAAACCGTCAAATATACCGTTTCAAACGTCGATATGGACGCAGAAGTGAAGCTGACGGTTTCCGGCGGCACGGCGAGCGCGGTGCAAAAAGATGAGACTAATAAATGCTTCTATATAACGGTCGACGCCATAGAAGACGTGACGTTGTATTTCGGCGGTACGGTCAAGGTCGGGACGCATACGGTCTATCTCGATCAGAAATCGGTAACGCTCACTTCCGTAAAACCCGATTTCGATTTCGCAAGCACGGTGAGCGGTATGCTCGATCCGCTCGGGTTTACTACGCTTGACGTATCGAATAAAGCGAGCGGATTCAAGGGCAATGTTACATCGGTATTTTCGGTGCTTGTCGGTGGCGAATATGTGACGCTTGGCGGAGCGAATAACAATGTCCTTACCGCAAATAGCTCGGTCACGAATAATCAGACCGTGCGAGTAAAAGCCGAGATTACCGTGAACAGCGGTGTGTATGCCGGAAAAACGTATGAAATATTCAAGGATATACAAATCAACGGCGTGCCGCTACCCATTCTCGAGTGGAAGTTTGACGGACCTGTCACTGTAACCGCGGGCGGAACTCTCGACATTACCGGCAAGTACGGTTTGACGAGCGGTTTCGATGCTTTTACCGGCAAGATCGATTATAGTATTTCGGCTGCGGGATCCGGTACGCTCAGCGGTAATACGCTCAGCGTAGAAAATACCGCTACGGCAAAAGCAGGCGGAAAGATCAAACTTACGCTCGGCGGCAAAGTTAAAGAAAACAGCGGCGCTAACCAAGGCGAACCGCTTGAGCCTGTCGAACTCGAAGTAGTGATACTTCCTGTTATGAACGTTAAGAACTTCTCCGTTCCCAACGCGAAAGGCAGTGTTGACTTGAACGCCGCAAATCTTCTCGGTAATTTCGCTCCGCATACGGGAACGCTGGACGGGCAAATAACTTCGAGCGACACTTATAAAGTCGTATCGCTTGCGTTCGTCGGCAACGTCGACGCTTCCAAGTTTGCCGTCGACGGCGGTAAGCTCGTGCTGTTGGATAATATTATCGCGTCTACCGAAGTCAAGATGACTGTAAGCATTATGATGACGAGCGGCGCGTATAAGGGTTATGTTATCGACGGAGAGGTCACCGTTACCGTCGCTGTGCCGGCGACCGGCATGCCTACGGCACCCGCCGAGTTTGACAACACCAAAAAAGCTTATAAAGAAATATCCGTTCCGGAAACGCTTAGCAACGTCGCAAGCATCGATGTTATTGGCGTAAACGGTATCACGGTAACGGGCAACGGAACTGCGTCGCCCAAGATCGTAGTTGATAAAAACTACAACCTTTACATTTCCGAATCGACGCCTTCCGGTAATAAAGAAATAGCAGTGC
Source organism: uncultured Christensenellaceae bacterium (assembly GCA_910588315.1). Lineage (GTDB taxonomy): Bacteria > Bacillota > Clostridia > Christensenellales > Pumilibacteraceae > Anaerocaecibacter. The sequence goes on along the minus strand of CAJUQF010000124.1, from coordinate 621 downwards.
CGTATTATGTTACGCTTAAAGACGGTGCAACGCATTACCGCACGCTCACGATAACCGTGCCGCCGCAAGCCGTAACGCTTAATGTCACGTCGGGCGGAGAAACGCTTTATAATGGCTCTTCCACTATATCCAAGGAAGTGGGCGAGCAGTTTATCGTCAAGGTAGACGCCGGCGCATTTGATGTTGCCATTCAAAACAAGAATTCTATCATATCGGGAACGACGGCTGTTTCTTACGACGCAAGCGATAACTCCGTAGTATTCAGAGCGGACAGCACGACCGAATCTTCCGTGCAAGCTACGTTGTCTTTGAATGTGGACGGAATAGCGAGTCCCGTAGAATTCACGTTTAATATTGCCGTCGTGCAGCCTCAGACCGGCGACGTCTACACTATCGACAACACCGAGCTTAATTATAAATATGGCGAAAGCGCCCCTATTACTTCTACTTGGACGCATAACGGCTCTTCGGCTTATAAGTACGGCTACACGTTGACCGTGTCGGTCGGTAGCGGCAAATTGAGCGACTATTTTAATTCCATTGTAATTGATGGGGAGACATTATCGTTGAATAACAAGTCCGGCACTGATACATTTGATAGAGAGAACTATTATCAAACAA
>CAJUQF010000123.1 GCA_910588315.1 uncultured Christensenellaceae bacterium | reverse complement strand
ACTCACTCGCAAACTATTTAGTTATTTTTATGTCCAACTTTTGGGGTCCATAGCACAATGCTCGGGCTTTATTAATAATGAGATATTTGTTCATTTATTTAAACGATGTGCGCATATATTTTAATATGTTTAAGTCGTTTTTGCGTTCGATGTCGGTGTCGATGTTGATAGTAGGTACAATGATCGGCGCAGGGTTTGCGTCCGGGAAAGAAGTCGTATCGTTTTTCGGCGACGTGCCTAATATATTTATCGCTCTGATCGCGGGAGTTCTGGTATTCGGATGTTCCGTGCTGTTTTTGTTTGTCGGACGCCGCGTTAAAAAAAGCGATATAGGCGAAGTTAACGGCGCGGTTTTCGGAAAAGCAAGACCTTTTGCGGATGTTTTTATGCTGTTCAACTCCATGACGGTATTGGGCGCGATGCTTGCGGGGACCGACAGCCTTGCGGCGGAGTTTATCGATATACGCCCGTTTGCTTCGATAATACTCGGAACGTTGTGCGCAGTTATAGCGGTAAAAGGACTGTCCGGAGTAATAAAGGCAAACGCCGTACTCGTGCCGATAATGATAGGGTTTTTATGCGCATGCACATTATCCGCTATAGATTTTCCGATGAAAGCGCAATCGTCGCATATAAATATTGGCGGAATAATACTATACGTTTCTATGAATATGATCCTCGGCGGCAGCGTGTTGACCACGGTGCATAAACTTTCTCCGCGTGAAATAATTTTGGCGTCGGCAGTCGCTTCGGGAATAATCGCACTTTTATTGATGTGTATTATGGGTGCATTGCAGTCGTGTTCGGCGGCGCATGCCGATATGCCTATCTTGCTGATCTCGTTAAAGAGCGGCAGGCCAATGTATTTTATCGCTTTACCTGTGATAGCCGCGTCGATATTCACCACAATGCTTTCCGCATTTAAATCGGTATACGATTATGTACTGTGCTTTTTCAAACACAAAATAACAGCCGCCGGCTTATGTTTGGTCGGCGGGCTGTTAGTAGGGGCGTTCGGGTTTTCGGGCGTCGTGGGGACGCTTTACCCGATAATCGGCGGGATTGGGATACTTTATATTGCATGTAACGCATGGTTTCTCGTGCGCACGCGCGTTAAACGCAAGGTGAAAAACAAGATAGGGAAAACGCGTATTCGCAAGAGAAAAACTCAGTCGTCGATGTGATAACGTTTTTTGGTAATTTTTTCTATGCCTGCGACGGCAAGATACATCAGCGTCGCAAGCACGCACAAAATTACTGTGCTTGCCATGACGAGATCCATCTTAAAGACCTGTTTGCCGTAGATTATGAGATATCCGAGTCCGGCAGTGGAAACGAGATATTCGCCCATTATCGTTCCGACCCAAGCGAGTCCGACGTTGATTTTGAGCATATTTACAATCGCCGGTATATTTGCCGGAATAATAAGTTTAAAAAGAATTTGCAGTTTTCCGGCGCCCATAGAGCGCATAAGAAGGATCTTTCCTTCGTCTACGGACATAAATGCGTTCAGCATGCTTATTACTGTGACGATTATGCAAATAAGTACGGTCATGACTACGATCGCTTGCGCGCCGGCGCCCACCCATATAATGATCATAGGTCCGAGCGCTATTTTGGGCAATGCGTTCAATACCACGATATACGGATCCAAAACGCGGCGCAGCTTTACGAATCTCCACAATAGTATGGCGATCAAAATGCCGAGCCCGCTTGCTACCAGGAAACCGACGATACATTCCAGAAGAGTGTAGGCGATGTGCGTGAACAGTTCCTGCATCTCGAGCGTGGACAGTATCTTTACTATACGCGACGGACAGGACATTATAAACGGATCTATCCATTCGAGCTTTGCCGCAAGCTCCCATATTCCTATAAAAGCTACCAGCAGTCCTATCTGTAAAAGTATCGTGGTAAGTTTGTCTGTGCGGCGTTTTATCAGATATATTTGCCGCGGCGTTTTGACTTTGCGCATGAGGCACGGCATACTTTTATCCTTCATGTGATGCTCCTTTTTCTGGTGTTATCCGCACTGCGTCAGTCAGTTATCCGAGCAGGGCTTAGGCACGGCATTCACGGTTTCCGTTCGCTTTTGGTCTCGTTCGTCCAGCACGCATTTTATTTTGAAAACAATGAGTCTGCCGAGATCGAAAACGAACAGTCCGGCGTCTTTGACGAGCGTCACGGCGTCGCGTGCCACTTGTTTGCCGGTAACTCTGTTTTGCATGTCTTTCACTACTGCGTTACCTCCTTCCATACTTTATCGAACCAGTGCGAAAATTCCGGATTTTCGCGCCGACCCATCGGGGTGGATGCCGCAATGTCTATGTCGAATACGGCTTTAACGGTAGCGGGGCGCTTAGTAAGGACTATTATGCGATCCGCCATCGATACCGCTTCCGAAATATCGTGGGTAACAAGCACTGCGGTCTTGTTTTCTTTTTTTATGATAGAATGAACGTCGTCGCAAACCGTCATGCGCGTCTGAAAGTCTACTGCGGAAAACGGTTCGTCCAGAAGCAACAGTCTCGGCTTGAAAGCGAGCGTACGTATGAGCGCGGCGCGCTGACGCATTCCGCCCGACAGTTGAGTCGGAAATGCGGCTTTGAAGTCGCCGAGACCGTATTTGTCGAGCATATCGAGCGCATAACGGCGACTTTCTTCGGTGAGCTTTTTTTGAACGTTAAGACCGAGCAAAACATTTTGTTCTATCGTTCGCCATTCGAAAAGATTGTCGCGTTGTAACATGTATCCCACATTGCCGGATTTGGCTTCGACTTTCTGTCCGTCGATAGTCACATTGCCGGACGTAGGTGTAAGCAGTCCTGCGATCAATGACAGAAGAGTGGTCTTACCGCAACCGGACGGCCCGACGAGAGCGATGAATTCGCCCTCGTCGACCGATAACGTAAGATCGCGTACCGCCTCGGTTTCGCTCTTTTCGGTTTGATAGATCACGTCTGCGTGAGAAATTTCGAGTAGCGCCATCTCGTCACCTAAATGCCGAGTTCTTCGACCAGCTCTTTGGCTATACGGTTGTCGACGGCAAGATTATAATCCGCTCGCTCTGAAAGCGTGCCTGCATTTTCCATTATCGTCTGCAAGCGGTTGAAGTCCGCTTCCGCCATGACCGGCGTATGCGACCATGCGTCGATGTCGAGATAGCTTTTGACGGCAGCGGCGATAGACGTTTCGCTCGTGCCGGCAAACGATTTTTTAAGCGATTTCGCAACGGTTTCGGGCGTATTTTCGGTCATGTATTTATAGCCTTTAAGCACCGCGCGCAAAAACGCTTTGGCGGTCTTGTTATTTTTGTTCAGCCACGATTTTTGTGCCGAGAACGCGGTGTAAGGCACGTCGCCTGACGCTTCGCCGACGGACGCGACAATATAGCCCTTGCCGAGTGCAACGTACTCGGACGCGGTAGGCTCGAACATTGTGGTATACGATATGGATTTATCCGATTCGAACGTACCGACCATAGCATCGAAAGCGACCGAAGTGTCGAAGTTCTTCGTGTCGGTCGAAACGCCGTTTTGATTGAGTACCCACTGCAGCGTCATTGCGGGAACGCCGCCTGCGCGCCCGGCGAGAATATGCTTGCCTGCCAAACTCGACCATTCGAAATCGGGTTCGGGATTGCGTCCTACTAGAAACGATCCGTCGCGCTTTGTAAGCTGACCGAATATGACAGGGTAATCGCGCTGCCCCTCGACATGACAGTAAATAGTAGCTTCGGGACCCATAAGCCCGATATCGGCGGAACCGGATATAACCGAAGTCATGACCTGATCCGCGCCGCCGCCGTTACTCAGTTTGATTTCAAGCCCTTCGTCGGAGAAGTAGCCGTTGTTATGTGCGATATATAGCGGGGCATAGAAGATCGAGTGAGTTACTTCGCATAGTTTTACCGTAGTTTTGCCGTCGTCGCCGCAAGCGGATAGCGACAAAGGCAGGATCGCGAGCGCAATGGCTGTGAAGAGAGCGGTGATTTTTTGTTTCATATATTCCTCCAAAGCAATATTATATTTCGGTATATGCACGGCGCAGCGTCGAAGTGTATATATAAAACGGCTAATTTTTTGTCGAGCGCGATATAATCAATTGCTATTTTGAGATTATTGTGATAAAATTTCGGTATAAGGATTTTCCGGGAGCGATATATCAAGATGGATAAAACTTACGATCCGCATAATTTCGAGAATAGGATTTATAAACGCTGGATGAGCGCCGGGTGTTTTAAGCCGCGCCCCGGCAAGGCGAAAAAGGAATTTTCCATAGTTTTGCCGCCGCCGAACATCACCGGACAGTTGCACATGGGACACGGGATGAACGTTACTATCCCCGACGCGATCGTCAGATATAAGCGCATGTGCGGGTATGAAACGCTGTGGTTGCCCGGATACGACCATGCGTCGCTTGCTACGGAAGCAAAGGTCGTGCAGGCGATGCGCGAAGAGGGTGTATCAAAAGAGGACGTCGGCAGAGACGGCTTTTTGGAACGCGCCTGGGCGTGGAAAGAAAAATACGGAAACCGTATCGTCGAACAGCTTAAAACGCTTGGAGTGAGTCTCGATTGGTCGCGCATGGCGTTTACTCTCGACGACGAGCGCGGCAAAGCCGTCCGCGAAGTGTTTGTATCGTTATACGAGCAGGGATATATATATCGCGGCGATCGCATCATAAATTGGTGTCCCGGCTGCAAGACCGCAATATCCGACGCCGAAGTCGATTACGTATCCGAACCGTCGCATCTTTGGCATATCGATTATCCTTTTAAGGACGGCAGCGGACATGTTACCGTTGCTACTACGCGCCCCGAAACTCTTCTCGGCGATACGGCGGTTGCCGTCAGTCCCAAAGATAAGCGTTATGCG
>CAJUQF010000122.1:4680-5123 GCA_910588315.1 uncultured Christensenellaceae bacterium | reverse complement strand
TGCGCAGTTCAGAGAATTTATGCCGGGTTATGAGCAAGACATTACGTCGGTGAATTCCGCAGACGACGGATGCTTCGAGGTGATGCATGGCGACGGGAGCGGTACGGCGTTTTACGACGCGAATCGCTATGACGTACCGCACGGTGATTACGGCACCTATGAGGATTCGGCAGGGAACAGTTGGTATGCCGTTCACGGCGATGCGGCGGTGGATCGCAGACCTGTATATGAAGACGGTAAACCCGTTTATGACGGCGAGAATGTCAGAACCGTATCGGTGGAGACGGTAAAATATCGCGGTACTCCGAGCAGGTTTGATGAACCGACGAAACGGGATTTTATCGACGTGCATACGCCGAAAAGAAAATAGACGTATCCGACAGGGTGTTTTGTATTGCAATTTGCCGTAAAATGTGATATACTGAATGTGATAACGATGAAGG
>CAJUQF010000122.1:2973-4670 GCA_910588315.1 uncultured Christensenellaceae bacterium | reverse complement strand
AACTCGAATTTGCGATTTTTTGCATTGAGAATGTTGCGCTTTCTCTTGGTGTCGATGCGGAAAAAGTTTATCGTGCTTTAACGGCAGACAGTGATATTTTGCACGGATATATCGTTCCCGAATATGAGGTTTTGCACACGCAGAGCAAGGAATATATCGTAGCGGACATTCTCGAAGTAATGAAGGAAAGGGGTGTGAAAATATGATTCTCTATCACGGCTCATACATCGAAATAAAACATCCCGACCTGCAACACAGCAGAGCAAACGTCGATTTCGGGCGCGGCTTTTATACTACGCCGATTTACGAGCAAGCCGAGAAATGGTGCGGAAAATTCATCAGACGCGGCAACAGCGGCGTTATAACCGAGTACGAGTTTGACGATGCTTCGCTTGCCGAATTAAAGGTTTTGAAGTTCGACGCCTATTCGGAGGATTGGCTGGATTTCATTATGGTTTGTCGAAACGGAAAAGACGCGTCGGAATACGATGTGGTTATAGGCGGTGTGGCAAACGACAAGGTGTTCAATACAGTCGAGCTTTTCTTTGACGGACTCATCGACAAGACGGAAGCAATCAAGCGGCTTCGGTACGAAAAACCGAATTTGCAAGTTTGCCTACGGACAGATAAAGCAATAACGCTTCTCAAGTTCAAAAGGAGCGTGAAACTATGAACGCCAATCCCAATCTCCTGCATAAGAAATACTCGCGTCTTATAGAGCTGTTCGCAAAAAAGCTCGGCATCGGATATGACGCGGCTCTGGATTTTTTCTATAAATCGGAGACCTACAAGTTAATCAGCGACGGCGTTTCGGATATGCATTGCATGAGCGACGAGTATCTTGTTACGGAACTGCTGAACGAATATAACGCAAAATAATAAACACGGCAAAAGGACGGAAGCATCTACCTGAAAAGGTAGGTGCTTTTCTTATGCAAAAAATAGGAGGTAACGATGTCGGAACAAAATAAATATCAAACCGGCGACGGACAGGATAATTTCGGTAATGCGGCAAAGCAATCGGCAAAAGCCGCAAAACAAATCGGAAAAAACGCCGTAAAAGGCGCTGCGAAAAAGGGCGCCGAAGCAACGGTCAACGCGGCAACCGCAACGGTTAAAGCGGGTGCGCAAGCAGGGAAAGCTGTTGCAAACGTAGCGGCGGGAACGGCGGCAGGCGGTCCGTGGGGCGCAATCATTTCTGCGGCTTGGTCGATGCGGCATACGCTTTTCAAATTGTTGGTCAGCACGTGTCTGGTTATTGTTTTTCTCGTTGTAACGATTGTGTCGCTGCCCGCAATCATATTCGACGGTATATTCGGATTGCCCGAGGATTACTCGGGCAATTCCCTTACCACAGCGTATTCGGAGCTTTCAACAAGCGTGCATCAAACGGTAATAAAAGGTCACGACTATGCGCTCGATAAAGTCAATTCGATTGTTAAGGACGGCGGATACGACTATAAGCGGTCAATGGACGCGCTTACAGACTGTTCGGTTAAAACCGCAGATTATGACGTCTGTTACGCATTATCGGTATATTCGGCGTCGATGGGGCAAACGGGCGTTAGCGCCGAGAATATGGTCTCTAAAATGACAAACGCTTTTGATGAAATGTTTGTCGTTACGTATGAGATTTTATACGTCGAGATTCCGATTATTTCGGATTTGCTTGAAATTATAGGAACGGAGATTATCAG
>CAJUQF010000122.1:0-2963 GCA_910588315.1 uncultured Christensenellaceae bacterium | reverse complement strand
ACCGATAACAAACGCTTTCTTTTTGGCGGCTTTTGGCGTTGACGTAAATGCGAAGTACGGCGAGTTCGATATTACCTTTGGCGAGGCAATAGATTTCATGACGCAGTCGCTCAAAACTACGCTCGAAGGAGCAAATCAAGAATATTCTACGGAGGGAACGTAAATGGAAGACAATGAAAATATATATGCAATTCCTGCAAATTACACCGATTCGGGAAAGATACTCGGCGGGATGTTGGCGCTTCGAAATATCATCGAGGCGCTTATTCTTGTGCTTGTTATCGGATTTATCGAGTTGAAATTGATTCCTATGACAGATACAATTCGAATAATCGTGATGATAGTAACGCTATTGCCTACGGCGATAGTTGCGCTTATGGGCATTGACGGCGAGTCGTTGTTTCGGTTTGTAGGGCACATATTCAAATTTTTTCGTCGGCGCAGGAAACTGCATTTCAGAAAGATAGGGAGGTTCAATGAAAAAACAGAAAAGTAAATTCGTTCAGGATTTCATACCAGTGCGGAATATTCGTCACGGAATTATCGAAACGACAGACGGACGTCACGTGAAAATCTTGGAAATCGAGCCGATCAATTTTATGCTCCGCTCGGACGACGAACAAAGCGCAATTATATCATCGTTTGCAAACTGGTTGAAGATATCACCTGTGCGGATACAGTTTAAGAGCATTACAAGAAAAGCGGATTCGGATAAGCATCTTGCGTTACTGCAAACGGATATCGAACACGAAGCGAACGATAAGTGCCGCGCACTCGGCGAGGGTTATGTAAGGCTCATAAAAGATGTAGGGAATAAAGAAGCGCTTACACGGCGTTTCTTTTTGATTTTCCAATACGAGTCGCAAAGCGTTCTGGGCGAAGATTTTGCAAAGATTTACGGCGAATTGCAAACAGCGGAACAGAATATTCGCGCATATTTGGGGCTTTGTGGAAATGCGGTCGTACAACCGCTGGACGCCGACGAAGCCACGGCGGAAATTCTTTATACTTTTTTCAACCGTCGTTCATGTGTGGACGAGTCTTTGAGCAAAAGAGTGGACAGGATTGTTTTTGACACCATGATGCGGGACGGAAAAACGCTCGGTAAAGATAAAATACCGCATATTCCCGTTGCGGATATTATCGCACCGAGGGGATTGGATTTGTCGCATATCGGATACGTCGTAATGGACGGGACGTATTATTCGTTTCTTTACGTTAAGAGCGACGGTTATCCGAGCAAGGTGCGTGCCGGTTGGTTGTCAGCGCTCGTTAATGCGGGTGATGGAATCGACGTAGACGTATTTCTTATCAGGGAAAATCGAAGTAAAACGATCAATAAAGTGGCGCAACGCATCCGCTTGAATCGCACCAAACTAAAAAACACGCAGGATACAAGCGTGGACTATGAGCAGCTTACAGACTCGATCCGGTCCGGCTACTATATTAAATCCGGTATTGCGGGTAATAACGAGGATTTGTTCTATATGTCCGTGTTTGTAACGGTATCTGCAAAAACTTATGAAGAACTTATATGGCGCAGAAAGCAAATCACGGATATGCTCAAATCAATAGACATTTTCGTGTCCGAATGCAGATACCGTCAGGAGCAGGCGTTAAAATCCGTTATGCCGTTATTGCATATGGAAAAGGATTTGGATCGGAATACGCGGCGCAACGTACTGACAAGCGGCGCGGCGTCTTCGTATATGTTTACGAGTTTTGAAATGTCGGACGACGCAGGCGTACTGCTCGGCGTCAACCAACACAATAATTCGCTCTGCATTGTCGATTTGTTCAATACGAAGAAATGTAAAAACGCCAATCTCAATCTGATAGGAACGAGCGGCGCGGGCAAAACGTTTACCATGCAGCTATTGGCGCTGCGTATGAGGATGCGCGGAATACAGTGCTTTACCGTCGCGCCGATTAAAGGACACGAATTCAGGCGCGCGTGCAACCGTATCGGCGGTAGTTTTATAAGTCTCGCACCGGGTTCGCCGCATAGCGTCAATATTATGGAAATCAGGCATACGATCAGTCCCGAAATGCGCCTTATAGACGAAGTCGATTATTCTGAAAACGAGTCGCTTTTGGCGCGCAAAATTCAGCAGTTGATGATATTTTTCACGCTGCTTATGCCGGATATGACCTACGAAGAAGAGCAGCTGTTGGACGAGGCATTGATACAGACTTATGCGGATTTCGGCATAACGCATGACAATGAGTCTTTGTATGAAGACACTAATACGACCACGCCGAGGATGAAGGTAATGCCGATTCTCGGCGACTTGCAAAATCGACTGAAAAAGAATAATGCGGCGTACAGAATGAGCGTGATACTTTCTCGGTTTGTCAACGGATCGGCTCAATCGTTTAACCGTCAGACCAATGTGGATCTTTCCAATAAGTACGTTGTATTCGATTTGTCCGAACTGAAAGGAAAGATGTTGCCCGTCGGTATGATGATAGCGCTCGATTACATCTGGGATAATATCAAGTCGGACAGAACAAAAAGGAAAGCGGTATTTATCGACGAGATATGGCAGCTCATCGGCGCGGCGTCAAACAAAATGGCGGCGGAGTTTTGTCTTACGATATTCAAAACCATTCGCGGCTACGGCGGCGCGGCGATATCGGCGACGCAGGATTTATCCGATTTTTTCGGGCTTGAGGATGGTAAATACGGGCGCGCGATTATCAATAACAGCCAAAATAAAATCATCTTAAATCTCGAACCGGACGAGGCGAAATACGTTCGGGATATATTGAAGCTGACTAAAACGGAAATGAAAGCGGTTATGCGTTTCGAGCGCGGCGAGGCGCTTGTGTGCGCTAACAACAACAAAGTGCCCGTCGTAATCAAGGCGTCCGAAACAGAGAAAGAGATGATAACCACCGACCGCGAGGAGTTGGAAAACATCTTGCGCGCGAGACAAAGGTCGCAATCGGAGTATGATGAC
>CAJUQF010000121.1 GCA_910588315.1 uncultured Christensenellaceae bacterium | reverse complement strand
AGGAAAGACGGCGTCGTTCGATATCGTCATAACCGGTCTGGGAAATTCGTGGAAAGACGAAGGCAAGGAAGTCATTGAGTTCGTTCCGGCTTTTGATTTCAACGAATATACGTTTGCAGACAAAATAGGCGAAGTTTATATACCGACAAAAGATAAAGACGATAATCTTCCGAACGCAACGCTTTCGTATACCGTTAAATTCAAACAGGGCGTCGAAATCGTAGAAGAAGATAAGACTTTCTCGTCGAGAGATTCGGTGATCAATTATCTCAAAGCTCATAAAAATCCGGGCGCAGGTGTGTATACCGTTATTGTCGATTATGATCCGAAGTCGGAGAACTATGCCAAACTTCATACCGAGATCACGATAACAGTCAACAAAGGCAAGCTTGTGTGGGCGGATTCGTTCGAGTTTAAAAACGAATACAGAGAACCGTATCAAGGCGTAACGATCCCGAATCCCGCAGTGGTTATAGACGGCACGGCATGCGACGCTAAAATCGAAATCGTCGTTAAAAATGCGAACAATGTGCCGCTCGATATGAACGGCATGACGCTTAATGCTTTTGTGAATACGCTGCCGACGGGCGAATACACAGTGACGTGTTCGGTCGTCGAGAGCGATAACTATCTCGGTATAAAAGCTGTGACGGCGCGCGTGCTTGTTCAGCCTATCGCTATAAATTGGGACGATTCCGGCGATCATACCGCCGCAGAATGGACAGCCGGCGTCAAGTGGACGTTCTATCGCGGCGATACGGTTACTCTGACGTCGCCGACGTCGCCGCGCGGTACGGTGCGTATCGAGTTTGACGGCAGTGCATTCGATAATATTAACAAATTAAACGAATATATAAACAGAATTCCGGGCTTGAATGATCGACTTGCCGCAGGCACTTATTCGGTGCGGTTTATTGTCGATGCCGACCCGTCGGGCAACTATAACGGCTTGATGAGCAGTTGTATGCTCGAGATAAAGAAGAAAAATGTCAAGTGGGTGACGGGCAAAGAGCCTAAATCCTATACCGATTGGAAGGGCGAGGTCGATACGAGCAAGTACGAAGTACCCGAGTACGCTGTTCTCGACCGCGACGGTAACGTTATTGCCGAGACCGATTACACCGGTATGTTGCGTTTCGATTACGAAAAAGTCGGGACGGCAACAAAGAGATCCGGTCTTGTTCTCAGCGAGTTTATAGAGGAACTTGCTAAATTCGCCAACGGAACATATAATGTTAATGTCAGAGTGGGCGGCGCATACGGTGCAAGTGATGACGAAGATACAAGAGCTTTGTTCGATCGATTCAACAAAGATTACAATACGCTCTCGACGGCCATCGTCATTCGTATCGGACTTTATGACAATAGTTGGAGCGCCGCCGGGTTCGAAGATAAAGAATGGGATTACGGCAGCTTTACCGAGTCTACTATCGCAGAGCCGCAAGCGGATCACGGCAATAACACTATCAAATACACGATAGCAGGTGTATCCGGACCCGCAAAAACGTTCGCGCAGCTTAACGAGTTCTTTAAAAACTGTGATGCCGGAACGTATTTTGTGACGGCGGATATAACCGCTACCGATCATTACGTCTCGCCCGGACAGATAAGTGCAACGTTTACCGTCAATAAGTATACGGTAAAATGGGACGCCGCTACGGAATCCAAGGACGAACAGACCGCTACGGGCTGGAAGTACGGCGAACAGGCAAGCGCCGATTTCGTCAAGCCGAATCTTGCCGATATGCCGAGCGATTTAAAACTCAATTTGACGATCGAATATACGCTTACCCGCAACGGAAAGGTCGTTTGTTCCGACGAGACCGTGTGGCAGACCGTAATAAACGGCATTTCGATCGCCGGCGACTATATGCTTACCGCAACAATAGCGGAAGGCACTAATAACACCGGATTGACGTTTACGGAATACGTGACAGTCGCGCTTGCGGATAACTCCTGGACGAGCGGCAGCACGAGCTCCGACATTACTTGGTATTACGGCGACAGCGATAACGAGCCGGTGCTCTTCCAAGCGAATTACAATAACGGTAAACTCGAGATATACGTAAACAGCACAAAGCTTGAAAACGTAAGCGATCTTATGACGGAACTCGGCAGACTTTCAAGCGGTACGCACACTATTCGTGCCGTTGTGCCGACGGATAACGAGACGTATTCGACGATAGAGAGAATAGTTGCGCTGAGCATAAATAAGTCGGCGAACGGCTGGATGCTCAAAGACGGACAGCCACAGAAATTTACCATAGCCGGTTGGATATGGAACAATAAGAATACGCCTATATATGCAAGCTACAAGACCGACGGCACGCCCGTCGCGTGGGAATTGGATATAGTGTGGAGCACGCCCGTTTCTAAAGTCGGCGACGTGGAGTTTACCGTCAAGAACAGTACGGGCGCTACGGTCATTTCTGCGGTCATAACGTACGGCGTCGACAGAGCGCCCAACGCAAACGATATAGCGGCTTTGCAAGCGCGGCTCTGGGCTTTGGATACGGGGGATTACACAATTACGTTCGAGGTAAAGGAAACGACGAGTTATGCCGGTATCGATGCCGAGACAATAAGTTTTGCCGTAATAAAAGCCAAAAACAGCTGGAATAGGACTCCGCATATACCGGACGGCGGTTGGAGCGCCGACGGCGCATCGGCGTATCCTGATTCCGCGCCGCATTTCGGCAACAAAAACGATGTAGTTTACAGCTATGCTCCGATGGTTTACGAATCGGAAAAGCCCGTAGAAATAAATTCGGATAGATTTAAAGAATTGGTCGAAAACGGCACGATCGAGTGGTCGGAGGCTCAACCTATTACGAAAGGACGTTTCTATTTGCGCGGCGAGCTTGCCGCCGATGTAAACGGTAATTTCGAAGGACTTATCGGTTACGGTACGCTCAATATCGGCGCGGCTTCCAACGATTGGGTATATCAACCCGGCGTTATCGCATGGGATTGGAACGGTTACGACAAGACCCGCAATCTGTTCTCAGGTTCTGCGCGCAACGGCGGTAAAACGACGTTTACGATAAAAGTAAATTCGAAAGACGGTTCGTCATACGAGACTTTGAATTATACAAACTTCGATGTATCCAAGGATCCGGCGCTGAAAGCTCTTACACACGAACAGTTGAATGCCAAGATCGAAAACCTGTTGAATAACGGGTTCGGCTACGTATCCGGGTCAAAGTTCGTAAGCGATGAAGTGGCGCAACTGTTGAATTCGTTGAGACCGGATAATTACGAGCTTACCGTCACGGTACAGGGCGACGATACTTTCGACGATAAGACGGGTACTGCGCTCTTTGCCGTAAGTAAAGCAGATAACGGTTGGGACAAAACCCCGAACATCCTGTCGTTTACGTACGGCAATTCGAAAGCCGAGGGAAATCGCGATAGGTTTACCGCAGGCACGCCGATTTACGGCAGTTTGGTAAAATATCAAATCATCGGTACGACAAACGCCGAAAGCGATAACGCATATACTTCGGGAATCGTTACGTCTACATCCGCAGTTAATGACATTCTCGATAAATTGCATGCGGGCAGTTACGTGTTGAATGCTTGGCTGGACGCCGCCGACGATGCGACTTACACCGATATATCGGCGTATCAGGTGCTGTTCGGTGTGTATCGCACCGGTAACGATTGGCAGAACGGATATAAGCCCAAAACGGACGGAGTATCCGCCCCGTACGCGGCGCTGCATGCGGATACGTTCGATCTTGCGGCGTTCAAGGCGTGGTTCGGTGAGATAAAAGCGCTTTCCGGCGCCGTTGTTTACGATATACTCGATCTCGATTACAAAACTTTGTTCTCCGGGCTTACATACGACGCGAATAACGATAATACGCTCTTCGATAAGATCAAGGGTACGGGAGCAGTCACGGCGGTAGGCTCGGGCGAGTATATCATTCGCTTGACAGTGGCGCAGTCCTGTGATTATTTTACGTTGACTGCGGATGTCAGAATGTCGATCACGCGTTACGACAATAATTTGACCGCGCCTGATAAGCTCACTGCCGCTTGGCAACGCGGCGAGAACGGCGGCAATAACACGATTCTCGACGCGTTTACGGTCACTGCGAGCTATGGCGAGAATACGATCGAATATAAACTCGGTAACGATACGTACAAAGGTTATGCCGCATTCGAGGATGCCGTAAAAAATCTCGATGCCGGTTCGTATACCGTAACTATTTCGATACCGCAAGCCAATGAATATTACGGTACGGAAAAACCCGTAGCGCTCGTAGTAGGACCGGGTACAAATTCGTGGCGGGATCTTTGGGATATAAAAACCAGCCTATCGTTAAAGCAGGATGCGGAAAGAGCAAGTGCGGACGGAATAGGTTGGCATTGGGGCAGTTCCGTCGAATGGAACGCCGGCAGACCGACATACGGTCACTCGGTTTATGTCGATATCAAACTTAAGGGCGAGCCGTCCTCGCTACATTATGTTACGGTCGATTATAACAACAAACCCGAAGATGCGATCAAAGTTATAAATGCGGCTCTTTCGAGTTTATCGGTAGGCGAATATGTGCTTACCGTGCGCTGTCCCGGGGATGTAAACTGGCAGGAACTTTCGGACTTTGTCGAGTTTAACATCGAGCAGGTCACGAATAAGTGGAAAGACGATTGCGATCCTACGATAGAAAATGCGCAGTATGACGTTGAAACAGGTAAATTCACTTGGCAGTACGGTACCGTTACCACCCCGTATGCGTCGGCTTTGCACGGCGATACCAAGTACGTGTTTTATCGTAAAGGCGAAAACACTCCGATAGATTTCCCTTCGGATGTAGGCGAATACATTGTCAAAATAAGCGTCGACGAAACGCCGAACTACAAAGGTATCGAAGAAACGGCGCTTGCATTCGAGATATTAACGGCAACGGACCGATCGTTTATAGTTACGCCGAGCGCCAACAGCTGGGTATGGGGATCGTACGACAGACTTAACAATCTGTTCGGCGGTATTCCCGCTACACGCGGAGAGGTCAGCTATTCGATATTGGACGGATCGGGCAACGTTATAAAGATAGACGGAAAAGCGCTCGACGGAATATTGCTCGGCGACGGTAACGGTGTTCATCACAACGACTTTGCAAAAGACCTGTACGTTCTAAAAGAGTGGGAGGCTGTTATAGGAAAGCTTACCGCCGATACATATACGCTCAGGATCAATGTAGAGGCAACGGGCAATTATGCGGCATTCGAGTCGTCGACGACGTTCTCGGTAATAGCCGCGACAAACGGATGGACAACGCCGCCGCAAATAAAAAGCTGGTCGCAGAACGAGTTCGATGTAACAGTCAACAGCCCGATCGCGATATCGCGTTACGGCGAACCGACGATAGTTATACGCAGTAAATCGAATG
>CAJUQF010000120.1 GCA_910588315.1 uncultured Christensenellaceae bacterium | reverse complement strand
GAGTATTTCCGTTCGGTGTTTTCTCGCGCGCCGCTGTTTACTGTTCCGCAAAAGGGCATGCGTAAAAAACTGCTCGACACCGCGGCGCGTAACTGTACCGACTATCTTTTAAAAAGCGCGGACAGGGTAAAGCGCGATCAAGATATGACGGTCGGCGCTTGCGAACGGCTGAAATCCGTATTCGGGTTAAAGAGCGCGCGCCGCATCGAATGTTACGATATATCCAATATTTCCGGCGCGGACAAAGTCGCGTCGGGTGTGGTGTTTATCGACGGCAAAGCCGACAAAGCGCAATACAGGCGTTATCGCATACGTACTGTGGAAGGCGCGGACGATTTCAGATCGATGTACGAGACGCTCACGCGCAGGCTGATCCGATACAAAAACGGTGACGCCGGATTTAACGAACTGCCCGATCTGATAGTTATCGACGGCGGTCTCGAACAGGTGGAGTTTGCGGCACGCGCGGCGGACGACGTCGGAGTGTCGGTACCCATGGTAGGACTTGCCAAGCGCGACGAAGAATTGTATTTACGCGGTAATCCCACGCCCGTAAAACTCAAACGCGAGGATTACGCGCTCAAGCTTTTGCAGCGCGTGCGCGACGAGGCGCACAGGTTTGCAGTCTTGTATCACAGAACGCTGCGCTCGCGGCGGTATGAGAGCGAACTGAAAGGCGTACCCGGCGTGGGCAGCGCCACGGTCAAGAAAGTGCTTGCGGCGTTTAATACGCGTACGATAGTCGAGGCGAGCGCGGACGAGATAGCCGAAAAAGCCGGCGTTACAAAGAAGGCGGCGCAAAACATTTACGAGTATTATCATCCGAGTTCGGCAACCGATAGTAATTTGAAATATAAGCTGGTAGCGGTCGATCTCGACGGTACGCTTTTAAACGACGAACTGAAGATCACGGACAGAACGAAGCGTGCGGTACAGAAATACCGTGCCGAGGGCGGCATATTCACATTCGCTACGGGACGCAGCCCGTCGAGCGCATCGCGGTTTTTCGAAGAACTCGGTATGAAAGACGATTGCGTGCCTGTAATATGCAATATCGGCGGCATGATAGTGGACTCATGCGACATGTCGGAGATAAAGACGTTCGAGATAGAAAAGGACGTCGCGGCGCCGTTTTTGCGGCTTGCAAGCGCGCTCGGAGTGTTCGTTCTCGTGTATACGACCGGCGTGACTAAAATAGAAAGAATCACCGAACTTGCGATGCGCTATTGCGAAAAGGTCGGCGTCGAATTCGACGTCGTGGGCGAGCTCGACGAGTATGCGGCGACAACCGCGGATAAGATAGTTAAGGTAGTGATAGTACTCGACGAGCGAAAACTCGAGGATGTTGCCGCGCGGCTGAACGCGGAGTTTCCGAGTTTACAGTACACGCAGTCGACAGCGCCGTTTTTGCAGAGCTTGAAAAATTGTTACGACGATTTCGAGCCGGCAATGATAGAGTGCATATTGCGCGGTGTAGATAAGGCGAGCGGATTGAAATTCGTAGCCGATAAATACGGGATACCGATGTCGGAAGTCGTCGCGATAGGCGACAGTTTTAACGACATTTCCATGATAAAGTGCGCGGGGTTGGGGGTCGCAATGGGTAATGCCAAAGAATCCATAAAACGGCTCGCCGATCATATCGCGCCGACAAACAACGACGACGGGGTGGCGGACACCATCGAATCGTGTTGTTTCAACAGTAAAGAAGGAGACGAAAATGCCTAAAAAGAGCAATGCCGACGAACAGGCGCAAAACGTAGAGCGTGACGGTGTCGTGACGCGTAAATACGAATTCGATTCGGACGAAATAGAAGAAACGGAATGCGACGTCGATATCGACGAGTTCGCGCGGCTTATGGAACTCGACGTGGTCTATCGCGGCGACAATAAAAATATTCATTTTTGCACGTTCAACGTCAGTAGACCCGGACTTCAGCTTGCGGGATATTATAAGCATTTCTCAGCGGAACGCGTTCAGGTCATGGGCGAGATGGAAATGACGTACTTACAGCAGATGACTCACGACGCGCGCAAAACGGCTTGCGAAACGCTTATGAAACAGCCGATCCCGTGTCTGATCGTGACGTCCACGTTGCCGCCGTGCGACGAACTGCTCCATGCTGTCAAAAAGTATAACAGAATACTTTTGTCGTCGAGACTGCGCACGACGATGTTCGTCAATCATCTGTCGCTGTATCTAAACGAATTGCTTGCTCCGTCCAAAACGATCCACGGCGTCCTTATGGATCTGTACGGCGTGGGGGTTTTGGTGATAGGCGAGTCGGGCATCGGCAAAAGCGAGACCGCGCTGTCGCTTATAGAACGCGGACATCGGCTCGTCGCCGACGACGCCGTGACTATCACGCGCATAGGCGATCGGCTTGACGGTACATGCCCGGACGTGATCAGATATTTTATGGAAGTGCGCGGTATCGGTATAATCGATATAAAAGCCATGTACGGCGCTAGCGCAGTACAGCTCGTCAAGACTATCGATATGGTGATCAAATTGGAAGCATGGGACGATAAAGCGCAGTATACGCGCATAGGCGCGCCGGACGAAACTTATACGATCCTCGGTGTAAAAAAACCGTTGCACGTAGTACCAGTAAAGCCGGGACGGAATCTCGCCGTCATACTCGAAGCCGCGGCGCGCACGCACAGACTTAACGATCTCGGTTTTTCTGCAGTGGACGAACTCAACGAGCGGTTGCGTGGCAGTTTTAAAAAACAGTAAGGTTAAGAATAACAGACATCAAAACACCCGACCGGCATTTATTAGTGTGGTCGGGCGTTTTATATTCGAACCAAGAAGTTATTACAATTTTTGTTTCGGTAGTGTGTTACTCCACAATATTCGTTTTGTGTGTTACCGCCAGCAAATCGACACTGTATTCTACTCGGTATAATGCTCTGTTTCGGTGCGGCGAAACAGTCGTTACTGTAATACTTTGAATGTCTTTACGCCATTCTTGACTATATGAGCGTCGAAGTCGAGATCGTAATATATTTCTCCGTCGAGCTGAACGGGGGCAGGGGTCTTTACTTTTATATGTTCGCAAACGATGTGGTGCGTATACGGCTTGTTCATGTGCTTGCCTTTTACGAACTTAGGCATAACGAGTACGGTGGGGCAATGTTTGGGTTTTTCCATTATGATTATGTCGAGTTTTCCGTCGTCGGCTTTGCTTATCGGCGACAGTTTTATGCCGCCGCCGATCTGAGTGCCGTTGCACGCGCCGAGCATTATGCAATCGAAAACCCGTGTTTCGCCGCCGTCTGTCGATACTTCTACGCGGTACGGTTTGAATTTCAAAAGACAGCGAAACAACGACGCGACATACGACAGTTTGTTTTTGCTTTTTGCGGTTTTTAAAAGTACTTCCACGTCGAGACCCGTACCTCCGACGTTTAAACAGCGTTTGTCTCCGATCTGTATGTAGTCGAGTTCGGCATGTTCGCCGCGCACGATATCGGCGATCGCTTTTACTGGATCGAGCGACGCCGCGCCGGTGCCGATCGCAAAATCGTTGCCGCGACCCGCAGGTATTAGTCCCATGCGCGATTTGGTGAAATCGATACCGTTAAGAATTTCGTGAAACGTACCGTCGCCGCCAAGCGCGACGAGTGTAGTCGCACCCTCGGCAGATAGCTGTTCGGCAAGCTGTTTCCCGTGTCCGGTCCGCAATGTTTCGTGAACGGTGTAGGCAACGGAACGCTCGTCGAGATAAGCGGTCGCTTTTGCGAGACATTTTGCGCCGTTGCCTTTGCCGCTGCTTTTGTTTGCTATTATGTCGATCATCGGTTGTCCTTTGTGTTTTTGTCGCGTTTGGATTTTTCGATAGGGCGCATCAATTCGGTCAGTTGATCGTTGAGCTTGGATATTTTTTGTTGCAGTCGTACCGCACGTTTGAGTACGTCGTCTTCGGACTGACGGCTTTTTTTATTGTTAGGTTGTTGCTTGCCCGGCTGGATCTGCGAAGAACTTTGTCGCGTAGTGCGGCATAGGTCTTTTTTGTCGGTCTCTCTGCGGGTCTTTGCCGGCGGCGTTGTTGTCGCGGTCTTGTAATCGTAGGCGAGACATTCCGTAAAGAGTGTGAAAAGCGGCGTGACGTCGTCGGTGGCGAGCGCGTCGGTTTCCGCCGATCTTACGGACGCAGGGGTTGCGCGGTAATAGTAAAGCGCAAAGCCTTTGGTCTTGCAAAACATCAAGATGAATATCCTGATCGTAAATTCCGAACCGATCTCGAGCGGGTGCAAGATTATAAGTTCGCGCATATAATGAGAAAGATATATCGCGAAATCTTCTTTGCCCGTCGCGGGGGCGCCTGCGGTCTCGCTCATCTTTGCGGTTATGGCTTTGAGCGATCCTGTTATGTATTTGGGATCGGTGTGCGCGTTGCCGTCTGTAAAGGCGTCCGATTCGCGCAATTTTCCGGCGCTGTCGCAAGCGTCGCCGAAAAGCGTTTTGTTGAGCGCCACAAGCGACGCTACGGTCGGTTTTTCGTATAGTCCGGCTTGTACCGATAGAAGCGCGCGGAAAAACGCGCAAAGCCGTATAGCCCTATCGTAGTTGGCGGAACCGCGCACGTATGAAGAACAATGTTTGGCGAGCCGCACTATATATTTTTCCGTATCGAGTTTGCCGAGCAACATCATAAGCCCGTCGGTCTCTGCCGATGACGGGAGCTTGAAACCGTCCGCCGTGGCGGCGGCTTTTACGGAACGGAGTATTCTGTTGGCTTCATACAGTTCCATACTTATATAGTATAACATGTCGAATTCGATTTTGCAATCTTTTACGGAATATCGGTTATGTTCGAATTGATTTTAATCGGGAATTTATATGCTAAACTATTGAAAAAAAAATCAAAACGGAGTAGAATATATGTATAGCACTCTATTGAGCGAGTGGACTACGATAGGCATAGGCGGCGCGGCGCGGAGATTGGACGTTGCGGATAGCAGAGATATGTTTATCGAGCTTGCGCCGTTCGGACTGGTGTTGGGCGGCGGATCGAATGTGCTTGTATCCGACGACGGATACGACGGCAACGTCGTTATCAATAAATATCGGGAAATATCGATATTGGGTGATACCGTTACGGTCGGGTCGGGCGCGAAACTGCCTGCGGTCGCTCGGTATCTCGCCGATGTCGGGCTGACAGGTTTGGAATGGGCGTCGGGAATACCGGGCAGTGTCGGCGGCGCGGTAAGAATGAACGCCGGTGCGTTCGGCGGCTGCATCGCAGATGTGATAGTGTGTGCGGAAGTGCTGCGCGACGGGCGTTTGATCGTACTCGACGGTTCCGCGCTCGGGCTGGATTACAGGGAAAGCCGTTTGCTCGAATCGGACAAGGTAGTATCTGCGACATTCAAACTGCAAACGGGCGATCCGCGAGCGATAGCCGATACGATGCGTCGTTACGCCTGTATAC
>CAJUQF010000119.1:1495-5527 GCA_910588315.1 uncultured Christensenellaceae bacterium | reverse complement strand
GGCTTACGGCAATGCATCCCCTACAGTCAAGATCGAGCGTTACGGCTACTACCGTTTCTCGGTATGGATAAAAGACGATAAGGTCGAAGGCGGCAACGGAATCAGCATTCTTCTCAAAGGCAAGAATGCGAACGCACAAAAAGTATCGACTCTTACAAGTTACACCGGACTTACCGGCGACAGCAGCGATACGGCGCACTACGGCTGGAAAGAACACGTCGTGTATCTTCGCGGCTCGATGCTGTTCGATTACGATGTGCGTTTCGAGCTTTGGCTCGGCTCGCCCGAAGCGAAATCGTCCGGCATAGCGATGTTCGATAACGTTACTTTCAC
Source organism: uncultured Christensenellaceae bacterium (assembly GCA_910588315.1). Lineage (GTDB taxonomy): Bacteria > Bacillota > Clostridia > Christensenellales > Pumilibacteraceae > Anaerocaecibacter. Next base: position 5,194 of record CAJUQF010000119.1, on the reverse strand, counting down.
CAAACTCGACTATTCGGACTACAGCGACATGTCGTCTGCCGAAGGCAGCAATATTTACGAATTTGACAATCTCGAAGATTCAACCGGTATCGCCAACGGCAGTTTCTATTCGGTCGGCGATATGGAAGAAATCAAATATCCCATGCCCGCCGCGGAATGGACTTATATGACTCCGGACACCGTCAATACGTCCGGCTTCTCTGCAAAAGAAGTTAATACCGATAATGCGGTTCACGGCATAATCCCTACCGACAGCGCTACGTTCCCCACCGTAAGTCAGGCGATCCCCGGTATAATAAGACCGAGCGGCAACACTTTTAACGTGTTACTGCTTTCATCCAAGACGCCCACGGCATTCTGCTATCAGTCGCAGCAAATAACGCTTTCTACGGATAAAGCCAATAAGCTCGTTGTCGATCTTGCAGTCAACAACATAAGCGGATACGGCGCATCGCTCGTACTCAAAACCACAGACGGCAATGTAGTATCCACGATCGAAGGCATTACCGACACCAACGGCGTTTACAAACCGTTTACTTTCTATCTCGACGCCCCGCTTGCCGATCAAACGGTAAACGTCGAGATTTGGCTCGGTCTCAACGACAGAGAGAACAACGAAAGCAAACTTTCAAGCGGCAACGTTTACGTCAAACAGGTATCTATCTCCGAGTGGACGGTCCCGGAAGGCAGCGAAACCACCGTCAAACAGGAATATGAGGCAAAACTCGCCGAGTATAAGGAAGCCGTTAAAAACCGTGCGTCGGTAAAGGCGCTGGATTACGGCGTTTATTCGTTCGCGTCCCCCACTCTCGACTATTACGACGCTTACACTTATGCTGCAAACGACGGGTACGGCAAACTTTATCAGTGGGCGCTCTCTACTGCCGACAGCTCGAAAGTAAAGAGCGGCATGTTCAATTCGGACTTTATGAAGAATCTCACGGTCTACAACGGATTCGACAAAAAAGATTTGACGGGCAACATGCTGTATGTTTACAATACCGATTACAACCGCACGGCTTACACATACAACAATAGCCTTGCGCTCGTTGCAAGTAAATATTATCGTCTCGATGTGACGCTCAAAGTTCGCTTGACCGATGAAATCAAAAATAACAAAGATGCTGTCGGCGCAGGTATTTCACTTACCGGCACAACAGCAAAATTCGAAAACATTAAAGATACTACTACCCTTATCGACAAGAACAACGAGGAAAGCCGCGACTACGAGACTTTCCAAACCTATACTTTCTATATCGCTACCGGAGATAACGGCGGTAATATCGGTCTCGATATAACGTTCGGCGGAGACGATGTAGAGAATTATATCATGGGCGAACTTGTCGTAGGAAACATTGTAATGACCGAAATCGACAATCTCGATTTCGAAGAAGCCGAAAAGGTTAAGAACAATTCCAAACAAATAGCCGTTCGACTCTCCGATACAACCGACGACAAAGATAATAGCGATACCGAAGCTCCGCAATCGGAAGTCCAATGGTGGATAATCCCTACGGTCATCTTCGGCGCGGCGCTTATAATCGCAGTAGCTATCATAATCGTTATTCGTGTGCGTGACCGGATCAAGAGCAAAAAGAAAGTCGTGTACTCTTCCGAATACGACCGTTCGGACGTCATTAAAGATATCGAACGCTTGCAAGCCCAAAAGGACGGCAAAGACGAAGAGATCAAACCCGTCCTGTCCGATGACGACGACGAATACTACGTGCCGCAAGCGAAACATGACGATAATGCAGGATCGGAAACCGACAGCGCCGAAGAAAATACGGAAAGCGCTCAGCCCGATCCCGAATCCGATAAAGCGGATAAAACCGACAGTCTCGACGACTGATCGATGTAAGATCCCAAAATCACAACTATGCAAAGAGCGAAGACCGTTAAAATCTTCGCTCTTTTTGTTACCATATATTGCGATACGGCTTATTTAATTATTTAATAAAACCGCAATACCGTACACTCATACAAAGTTTAGTTGCTAATGCCGATTCGATCGAGTATTATTATAATTTAATTTTACCGTATCGTAACTTTCGATTTCGAGTTCCAACATTTTCATAATGAAAAGTTCATCCGCGGCGTCATATAGCGCATTATGCGTTTCACGATATTTAATATTGTCGCTAAGCAATCGATAAATATTTTCCACTCCGTATCCGCGTTTCAATTTGCCGGTCGAATAACATTCTGCGCTGTCCGGTATCTTTTTGTTGTAAAGCTTGTTACAGGCGATTTTCATAATATCGTACCAAGCAAAACAATTGAGTTCCGGCAACCGGCTGCGGTCGAAAAGCGCATTATATGCAAAAATCTTATTTATGTTCCAATCCGACAAAAATTTTGACAGCTCGCGAATTATGCTCATCCTGTCTCCTTCCGAATCCGGAACGATACCGTTTATGTATAATTCGCTCGAATACATGGCTCCGTGATTTTTATACGGCAACAATATATAGTAACGCTTATCTGCGACATTAAAATTTTTACTGTCGGAAATAACCACCCCTATCGACATAAGCTCATTCGCCCAAGTCGTCTCGGTGTCTATAACGGCAAATCTTTCGTTATCGTTATCATACATGTTTTTCTGTATCGGCAGCAAATCTTTTCGTCAGACTTCACTGATCTCTCGAATATCAAGCCCGATCTTATCAAACAATCGAACGAGATAGTTTAAATGTCTAAATAGCCGTTGCAATAAATTTAGCTTCGTTACATCTTGAATTTACTCATAATGGATATCGGATTCGACGAATGCGAACATATTTTAACTGCCGAAATCGCCGTGACGATATAAAGCCGCAATTCATGTCCATTCCTTTTGTATCGTCGTCTATCACGTCATTTTTCGCAATAGACGTCGACCGAACTCAATATCCCCCGTCTACGTGCAACAACGCTCCGTTTATAAACGAAGACTGTTCTTCCGCAAGAAACAGCGCCGCATGGCTTATGTCTTCCGGTCTGCCTATACGGCGTACGGGCGTATTATCGACTATACGGATAAGCGCATCGGGCGGAACGGGATCGTTCATTTCGGTTGCTATAAGCCCCGCTACGACAGCGTTTACAGTAACGTATTCGCCCACTTCGCGCGATAACGCTTTAGTCAATCCGTTGACGCCGGCTTTTGCCGCGGAATACGCAGTTTCCGTACTCGATCCGCGTTCACTCCAAAACGAACTTATATTTATGATCCGTCCGAATCCGTTTTCGATCATACCGGGCAAAAATTCGCGCGTAACCAACCATACGCCTTTCAGATCTACGCCGATCACTCTATCGAAATCGGATTCTTTATCGAACTGCAACAAACCGAGATGTGCGATGCCCGCATTGTTGATAAGCGTGTCCACATGCCCGAACGCGACTTCACTCGCCATTCGCTTTACATCGCTTGCTTTTGACACGTCGGCCCGAATGGCTTGACATGCAATCTCGCGCGAGTTCAGTTCGTTCACGAGCTGCATCGCCTCTTTCTCCGATTTATTGTAATTGATAATGACGTTGTATCCGGCATTACCGAAATCCACCGCCATTTGTCTGCCTATCCCGCGCGCACCGCCGGTTATCAACACAGTTCTTTTCATAAGTCGATCCGATTTTTATTTAATATTGTCCGGCAAATCGTTTTCGAATAATATTACTTTTTGCCCGTCTATATTTTTCAAAGCTTCGACC
>CAJUQF010000119.1:0-1485 GCA_910588315.1 uncultured Christensenellaceae bacterium | reverse complement strand
CTTCGACCGCATCGTTGCGGCTATCGAACAACGTTATCTTGTTCTCGTCCATTCCGGCTCTAACCGCACCCTTTTTTATATCGGCGCCGCGCGAACCGACCAAGAAAGCGCGATCGCATATTTCGGCTATCTTTTCGCCGAGTTCTGTATTGCATTTCTTTTCTATTCCGCCGAGTTCCACAAAACCGGGCGTTACAACTATCTTTGTTCCTTCGAACAGCGCAAGCACGTCGAGAGCATTGGCTGCACCGACCGGATTGGAATTATATGCATCGTCTATTACCGTAACGATATTGGACTCAGACGGGATCAACTGCAATCTGTGTTCGACTTGCGGCATATCACGAACCGCGTTAACGATCTCTTCCGCCGTTGCTCCCAACCGTAATGCGAGCGTCGCACACGTGCAAACCAGCTGCGGGATATGCGCGCCGAGAAGCTTTGTCTTTACCGCATACTTTTTGCCGTCTATCGTCATATCGAACGACGTACCGTCGGAATCGAACTTTAGCCCGTCGAACGTCACGCCGTCATCGCCTGCGACCGCTTTTTCACACGCGGTTTCGCGCGCACGCAATGCGGCGCAATCCTCATTGTAACCGTTAAGCACCAAGAGCCCGCCTTTCGGCAGCGATGCACCGAGTTCGAACTTCGTATCCGCAACACCTTCGCGCGAACCCATCGTTTCGATGTGCATATCTCCGACTGCGGTAATTATCCCGTATTTCGGCGCAACTATGTCGCACAGTTCTTTTATGTCGCCGCGGAATCGCGCACCAAGCTCGGCTATAAAAATTCGTTCGTCGGCAAGCTTATCGTTAACAGTCAAACACACGCCCATCGGCGTGTTGTAACTGCCAGGCGTCGCCAACACGGAATATCGGTTTTTAAGCATTGCATAGAGCATGTTTTTAGCGGTGGTTTTTCCGAAACTGCCCGTAATACCTATTACCGTAGGTTCCTTTTCTTTAAGTTTTATTTTAGCACGCTTGATATATTTTTTGTTATTAAGCTTTTCAAACGGATAAGTTATGAAATTTGCGAGTATTGCCGCAAACGGCGCAAGTATCCCGAGTGCGGCAGCGACCGTTTGACAATATAAAGAATAATACGTCGCCCACGCGACACCGGCGCCGAGAATAAGCATCAGAACCATATCGACGGCAAACAGCCTGATCACACGACCGGTAAACCTGATCTTACTGCTGCCGCCTTTATTACAGAATACTATAAAACAGATCGCAAAAATCGAGTAAAACGCTACGCCGCAATATCTTACATACTCAAACGAAGAAAAGCACGCAACGTACACTATCATAGTTATAAAACCAAACAGCATGAGCGAGGCATACCGCACAAGAATATCGAAAGCCGAACCTTTCCACCACGCCGCTACGCCGCGCGCTTTATAACCCGATAATTGCAAAATCTTGAACATCGGCACGCTCGCTATCGACGTCAAAATCGCCGCGAGCGCTATTAAAC
>CAJUQF010000118.1 GCA_910588315.1 uncultured Christensenellaceae bacterium | reverse complement strand
CAAAGCGTTAAACGCCGCGACATCGGCGGGCTGAGAGATCTCTTCCGTGAATATCCCGTAATTGACGGTTTTGTTATCCGTAGGATAATGCGGCGTACCTGCTACGAAATTCGATTCGCTGTCGAAATTTTTATACTGCCACGACGTCATGTCCGGCGTTTTGTCCCATGTGTTTTGACGTTGCGAAACGGCGAACGGTATATTGCGTTCGAGATCGGCATAGTTGGTCGTGCCTTTGAGCGACACTCTGAGTTCGTAATTCCCTGCATCGAGCGCGGTATATTTGCTTACCATGCCGGACGGAAACGCGGTAACGCCTACTGCGAGCGCGAAACCGTAATCGGGCTGCAATACATATTCTTTTTTGTAGGTCGGCTCGTCATCTGGAACAAGCGTTTCTTTATACAACGTATAAATGATGTTCGCGCCGAGATCGTTCATTACAGGTACGCCGGCGGTAAAATTGCCGACGTCGAACATACCGTACACCCAGCCTGTAAGCGCCGGCGGAGTGTCCCAGCTGTTTTGAATATTCGACACGCTGAACGTAACGGTCTTTGTAAGCGCACCGTAATTGGCGGTATTCGGATATTCCGCAGTGAGCGTGTAAGACCCCATTTCGAGCGACTGTATCGCCGCCGTAACATCGCTGCCGACGCCGACGCGCGTCAGTACTGTTTTGCCGTCGACAAGCGCCGCAGTGAAAACGATATCCGTCCAAGTCTCTCCCGCTGCAACGTTTTTGCTTATAGTATACGTAACCACGGCGTTAACATCTTCGGTAAGGCTCGGCACACCCATGGTAAAGTTACCGCTTACGGTAAAGCCTTTGTACTGCCATGTCGTCATGCCGGGCTCGGTGATCCAAGTGTTGTTCGCAGGCAATACAGAGAAACTCGCGTGATACGTCAGATCTTTGTAGTTGACATCGTCGCCTTCGAGCATGACGTCCATATAGTAAACAACACCGCTCGGCAAAACGGGCAAAGCTTTAAGCGCATTGAACGTTGCGGCCGCAAACGCGAAAGCGCCGTCAGTGACCGTGTAATCAAGCTCATATGCGGATTTTTTGCTATTCCCCGTAAAACTCCCGAACTCGAACGCCGCTTTGTCGCTTCGCGAGATCGTGTAAACTAATTTCTTTTCGGGGTCATTGGAATACTTAGCTACGCCTGCCGTAAAGTTTTCGGCTTTGAATTCTTTATACAGCCATGACGCAAAACTCGGCGTCGTCGTAAACGCATTGTCCGCCATGCCGATATTGAATGAGTACTCTGTAGGTCCGAGATCGCCGTAATCGGCATTTCCTTCGAGCGTACCGTAAAGAACGTAATCGCCTGCCGAAAGCGCGCGCAGCGCCGCAATAATATCCGCGGAAGCCGGATCGAAATTTTCGAGCGCAACCGTCTTTTTCGCGTTATCGCCCGCCGAAATCTCAACGGAAACGACGGCAAGCGTTCCGTCGCTTTGTTTTTTCTTGATAGTATAGGTTATATCGTGGCTTATACCGTTTGCGTCCTGCTCGCCGAAACGCGCCGCCGCTCCGATAACGTTTACGGCGGGATCGTACTCGCCCCAGACCCAGCGAACTATGCTCGGCGGTCTCACCCAACCGTTGGTAGCCTTACCGACCACGACGCGCATAAACAGTTCGTCCTGCTCGTACTCGTTGACGTTGCCGTCGCTGCGTGCGGTAACGAAACTTCCGATATAATAGTCGCCTTTGTGTAAATCGTTAAGCGCAGCTATGACGTTGTCATCGACGATCATACCGTTAACATCGACTGCGAAATACGACGAATGAAGAGTGCGTTTACCGCCATCGGCAGTCGCATCGGGTATTTGAATACTGCTGCCGACGCTTTTCCAATCCATTGTCCCGTCCGCTTTTTTCGTGCCGATGCGGTAATAAACGTCGAGCGCCGCATCTTCTGCCGACGGGAATTTAAGCGTACCGACAACTGTGTTGGTTTCCTTTACGAAACCTTTATACGTCCAGCCGTTAAGCTGCGGCGGCGACCGCCATGCGTTGTCTGCCGGATCTACAATATATGTAATATTTATTTTTTGGTTTTCGTCGGTCTGCTCGCCTACACATTCGATATCAGCAGCATCGGTTTCTTTCCAGCGCAAAAGCAGCGGATTGCCGAGCGTGATCGTCACTTTATGCGCACCGCAATTTACGTATTGCGAATCGGCGGTAAATCCGTATTCGTAATCGTTACTGTACGGAACGACCGCATGCACGTCGGAACCGGTATATGTATATTCGGGCGTATTTATAACGTCGGCAAGATCGCGCGCGGATATCTCGTCGTAAATAACGGTAGTAAAGCGGTAATCTCGGCGGTTTTTATCGAGTTCTCCGCCGACGGTATCGTAGTTGGGCGCGGATATCGAATAATAAACGATATATACGCCCGCCTTGTTCGGTATGTTTGCGCGATTGGCAAGATCGTCGACGGTAAAATACTCGCTCGTCTGCAATGCGTCGAGATTGTATTCGATTATCGCATCGCCGAAATATTTTGCATAATCTTCTTCCGGAAGTTGCGTCCAATACCAATCCGATTGCACATCGGCACGCGCGGCACGATATACTCGCGCCGAAGGCGTTTTATGATTTACGTTTAGCGTATCGTTTAAATCGCGTAAAAGCGCGTCAACCGTATCGACGTCGTGCAAATGCAGTTTATTGTCGCTCGCGAACTCGAAAGTCTGTCCGCTCGTTTCGGAAAGCGCACCCGTAAGCGCCGCTCTTATTTCGTCCACATCGAGCGCGCTCGGCTTGACGCTTATCGTATACGCGCTGTCGAATGCGGGATACTTCTGCGTACTGCCCGTTCCGTCCGGCACTTCGACCGCGGCGGCGGAAATCAAAATACCGTATTCGCCGGCAGGCATAGCCGGATTTATATACTTAGGCAGATCTTCGACGGGTATATCCGATGCGATCTCGATACCGTTAAGCGTTATCACGGCGGTCAACGATTTATCGGGATCGTTGCCGTTTGCGAGTTTGGGAATGTTGACTTTAAAATCCGTATCTTCGTAAGTCAATTCATTCGCCGTACCCAATATGGTGCCGTCGTCGGCGACTTTCTGCGCCAATATATATTGATCGTTTATAGACCCCATACCGCCGACCGAATCGATATCTACGAGCCAGTTAAGCGGTTTTACTATATACCAACGTTTGGCTAATATTGCCGAACGCTCGAGCATCGACGTGAAAGCGATTTTGTTATCGGCAAATACGCCGTCGAAATTTTCGGGATAAGTAAATTTATAATTGGAATTATTGACCGTAAAAGTGTACGATGCGTTATACCTGCCGGAATCGAGTCCTACGATATTGCTCGACGAATCGGCGTCTATGCGATACATGCTCCAACCGGCTTGCGGTCCGACCGATATGCTCACGCCGGCATAGCCGATATACGAATTTACGACCGTATCCTGACCGAGCGATCCGCTGCGCTCGACCTCGTACCAGCCGTCGGCAAATTCATAAAGCGTGGTCGGGGTATCCTTTCCCAACTTGGAATCGACCTTTGTCCCGTCGGCCGACTTTGCCCAAAACTCCGGGATATTGTCGAAATCGCCGAGATCAATTTCCTTTTGTTTAACGGTGATCTCTTCGGTTATTACGGGTTCTTCGAATGATCCCCACCTTTCGTCGAGATCGACGCTGAACTTGTATGTGCCTGCCGCATTGACGTATGCACGCTTGTCGTTGGTAGTACGCCAAGGATCGTAATAGTCGATAAGCGTAACCTTAAAATCGTCCGATATATTCAGTAATTTGTTAAACGAATATGTCGTGGCTGCATTTTCGTTTTGCGCAATGTCCATGTCTTCGTCGTATGTCCAATCACACACACTGTCAAAGACAGGCTTGCACAGTTTTTTGGTATAGATATAACCGGTACCGCCTACCGCCGACGGATAAACGTTATCGAGATTCTCTATAGGCGTTTGATCTGTCGTCCAATCATTCGAACTGTACCATTTGGAATTCTCGTTTCCGACTATTTTCGGCATATTCGCGGAAAGCGTAACGTCCGTAGTCGTACTTGTTATCTCCGCCCAATAACCTTTCGTACTCTTTACGAGATCGCGGCTCTTGCCGTGCAAACGCTTTGTATACGTTATAGTGTAAGTGCCGTCCGTGCCTGCGCCGCCTGCGGGTACGGTCTTATACGAACCGTCACGGTAATCTTTGTCGTGCCGGAACAATGTTTCCATATCTCCGGTCACGTCGACATTCCCGTCCGTGCTTTCGATTACGGCTCTGATGGATTCTTCGTATTCGTAAAACGGAGTAAAACCGTGCATACTGCCGGATATCTTCGTTCTGCCGTTCTCGCAATCGGTATTATTATCGAAAATATAATATCTGCCCAAGGCATCACCGGCCGACGTTGTAAATACGTTCGTACCCAATGCCACTTTCGATAAATCGCAATGTATATAGTAATACTGATATTGATTAAATCCGTCCGTGCCTTTCAGCCCGGTCATATTTTTATTATTGCTCGCAAATGCCGACTGTCCTATTACTTTTACACCGCTGCCGAGTTCGAGATATTGAAGATGCGAAAAATAAAACGCACTATCGCCTATAATTCCGACCGCATCCGGAATTATGACGTTACCGCTCCAAGTTTGATAAAACAATCTGTCGGCTATGTCATATTCGGTAATAGTATCCACCAGCAAGTTCTTATGACCGGTTCCGTCGGGATTTATAAAATCGTATCCTATATTGATACGGCGTTCGTCATCACCGCCGCCGGAAACCGTAGCCGGCAATTCGTACAATGTAGTCTTTTGATTATCCTCTGGACCGACGAGACCGATAACGTACCAATGCCCGTTTTTTTCATACGAATATGTTCCGCCGGTCGTAGTAGCCAACGTTCCGTCCAACAAATAGTTTTGACAGAAATACATCGCCTGTCTGCCGTTATCGTTATCACCGGTACCTACGGCATATAACTTACTTTCGCCGTCACTCGATGAATAGTAATTCATTACACCGGAAAAATCGTTGCGTGTAAATTTACCGCTGTCGTCTTTTACATCACGTATATTGCATTTTTGAAAAACATTCGTACCTACGGTAGCGTCCGCCAAACTCGGTATGGAAATATGCATCAAAGAGCTGCAGCTGGCGAAAGAATTATCACCGAGAGTCGTAACGGACGACGGGATATTTACATCTCTAAGTTGCATGCAACCGTAAAAACCTCTTGCGCCGATAGTTTTAAGCGATTGCGGCAAAATACAGAACCGCATATTATTGCAAAGGAATAATGTGGGGCGCAACACTTTTGCTTCATCTTCTTTGCCCGGTCTTTCCTGCGGCAAATCGTTTACGCCCTCTATTGTCGTCAGCGAACTGTTGGGACCGCAGTAAAAACCGCGCAACCGTTCCTGCGGCGACCATAGATTTTTGAAATCTTGCCCAGGTCGATCATAAACCGAAAAGTTGGTATATTCGTTTTTACCAGTACCCGTATTAAAGTTTTCAGTCTTTATTCCATCGTTGCTATA
>CAJUQF010000117.1 GCA_910588315.1 uncultured Christensenellaceae bacterium | reverse complement strand
CCTCAACGGCATAAAATACTCTTACGGTTACTTCCGTTCGATAAGTACCGGACATTGCCGTGATAATATAATTACCAGGTGCGCTCGGCGTATAAGTAAACGCCGTTCCTTGCGGCAGCGTATTGGCAAACTCGCCGTTTATGTTCCAAGTGATATTGTTTTTCGCAGCGTTGCCGTGAGCGATCGGAACAAAGGAGATTTCGGACGTCTTGCCCATAGTCTGTATAAGCTCGCCTACGGCTTCGATCTCGAGCGAATCCGGTTCTTTTTCTTCCACGGTGACTTTAAGCCGTGCTTCGTTCAGATTTGTTTCCGCCGTGATATACGCGACCCCGACCGCCTTGGCGGTGATAATGCGCGTACGCGAATCGACGGCTACCACGGCGCTGTCGGAAGAACTTATCCCGTAACTTCCGCTGTCGCTTTCTATGATGTCCGCTAAGTTATAAGTGTCGCCGACGTGCAACGTCAAGCCGGATCGCGAAAAAGATATCGTGTCATCGGAAAGCAGATCGCGCAAAAACGAGCATCCCGCAAGCGCCGAAAAAGTCAGAGCCAGCGCCGCCGCTATGACCGTTATCTTTAGCCCGAATAAATGTTTTTTCGTCCCGTTCGATTTCATAATTTACCTCGGTATTTACGCATCGTCGTCCGACGCGGCAGGCACAGGAACGGAAAGTCTTATCGTCCCGTATTTCACCGTCACGGATATATTTGCGGAGTTTATTTCGTATGTTTCGTAAAGATATTCTTTAGCGGCACGCGCTATAAAGCTCGATACGCTATCGGCGTTTACGCCGTCCGCCAATCGAAACTCCGCGCCGGCGGCGCTTATATAATACATCTCGGTACTGCCTATAAGCGGAAAAACCACATCACCCGTCACGGCGGAGTCGAGCGCGTGATAAACCGCCGCTTTGATATGCGGATAGTCGATTTCCGTCTGTTCTATATAATAATCGAAATATTCGCCATGATATGTGTATTTTTGCATAAATGCGGTATATTCGTCGTATGCACCGCCGTCTGTTCCGTCAACGCCGAGCAAGCCGTCCAAACACGCATCGGTCAAGAACAGTCCCCTGTGCGACGTGCCGCCGTCAGATTTTCCGCCGTATACGTCGACGTTATATAACGATCCGTCAAGAGAGACTCTGTTATAATAATATGCGTTTTCGCCGCGCACTATTTCGCAAGGTATACCCTCTATGCCGCACATAAACGCGAAAAGTTTAGCCGCGCCCAAACTCGTGACCGACGCGCGCCTGCCTTCGGCTTGAGCGAAAAGCGTGCTTCCGAAAACACTTTCGAGATAATCGCTCGATTTTTTAGGCGCCGACGTAGTATTCACCGTCGCCCATTGCAACCAATCGTAAACGGCATGCGCTTTATCTCGATCGGAATAATCGTAACCGATAATACTCTGCATGATATTTCTTGCAAGTCTGTATATACGCGCCGCCACGCTGCCGCGCTCGACTTCCGGCTTGTATCCGTTGAGAACGGCGTATAAAAGCTGTTCGGAATTACTCACCGATACGCTGCGTTTGCACCTATCCGACATAAACACATATCCCGTCGGACGGCGGCGCTCCGCGACGTATTCTATATGCGGCAGCTCGACGTACGGAATATACGCATCCGACCGTTCGCCGATCGTAGGCGCATTTGTATATTCACCGAAATCGACTGTAACAATACCGTTCTTTTCCGAAACTTTACACGCCATTCCGAGTTCGGCCGCGGTATCGCGCATAGCGGTCGTCGCTTCACCGATATCTGTCGCAACGAAACACGGCGAGTTCTTTATGCCGCACGCATAGTTTTCACGCACCCAAAGCTCGGCGTCGCGCGCACTCGTTATCAAGCAATTACGGCACAGCACTTTCTTGTCGGCGTAAAGCTCGGCTGTTTCGGAAAGACTTTCGAATTTCAACTCGCATCGTCCCTCGCCGCCTATGATTACCGTATACATTCCCGGCGTATCCGAAAACGGGTCGATATACTCCGTTAGCTTAATGCGCCCGCGCTCGAACAGGTGCGAATGTTGCGCGTCGGTCGAATCCAACGTCACTCTGCCTCCGTCCGGCGCAATGACTGAAACGAACGCTATATCCGCGTTGTTATCGAGTATCGCAAACACGCCGCCGGCATCATCGTATTCCAAATGCGCGCTCGGCGAATTGATACCTACGGCTTTGACGGTCATGCCGTCCGTATTTACGACTTTGCCGTTTACCGACAATCCGATCTCGTACTCGCCCTCGGCGGTCGGCATAAAATCGAACACAGAACTGTTTGACGCTGTTTTGCCGTTAACGCGCCACTCGTAAACCGATCGAGGATTTCGCGTGTCGATACGCTCCACTGCCGTAAAAACAACGGAAGAAAACGACCCGCTTTGTTCAAGCGCCCCATCGCATCGCACTTCGACGCTCGTAGGTCTGTAAACGCCTACGGTAAAACCTCCCGTTATCCCGCCGCATCTTAGCGACACCTCAAACTCGCCGTAGCCGTCGGGAGTAAACTCGAACGTATCGCCTGTAAAAGATTGCCCTGCCGCCGTCCACTCGATATCTTCTTCCGCACCGTCGGTCACGGCGGTGAATATTACCGGCTCGACCGGATCGCCGACCTTTACCGTCTGTACGAGCGAATCGCACTGTACTTCCACAATGCTTGCGGGACGGTGTATCACTTGCGCATTTAGTTTTAACGTTTTATCGAGAACCTTGACGCGCAATTCCGCCTCACCGGTTTGCATACCCGTAACCCTCGTTCCGGACACGTTTATACATTCGCTATCCGTTTGCAGCGATATATCGATGTTTTCCGTCATCATCGGATCGAATACGATATACGGCGCAATATCCCTGCTTTCGCCCACATACAGCGTTATACTGTCCGCAGTAAGCGACACGGAAACATCGCCGCCGCAACCGACGAGCGCGCCTATCGCTATTGCGATGATCGCCGCAACAGCTATCGAAATTTTACGGATGTGTTTTTTCATAAGAAAACGGATACGAATAGACTTTCGTATTTTACATTATATCACACCGAATAAAATATTGCAAGAGTTATGCGCACACAGGCTACCTAATGGCGGCACATATCATTTAAGGAATACGCCCGGCATAAAATATACGGATGAGATCCATAACAAAAGCGGTCATGACGCTCACGGCCTTCACGTTTGCCGAACGTACGCTCGGCTTTCTGTTTAAAATCTATCTTTCCCGCGAGATAGGCGCCGTCGGCATGGGTATATACTCGGTTGCGCTGTCGTTCTTTTTCGTTTTGATGACGCTGCTGACTTCCGGAATCCCGCTCGTCGTATCCAAGCTGACGGCGACGGGCAAAACAAACAGCGGCGCAGTCTGCTCGGCGGCGCTCATTTTCGAACTGATAACGGCGATATCCGTGTCCGCCGTTGTTCTTGTGTTCCGCAAGCCGATCGGCGCGCTATTCGCCGACTCGGCATCAATGACGCTCGTTGTGATAATGCTTCCGGCGCTCGTGTTTTCCGGCGTATACTCGGCTTTCCGCGGTGTGTTATGGGGCGAAAAGCGATTCACTTCCGTGAGCGTAGTCGAACTTATCGAACAGATCGCGCGCATAGTGTGCTGCGTCGTGCTTTTTCATGTTTTCGACAGCAAGACGAACGCCGTAGCATTGTCGATGTCGATAGCGTGTCTCGTATCCGCCGCCGCCTGCGCGCTGTTCTATTTTTGCGGCAAGCGCGGACACAAACTTTTCCGACCCAAAGGTCAGCTGAAACCGCTAATCGCGACGTCCCTGCCGATAACGCTGTCACGCACCACGTCCAGCATAAACAATTACATAATAGCGATAGCGATGCCGTTTTTGCTAATGACGAGCGGGCTTAATTCGGAGCAGTCGATGTACGTATTCGGCTCGTGCGTCGGCATGGCGCTGCCGCTGCTGTATCTGCCGATAACGGTCGTCGGCTCGCTCGCCTTCGTCATGATCCCCACCCTGTCCGAAGCGTACGCCGCCGGCGACAAAAAAAGCATGTGCAGGCAGATCGAATCCGCGCTGTCTTTCTCCGTGGTAGTGGCGGCGATAATATTGCCGGCATATATCGCGCTCGGTAACCCGCTCGGCACGTTTATATACAACAACACCGACGCGGGCGTGTTCCTGAAAAAATCCGCATGGTTGCTGTTGCCGCTGTCGTTCGAAAATATCGCGTCATCCATGCTCAACTCGCTCGATCTCGAAAAGAAATCTCTGATAAACTATCTTATCGGCGCGGTTTTCATGTACGTCATTTGTTTCTCGTTCTATTCGAGATTCGATATGGATATTTTCATGATCGCGTTCGGCGCAAGTCTCATTCTTTCGTCCATACTCGACGTTATAGATATAAAACGCCGAACGGGGTTCAAACTGACGTTTTTCAAACCTTTGTTTATTTGTCTCGCCGCGGCGTATCCCGCATGGCTGTTTACGGATTACGTATACTCGATAATACCGGGTAATGTATTGCCGATAATAATCGCCGGCATCGGCGGCGTAAGTTTCTCCGCGCTCGCCGCCGTGATATTCGGCGCGATAGAATTCGACGTGAATATCTCGCCGCGCGGCAAGAAAAAGCGGCGCAAGCTGTTTGCGAAAAAGAAAATCAAAGTACGCTCTTGATTTACTTTACATTGCTCAAACATAATGCTATAATTTTATTCGGACGAGCGTAACGGGAATTTCCCGAAAATTATGCCTTCCGAAATATTTTAATAAGGAGAAGCCCGACATTGATCAACGATCAACAGGAAATTGCGACTCCGGACATTACACAAAAGAATAAGGTCCGTTCGCAAAAACTCGAATTCGGAACAACCAAATGGCTGACCTACGCAGCGGTGCTTGCCGCACTCGCCATAATCATGAAGTTTATAGGTCAGTTCCTCACTCTCACGCCCAGCTTTAAGATAACGCTTATTTACGTTATATGGCTTATCGCGGGCGCGACGCTCGGACCTGTAGGCGGCGGCGCCGTATGCTTTACGTCGGACGTTTTGGGCGCGCTTATCATCCCCATGGGACCGATAAACCCGCTGCTCATACTCGGCAACGTCCTGTACGGTGTGATCGCCGCGCTCGTATTCAAATACACCCCGGTAAAAAGCTATATCGTAAAATTCGTAGCGTCGGGACTTGCCTGCACACTGATCTGCACGTGTCTCATAAATACCGCCGCGCTGTATTATTGGTACAAGTGGTACGAAACGTTGTCGTTTTGGCTATACTTCGCAACTTACCGCGTCTTGCAACCCGCGGTTGCGGCTATCAATATCGGCGTTACCATCGCCATGATCCCGCTATTGTTAAAGCTCGGACTGTTGACGCCGTTTAAAAAAAGCAAACATGACAAGCTTGAAAACACACGAAAGGAGTACTGTGAAAATGCCTAATATATCCGTAAAAATGCTTGCCGGCAGAACGCAGGCGCAAAAAGAAAAGCTCGCGCGCGATCTCGTGGAAGTACTGTCGCGCGACCTCGGTGCGGACAAACACTGGATCACCTGCACCATCGAGGATTACGATGCCGAGCAATGGCAGGACGTATTTAAAACGGAAATCGCCGATAAACCCGACGACGTCGTGTTTAAAAAACCGGAGTACGATCCGAAAATATTGTTGTAAAGCATAAGCGATCGGCGCAACGATAAAATTTATCGTTGCGCCGATTTTTTCAGATCGTATACTTTAACC
>CAJUQF010000116.1 GCA_910588315.1 uncultured Christensenellaceae bacterium | reverse complement strand
GATATTGTTTGTATTCTTCATCATTTTCACCGTACCTTCGCCGGAAAGATAGTAATAGTCGAGGCTGCCGTCCTCGTCTTTCCACAATCCTGCCTCCGCACCGACTTCGACGAACGAAGTTATACGCGTCTTATCGTCGGAATATTTAAGTTTAAACGAGCGAAGCGCTACATAATCTTTGCCGTCCGTATCGTCTACAAACGTATATAGTATGCCTAAAACATCGCCGGAATACTTAACATCGCCAGAAATTGTCGTATAATCGGTCTTATCTTCATTGGGAGTTTTAAGTTGCGCCGTGTTATCGTTCTTATTGATGATCAGCTGCAACCCGTCGCTGTTTTCGACCGTCAGCACCCCGTTTTCTACGCTGTCGAGAGTAGGATCGTAAATATAGAAATATTGAACGTCTTCGCCTTCGACTTCGACGGTTTTAATTCCGAACTTGAAATCACCGTACTGTGCGATCAGTATCGAGCCTACGGTATCCTTGCATACGATCTCTTGATACGACCCGAAAGTTTTGTCGTTATTCCAGGTGATCTTTCCATAAGAATAGAACTTCATTCCGGACCCGTTTACATAACCGAGCAACGCATTTCCGTCTTCGAGAACGGACATATAGAACACGCTGTCACCGAAGTATGTCAGGTATCTATTATTGAATTTGACATAATCTTCGGCAATACCGATGAACTCATCATCGACTTTAACATAATTATGCACATCGTAAGCGGGCTTGTTGTTATCGTCTAAACTTCCGTTTTTCCAACGGAGTTGCAGGAACGGCATTCCCATAGACGTGATAACACTGTATTCTTTCTCGGAACCGTCCGTACCGGTAGCTTTGCCGTAACCGTCGGTCGTATAAACGATACCGTCATGCGTTACTCTGTAATCGACATAACCGTCGCCGATTGCGGTAACGTCGCACAGCCAATATTGACCTTTACTGTCTTTCTGGTCCGTGACTTTGAATTTAAAATCAAAGAAGTTATTTACATACAAAGGCTTCCCGTATACGGTATTGTATATATAAGCTATCTGCAGCGCCGTAGCCGGATCGTACGTTGCTTTAAATACATACTCCTTATCGGAACCGGGAATGGCGGTATACTTGCCCGTAAACGCTACGGTATATACGAACGACGTATCACCGAATACGTTATCGGTACTCGGTATTCTGAACATGAACCACGCTTCGCCGTTATTCATGATACGAAGTCTATGCGCTTCGCCGGCATTATAGCTCGATTCGAGTCCTCTGATCGCATAATTGTCGCAAACTTCTTCCGCGACCTCATAAACATTGTAACTCGTCTCGCCTACCTTAACCGTCGATATTTCGTAAGTCACGGTCAAGCCCGCCGACGGAAGGAACTTAACTTGATTGATATAGCCGTCGAGAACATACCGACCTTTGGACTCCGTGGCGCCGGAAACAAGCGTGGCGCTGTCCGCAAACACACCGTATCCGTCAAGCACGAGTTTATCCGCAGTATCGGGATCGAGCGTCGCCCCGTCCGCCGGCTTGGCATAAAAAGCGGTGGCAGACATTGTGGAAAATTGATTCGTTACAAATGCTTTGTCATACGAGCCGAAAGTCCCTTTCCTTAAAACAACGGTGATTTCCGCGATATTCGCAAGACTGCCGTCGGGGAAGAAAACAATCGATATTTCGGGTTTATCCTCGCTTGTTGCCTGTGTATATCTGTAAATACCGGCTGTTGTAGAAGATGCGCCGTTGGTCCCCTCGCCGTTTTTAGCAACCATCATCGCATTGCCGTAACCGTCGAGCATCAACCGCTGATATTCATTAACGGTATCGCCGATCATGTTCTGCCAATTGCCGTATTCCGAGCCGCGGATATCGAACACGTATCTACCGTCCACAGAAGTCAAACGGAAGAAGAACGGTTCGATCGCGCCGGCATTGTTCGGAACGAATTCCAAAGACCCGGTATCGTTGTCGGCGGAGAATTTACCGGATACCGTAAGCGACTTTGCCGTATCTTTATAAACGGCAGTTCCGTCCGTAGCGACTTCAAGCGTTACATCGGAGCTGATCGCGCCGTTGCTTGTGTGATCGTTATCGTAGGTGCGCAACGCATACGAGTCGGAGTTTATGCAGATATAATATCCGCCGTCGATATCGATCTTGCCGCGCGTAATGATCTCATTATTTTCTTTAAAAACGAATTCATTCGAAGCTTTGTCGTATTCGCCCTCGATCTCGTCGCTGTAAAGTCTTTGAAGATATACCTTAGTCTCACCGCTCTCGTCCTCGTCGAGATAAATATAATCGTACGACGCGCCGTTAAATTCCGTATATCCTTTAGTCCAAACGGCATACAACGTTGTCGTGTCCGTCACGGTCAATTCGTTGCCGGCATAGTATTTTTCGCCGGAACCGTCCGCTTTAGTCGACCAATACGAGAACCGATACCCCGTAATGCCGTAACCGCATTCGGGTATCTCGTTTGCTACATTGTAGCCCCACACTTCGCTTTCCGTTTTTCCCGACGGTTTCGTATCGGCAGGCGCATTGGAATTGAATATTATCTGACATCCGATAACACTGTAGTAAACGTCGAACACGTTTCCGCCGGAAGCATTAAGTACATGCTGGCTCGTGTTACCGCTTTTATCGGCATTAATCTCATAACCGGCAAATCCGGGATAATCCGAGTCTTTGGGCGTAGATCCGACAAAGCCCACGCCTTTTACCGCATCACTGTCGGATTTTGTATACTCGCCGCTTGCGTATGTATTTTCTTTGAATATATTGATGTTATAGCCTATCGTATAACGCGCCTCGAGCGTAATACTGCTTGACGGCATCGACACGGTGGATGCGGCATCGATCTTACGGTTACCGTAATACCACGCATCGAATGTCGAATCGCCGGGCGCTGCCGGAACGATATCCTTAACGAGCGAGTACAAATTTTGATTTGCTTTCACGGAAAGGCTGCGCTGCTCGAGCGTTCCGTCTCCGGCATTCAGCGTAAGCGTGTACCGTCTCGAAAAAACGGCATAGTATGTAGCATCCTCCGCAGGCATGACCGTAGGCAATGCAACGATATCGCCGTCGGGAGTTTTGCTCCAACCGTCAAACACCGCATTTACGCGCGTAGGATCGGGCTGCGTAAAAACGACCGTACTTCCGGCTTTGCCCTTATACGAATCGTATTCCGAATCGACGCCGAGCATAAGCCTTATAGTATACTCTTTTGCGGGTTTGTCGTCCTGCGTCTCACCGCATGCAACGGTAAACATTGCGACCGTAAAAATCATTACGGCGACGAGTGTAAAGCTATATAAAAATTTGCGCAGTCTCTTCATGATTACCTCTTTTAAGTGCGAATGACTGTCGATTTCGACAAATTTCCAAAACGACAATATCGGCTTGGCAGACATCTTTGTCCGAAAACCAAAACCGATACTTCCGTATATTATACCCGTTTACTCGGGTTTTGTCAAACATATATACCTTTTATAATATATTTTTTTACGCCCATATCGTAAATTTATCCGTGTTTAGTAAAAAATATTTACACATATCGGTATGCAAATCACAATATCGGCAAATCATACACAAAATATAGTATACGTACGTAAAGAATAATTGCATTGTCTCGCTTGCAATTGCGGCTATAAGCCTTGTAACACATTACATATATCGTCGCTTATACGCAGCGATCGATTTTCGATTTTCCGAGGCACGACAGCTCCGCCGTAGTTGATACAAACATAACTCGCACGGCTGTTTAGCCGCATAAATCTCCAAAACGGATATTTTATAATTGCCGGCGTATTATTGCCTACTCCGAGTTCCATAAGCAGTATCTTTTCATTAGCATAATTGCCCAAAAACCGTTCATAACGATTACGAGCTTTTTCCCATCCGTCGTCTTGCACGAATGTATCGTCACACCGCAGACTCACTGTCATCGGTTTACCGCATTTAGGACAACGTGGTATAAGCTCACTCGGAACCCTCATATCTTTCTGCTCCGTTACCATTCTGCGAATTGTATCCTCGTTATCGTAAGTTGCATTGTGACATGGTACTGAACACTGAAAAAGCCCGTAATCTCCCTGTGTATAAAACAAGCGCGTTTTCTCGAATCCTGATTTTTGAAAACAATGATCGACGTTAGTAGTTATAACGAAATAATCCGTTGTTTTGACGATATCAAACAACGTATTATATACGGGTTTGGGCGGATCCGTATATCTGTTGATCATTATATATCTCGACCAATACGCCCAATACTCTTCGAGAGACTCGAACGGATGGAATCCGCCCGAATACATGTCGGTTATACCGTACTTCGCATGAAAGTCGGCAAAGTATTTAAAAAAACGCTTACCCGAATAAGTAAAGCCTGCCGACGTGGAAAGCCCGGCACCGGCGCCTATCAAAACAGCGTCCGCATTGCCGAGCATTGTCATTAATTTATTTTTCGGCATTGAGCAGTCTTGCGTAAATTTCATAATCGCTCTCTTTAAATACATCGAATATTATTTTGATTTTGCTTTTATTCTTTTTCTTGTAATCGGTAATCGTATTTACGGCAATTTCGGCGGCTCGTTTATTCGGAAAATCAAATTCACCGGTAGATATACAGCAAAAAGCCAAACTGCATAAGCCTTTTTTGTCAGCCAAGTCAAGACATGAACGGTAACAGTCGGCAAGTTCTCGCTCATGTATGCAATTAAGTTCACCTCGAACAATCGGACCTACGGTATGCAAAACATACTTACTCGGTAAATTATATGCCTTGGTTATTTTTGCTCCGCCGGTCGGTTCTGAATGTCTTTGAGCTTTCATTATCTCATAACACTCCATACGTAATTGCACTCCCGCAAATGTGTGAATAGCGTTATCGATACAATTGTGATTTGGACAAAAACAACCGAGCAACTGCGAGTTTGCGGCATTGACTATCCCGTCGCACTTCAAAGTCGTTATATCGCCTTGCCAAAGATATAAATCATTTTTAACTGGCGACATCTCATTTATGTCGGTAATAAGCTTATTCGACAACTCATTTTGCAAAAATTCATCCTGCATCGATAAAAATTCTTTGCAGATCGGTTTGGGTGCACGAATATTGACAAGCGCTCGAAAATAATCGAATTTTCTTGCGGGCTGCAGCATACTCGATGCCATTTCGCCGCGTTCGGCACAAAGCATTTCGATAAGCCTATTCAATAACTCAGTTTGTCTATCCATGGTAACATCACCGTGATACGGCAATCATAACGAGTAGCAAAGGCACGAGATATCGCCACGCGCCTTTGCCACGTTCTACGCCGTTATTTTTTCGGAAATAACATCCCGACTGTCATATCCAGATAATTCAGTCCGCTGTAATCGGGAAATTTCGCTAACATTTTCTCTTTCATTTCTTCCGCAGTCTTACAGTCCGACGAAAGCGATTCGAGCGTTTTGAGATAAGCGATTTTGGTTTGGACATCTTTCAAATCTTCGGGAGTGTAGTGTGACGTCAAAATCAAATCGAAACCTTTTTGCATATAATGTTCCAACTGCGATATAATGCTGTCGGCATGTTCTTTTCCGGCAACGATGGAATGACAATCATGTCCCATCATGTGCGTATATACACAGTTAATTTCGGGTATTTCGATATCGTATGCATCACTGTTTGACTTTATAATAAATCTAATCCCACCCAATACGATCTCTCCGTCCGAAATTATATTGTCTGCCTTGAC
>CAJUQF010000115.1 GCA_910588315.1 uncultured Christensenellaceae bacterium | reverse complement strand
GGGGTATACTTTTAATATATATACTTTATCATAGGAGAATAAAAACATGAAAAAACATTCCAAGATCGTTGCACTCGGACTTGCTACCGTCACGGCATTTTCCATGGCGACAATGGGACTTGTCGCTTGCGGTGACGACGAAAACGGCGCCGGAGGCGGCATATCGGACTCGCAATGGTCGTCTGTATTAAACTTTGACGCAGAAAAGTATAACAATTATACGATCGTGCGCAAAGATTATAATACATACGGTAAAGACCAAGTCGAAGAATACGGCGAGTGGAGCATGCGTGTCAATACCATTAAGATCGACATGCAAAACGAACTGTACAGCGATTCGGACGAATATGAACACTATAAAACCGATGCTCAGGATTTCGTAACCGAGAACAATATGGAGTATTGCTTTAAATACAATCAAGCATATTACAGATGGGATAATTCGTATAGCTATGAAAGTGCATATATAAGCTCGTTGACCAAGGCCGATATGATAAACAAAATGGAATCGTATAATCATATCACCGATATGTTCCAAGCATATTCGCAGCCCGCTGTCAAGGCTTTGTTCAAATACAACAGCAAAACCGGTATGTACGAAACGAGCCAGTTGGGAATGATGAACTTATCTTTGCAGTTCTTGGAGGGCAACGGAATCAGAATAGTAATGAAAGAAAATTCGATAAAAGCGTCCGAGATAATCGTTAAGGATATCAACAAGACCACGATCACGGTTCCCAACAACGTAAAAACCGACGTCGACGCTTATATCGCAGAACAAGACGCGGAAAACGCATAACGGCAGATATAGTTAAACGGTTTAATAAAATAATACAAACAAATAATCGGCAAGAAAATCCGTCTTGCCGATTATTTGTTTACATGTTTTTATGCCGCGTTATTTTTCTTTTTGCTTTTTATAAATTCTTTTACTTCTTTTATATGATCGAATAGATATATCAAATATCCGAGTGCGACGAACAAAACGACAAGTATGCTCAGCCACATAAAGAATCCGCCCCAGCCCAGATCGTCCACGTTCAGGAAAAAGTACGGGTATACGACTTCGGTCGTTGCATGATCGATGATCGCACCGCGGATAAGCACAAATATCACATAGACTAGTGGCATTATGACCGAAAGCAAAGGGTAACTCCATTTTGTTTTGCCGTGTTCGTAAAACAATACCCAATCCAATATGAACATTACGGGAAGTATAACGTGCATGATAAGGTTGTTGAGCGACGTAAAATATTCGAGCGCGGTATGTTCTTTTGCAAGCAGGGTATTGTAAACCAAGAAAGTGACCGTAATCATTATCATGCTCATGAACTTGAAAGCGGGGCAGAGCGTACAAGGTCCGTCTTCCTTTCTATTGGCGCTTTTCATCGTGAAAACGAGCGACGCTATCATAAATCCGATGCAAATATAATTGCTTAAATTAGTGTAGTATACGTAAAAATTCACGTTGAACGTTTTGTCGAATATACCCCAGCCGGCAAATATGCCTACAATGCCGAGCGTGCAGTAAATCGCCTTGAATAAAATCTGTACGTTTCTGTTTTGTATCATGACAGTCTCCGAATATGGTTTTGAAATATGTTGGATCGCTCCGTTCAAACGTATCGATCCACAAAAGAATATATCATAACGATTGTTGATATGTCAACAAGTTTTCCGGAATTCAGTGAAAAATATATCGAAACACCGTCGTTCGATCGATAGAATATTTATCGAAAAATACCGGCGATTGCGCAATCGGCAATACAAAGTATCGATCGATGGCGGTTTGTATTTACGTAAACGAATTGTGTCGATTATATGTTAAACACTTGACTTTTGCACGGGGGGGGGGTAAACTTTTATCAGATTGAAAATAAAAATCAAGGAGAAAAAACGTGAAAAAGTTTAAAAAGATTGCGGCATTGGGTTTGTCATGCGCGTTTGCGCTGTCTCTTGCGGCATGCGGTAACGACGAGCCTACGTTACCGTTAGATACTTCGCCCAATCCCGATTCTGTCAAAACCGAGCAGGTCACCGCCGAACAATGGAACAATGCGTTCGGATTCGGAAAGTATCAGAGCATGTCGTTCAAACTTTCGCAGACATATCTCGGACAATCCGGATATACCATTATGAAATTCGACGGCGACAAAGTTTATGAATTAATGAAAGTACCCGGCAGAAGTGAAGAACATTATTATACATACGAAGACGACACGGCGTATAAATATTCTTTTAATACTCAATATAGGGTGTGGGAGCGCGACGAAACGGAAGAGATCCCCGAACTTGATGGCTGTAGCGATGTATTGGCCTCCGTATCGGCGTCGTATAACAGCTTTACATATAACTCGACTGCCAATGCGTATGTGGCTAACACCGGCAGCAATGTTTTGAGTGAACTGGATTGCAATAGCTTATCGGTAAAAATCGTAGCCGGTCAAGTCAGTGTTATAAACATGTCAATGACTGCCGACGGCAACATGACCGCGACTTATCAGTTCTACGACCTAAATAAGACTAGCGTCAATTTACCGCGGATCAACGACGGCGATTTCGGCGGTGACGGTGAAGACAAGCCCACGCCCGTACCGGGCGGCAGTACAGTATCGCAGTCGGAATGGAATATTGCTTTCTCTCCCGAAGCATTTTATAACGTCAGCGTCCGCGCTTACAGTCCCGATAATAGAAATTACGAGGCGGAAAGTAAGTACGATATTGCCAACAATCGCGCTTATATTAAAGGATACAGCCAATTGGTGGAAAGCGGAGAGACCAGTGTTTTTGAAATGATAAGCGCCGCTATAGGCGACGAATACTATGAGTATCATCGTACCGATAACGAAGAGTGGAACGTTTACCGGACGGAACAAGATCGTTGCGAACAAGGCATAACAAGTATGTGCAGCTTTTTTATGGTGTTCGAATATTCGCAATTCAAGTTTGATAGCGCCGGACAAGCGTATATTGCCACAAATCTTTCCATTGAGGAAAGGGGTGAAGTATTCGAAGTGCCGCACGTCGAAGTACGATTCGAACAAAAAAATTTGGTATATTTCAGTGCGACGGCAAATATCGAAGGCGAAACCGAAACTCAGATTTATGAGTTTTACGATTACGGTAAAACGCACATCGAATTGCCCGAAGTCGAACTGCCTGGCGGCGGAGACATCGATCAGAACGACCCGAATGCGATCACGCAAGAGGAATGGAATAGAGCGCTGTCTGATGATGCGTTTCGCAATGTGACTATAACATCATATAGCGGCGAATCCGAGCAGCGTCCCGTTACGATGATCGACCTCGATAATAAGCGGACATATCAACTCAATTACACCGGTACGCAGACCGGACCATACGAACGCATATGCGCATATATAGACGGATCGTATTATTCTTTGTATAAGAATAGCGACAACAACGAATGGAGCATCGGTGAGTCGAGTGAGAATGAACTTGATAGCGCTATTCGCTCTATATCTTCCATGTGGTCAATGTTTGAATATTCGCAATTCCAATACGATAAAATCTCGAATCTATACAGGGCTTACGACATCAAATTCGAAGAAAGCGGCGACGTATTTATGATCGATGAGGTTGTATTCGGATTCGAGAATAACAATCTGGCGTATTTTAAAATGACGGTTTCTTTTGAAGGCGAAACTATGACGCAAGTATACGAGTTTTACGATTACGGTAAAACGAATATCGAATTGCCTGATGTCGATATTCCCAATGGACAGACAAAATAACATGCTGTAAAAGGCAATAAATAAAATAGCGTGTAACGTTTTACACAGTGTTTTCAAGCCTTGCGATTATTGTCGCAGGGCTTTTTTGCTATAAATAAAGATATGGCATACGCACCTTGACGTTCCGATCGAATTGTCAAACCCACAAATTGATCGATAAAAATTTTATCGTAACGCTATTACAGATTCGATGTTAGTAGGGGCGCAGACCCATGCGCTCCGCTTGTGGTAAAGCAATAATCCGAGAAACGGCAGGCAAGGGTCTGCCTGCCCTACGAATTACACAACAAAAATGCTTTACGGTAACAAACGGAACGCCGAGACATCGTTCCCTACGAATCGCACAATGAAATTTCGTTACGGTTGGTAAATGAAATTGCGTTTTTGTCATCGAACGAAGTCTCTGTTTTACCGTAACGCTAATACAAAAACGATCTTCGTAGGGAGCGCAGACCCATGCGCTCCGCATGTGGCATAGCAATAATCAAATAAACTGCGGTCAATGGTCAGATTGCCATACAAATACACGTCAAAATTTTTTCGTCGCAAGTTCTTTTATGCGATTTATGTTCATACATTAAAGCGTAACGGTTGCGGAATAATCGGTTATGCCGCGACATATAAGTAAGTAACATAACCGAATCCGTGGAGGTAGTATGGAAGAGTACGATGTTTATAACGATATTAAAGAGCGGACGGGCGGCGATATATACATCGGCGTAGTCGGTCCCGTTCGTTCGGGCAAGTCGACGTTCATCACCAATTTCATGAACGCGTTTGTCATTCCGTCGGCGACGGGGTATGAACTTGAACGCATGCGCGACGAACTGCCGCAGAGCGCGGAGGGTAAGGCGATCATGACCACGCAGCCCAAGTTTGTGCCGGCGGAAGCCGTTTCGGTGGCTTTGTCCGATACCGCGACGATATCGGTCCGGCTCGTTGACTGTGTCGGGTATCTCGTCAACGGCGCTACGGGGCATATGGACGGCGAAGAAAGCCGCATGGTAAAAACGCCGTGGAGCGACAATCCCATGCCGTTCGAGCGCGCCGCCGAGATAGGCACGCGCAAGGTGATAGCCGATCATTCGACTATCGGTGTCGTCATGACGAGCGACGGGTCTATCAAGACCGAACTGCCGCGCGACGCGTATGTGGCGGCGGAAGAACGCACGGTAGCGGAGCTTAAAGAATTGGGCAAACCGTTCGTTATAATTCTTAACTCGTCCGTACCCAATTCGCAAGAGACCAAAAAGCTCGCCAAAGGTTTGACGGAAAAATACGGCACTGCGGTCATGCCGCTCAACGTTGCCAATCTTTCCAAAGCGGATGTCATCAAGATGTTCGAGAGCGTTCTTTACGAGTTCCCGCTACGCGACGTGTATGTCGAGACCGCCAATTGGATACGCGCGCTCGACAGCGCCAATCCCATTGTCGCCGACCTTATGGAAAAATCGCTTGCCGTAGCCGGCGAAAAACACAAAATGCGCGACTGCACGACGGGCGAAGTTCAGCTCGAATCGGAATTTTTCGATACCATCGAGCTTAAAAGTATCGAACTCGATAAGGGCAGAGCGATATATACCGTCAAGGAAAAGCCCGGTCTTTTCTATCGCGCGCTCAAGGAAGAGTGCGGCGTGGATATCAAAGACGAATTCGATCTCATGGCGTCGCTCGGCGATCTCGTAAAAGCCAAGCGTTCGTTCGATAAGCTCAGCGCGGCGCTTTCTCAGGTAGCGGAGACCGGTTACGGCGTGGTAACGCCTACGCCCGACGAGATGACGCTCGACGAGCCGCAGATATTCAAGCAGGGTTCGCGATTCGGGGTAAAGCTCAAAGCCTCCGCGCCCAGCCTGCATATAATGCGCGTCGATATCGAGACCGAGGTTTGTCCCGTGGTCGGCACCGAGCAGCAGAGCGAGGATCTTGTAAATTACCTGCTCAGCGAGTTCGAACAGAATCCCAAAGGCATTTGGCAGACGAACATGTTCGGCAAATCGCTCGAGTCGCTCGTCAACGAAGGACTCAACAACAAGCTCACGTC
>CAJUQF010000114.1 GCA_910588315.1 uncultured Christensenellaceae bacterium | reverse complement strand
GTACTCAAGCATTGCGGGATAGAGCGTATAGACGGCGTTCACGCGGTCGTCTCGTTCCGCAGGAGCGAATCTACGGTAATAGACGACGAGGACGAGCTTCCCGACGAATACATAGTAACCAAAGTCACCAAAACGCCCGATAAAACAAAAATCAAGAATGCCATAAAGGCGGGCTTGACTGTGCCTGGTGCACACGTTGCGGAAACGCAAAACATTCAGATCAAGTAGGTGGTGAGAATGAACATTTATCAAGCAATGCGCGGCGTAATGACCGAGGTTGGCGCAATCGGCAAGGATAAGAAGAATCAGCAGCAAGGCTTTATGTACCGAGGCGTCGACGATGTTATGAACGCGTTGCAACCCGCATTCGTACATAACAACATATTCGTCGTTCCCGAGGTCTTGGAACAGACGCGCGAGGAGCGCACGACAAAGAACGGCGGACAACTGCTGTACAGTATACTCAAGGTTAAATTCACGTTTTACGCCGATGACGGGTCGTTTGTATCGGCAACGGTTATCGGCGAGGGCATGGACAGCGCGGACAAGTCGAGTAATAAGGCAATGAGCGTAGCGTTCAAATATGCGTGTTTTCAGGTCTTTTGCATACCGACCGAGGAAATGGTCGATCCCGACAGCGAAACGCCGCAGCCGTCTACTCGCAATAGCGCTGCCGCAAAACCCGTACGGCGCGCTTACAACAACGATCCGAAGCCGCAACAAGAAGTTCGACAGGTCAAGTCGCAACGTCAACTGCAGCTCGAATACCTTATGCAGGGCACGGCGCATACGCTCGAGGAAGCGAACATCGTGGCGCAGAAATGTTACAAAGCAAAGAGTTTCGAGGACTTATCTAACGGTCAATTCGGAGAATTGTACGACCGGCTGCAAAACAAGATAAAAGAGGAAAAGCAAGGTGTCAAGTGAACTCGGAATAATTGAATGCACGATCGAAAACTGCTTGACCGATCGCGACGGTTCCCTCGTAATGGCTTTACGGGCTACGAGCCGCGAACGGCGGTCGGTCGAGCAAATACTCGATAAAGTGCATGCTGGGCAAATAGACCCCAACAAGCGCCTCACAGCGCAATTCTCGTGGCACAAAGAAAAACGAAGTTTGAACGCCAATGCATACTTTCATGTGCTTGTCGGAAAGATTGCAAAAGCGCTTAGC
The DNA here is from genome assembly GCA_910588315.1 of uncultured Christensenellaceae bacterium. GTDB lineage: Bacteria > Bacillota > Clostridia > Christensenellales > Pumilibacteraceae > Anaerocaecibacter. The sequence continues at coordinate 4,669 of CAJUQF010000114.1, read as the reverse complement.
GCGAGCGAGACGATAATCAAACGATCACTCGTAACAGATTACGGCACTCAAGCTGCGGTAATAGCCTTGCCGCGAACAGTGGCACCCGAAAGTGCGGATATAACATACTACAAATGGCTCAACGATTTTACATCGCCGAAAGGCGTAAAATGTGCGCAGTATGCTATTTACAAGCCGACGCACGCGCTTGATACCGTTGAAATGACGAGGCTCATAGACGGCGCGGTAAACGAAGCAAAACAGCTCGGGATAGAGACCAAGACTCCCGAGGAACTCGACAAAATAAAGAGCCTTTGGGCTATTGGAGAATGAGATATGGAACAATACGACGAAATTATCCGAATATTGGAACAACGCACAATGAGCCGCATGGAGCTGCGATATAAGCTCGGTTGCAGCGACAGAGCGGCAAGGCGAGTTATAAGCGAAATCGCAAAGACGCGTCCGGTAATAGCTTTATCCGACGGCAAAGGCTACAGAATAGCGACAACGTTCGGAGATCTCACGGAAGCGATACACGCTGCGAACGAGAATGCCAAGCGCGCAAAAGAAATACTCAAACGGAACGAACCGTTAAACGAATTTTTAACAAAACAAGGAGCGGCAATATGAACAAAATTATGCTTATAGGCAATTTGACCAAAGATCCCGAAAACAGTACAACGCAAAGCGGTGTTAATTTTACCCGCTTCACGATAGCTGTCAACCGCCCGTTCGCCAACAGCAGCGGCGAGCGCGTAGCGGACTATTTCGACGTCATTTGCTGGCGTCAGCTTGCGGATCGTTGCGCGAAATATCTCTACAAAGGTAGCAAGGTCGGTATAAACGGCTCGGTGCAGCGCAGACAGTACGAAGACCGTGACGGCATTAAGCGCACGTCTTTCGACGTGGTTGCGGACGAGGTCGAGTTCTTGACGCCGAAAACCGACGGCGCGCGACAAGCGCAAGACAACGTGCCGTCCGATCTGCACCCCGTAGATAACGACGACTTACCGTTTTAGATTTTAGTCCCGTCGGGGATCGATAAGAGTTTTACTTGCCGCGTCGTAATCTCGTCGTAAGTCGTCACCTTGTTCTATTCGTGTCGCTGCGCGTTTGAGAACATCGGCGTTAGATAGTCCCGCTGAGTCAAATGCTGATTTTATGCGCTCTGCTTCAGACGGTGAAACGGTTGCAGTAATACTTTTTTGAAGTCCTTGCACTCCGCCGCGTCTTTTGCGATATTCTTTTATTGCTTTTTTCTGTGCTTCTGTTGTCGCCATTGTGAGTTATCTCCGTTTTTAATTAGTATATCACAATAGACATTGATATGTCAAATAAATATACAAAATTGATTAAAATATTTTCAAAATTGTATATAAATCGCTTGACAAAATATATACAATGTTGTATAATATACTTACAATCAAGGTCGCGGAAACGTAGGTAACGCCGCAACCGAAAGGAGGTGACTAATGAAAATCTTGATAAATGGCGTCAAGGCAAGCGCGGAAGATTTGACCGCATTACATAAGAACCTTGCCAAAAGAAAAGACCGTATCAAGCGAGTACGGCTCTCCCAAGCAAAGCTCGAAATTGATACGGTCTAATCAATAAGTAAGTACAGCTAACACAAGGCTATTGATACCTACTAAATAGCCTACCATTTTTTTAACAAAATGTCAACTAATTGGAGGTTTATTATGACATTACAGGAAACCATTAACGGCAATGCTAATTGTCAACACAGAGCGGCTTGGAGCGAATTTAACGATGTGCTCATCGAAATTGCGCAATTAAAATCTTTTTCGGAATGTATAAGGATCATATTGAATAATTTCGACGAAACGCGTTTAGATAGCGATAACGCGAGCTATACGCATGTAAACAGAATGCTTTCGATGTTAGATATGCAAGATTACAAGCTCGACAGCTTGGAAGCTACGGCAAATAAGGCATTTGATACGCTTTATCGCAACGGGGGGCAATTATGAAAAGGAATTCCTTTATATTTTGCAAATCATATCAAAATGCGGTACAAAAGTTGCCGCGGGAGTTACGAATCAAAATGTATAAAGCAATTGTTGATTATGCACTTGACGATATAGAGCCTAATCTGGATTTAGAGCTACAAGGAATATTTGAGACGGTACGCCCGCAAATTGACGCGAATAATCGCAAAAGGAGGTAATTATGGCTGAACGCAGAATGTTTGCCAAAACGATAATAGCGAGCGACGCATTTCTTGATATGCCGCTTTCGGCGCGATGTCTATATTTCGCGCTCGGTATGTACGCCGATGACGAGGGATTTGTCAACAGTCCGAAAAGCCTTGCAAAACTTATAGGAGCTTCAACGGACGATATGAATATACTGCTTGTACGGCATTTTATCATAGCATTTCCGAGTGGGGTTTGTTTGATAAAGCATTGGCGTATCAACAATTATTTGCGTAGTGATCGCTTTCAACCAACAAAATACACAGAGGAACGCAATCAAATAATCATAGAGGAAAACGGCGCGTATGCGTTGGTTGCCGAACGGTATACCGACGGTATACCGAATTACGGTATACCCAGTATAGGTAAGGATAGTATAGGTAAGGATAGTATAGGTAAGGAGAGAGTAGAGACGATAGCGCCGCAAAGCATCGCCGCTCCTTTAACTCGATTTGTACGACCGACGCTTGAAGAAATAAGCGCGTACTGTCAAGAGCGCAACAACAATATCAATCCGCAATCATTTTACGATTTCTATGAGAGTAAAGGGTGGCGAGTCGGGAATCAACCGATGAAAGATTGGAAAGCAAGCGTTCGTACATGGGAACAGCGAAATACGGATAGAAATAAGCCGATTGCTGTTGCAAAGGCGTCCCAATATACGCAAAAAGATCTTGAAAAATATATGAGGGAGGAGTAATATGCTCAACATACAAGAGGTTCTCAACAAAATGAACAATGAATACGCATACGGTGCACTTCAGCTTCGCGACGACGAGTATTTAGGCGAAGATGGATTACCGCATTGCAAGAACTGCAAATCATCGCGTGTATATGTAAGCGAAGATAAAAAACGTATAGCACGATGTGTTTGTAAATGTCAGAGCGAGGCTAATGAACGCGAACTGGAAGAGGAACGTCGCAAAAAAGTTATCGATGAATTTAATAATCGCAGTCGATTATCTATGATCGGAAATCGATATAAGAATGTTCGATTTGCCGATGCAAGCATAACTGATAACAACCGTGCCGTGTACGATAAATGTCGAAATTACGTCACTCATGCAAAAGAAATGTACGAAAGTAATGTTGGTCTTTACATATTCGGCGCAAATTCGTCGGGCAAAACCTTTTTGACGGCGTGCGTTTGCAACGAGCTTTTGTGGTGCGGATATCAGTGCATTTATACCAATCTCGCTACGATTTTGAATGAAATACGTGGCAGCTATAATGGACAAGGTATGGGAGAATGCGAAATCATAAATCGTTTGCAAACATACGATTTTGCATTTATAGACGATTTGGGTAAAGAGTTTATCGGACGTGAGCACAATGCAGCATCGTCGAAATGGGCGGAAGAAAAGTTATATGAGGTAATAAATGCGAGATATAATGCGCAAAAGCCTATAATATTCTCGTCGAATTATTCGCTTGCTGAATTAACGAGCGTATTAAATCTCGGCAAAGCAATAGTCGAGCGTATTTATGAAATGGCAACGCGAATATTTAAGCTAAATGGTGACGATTTCCGAATGATGACGCGTTCGGATAAAAGAGATATTATCAAACAGTTTGGGGTGTGAAAAATGATCAAAGTCCAATACGATATTCCCGCCGAATACGACGAAAAGGGCGCGGGCGGACTGTGGGACTTGGCGGGCGAGCTCGCCGAAATAGCTGGCTTGGCTCGCGCCTTGGAAAAACCGATTTACGCTGATGATTACGGGCAAGAGGCAATCTATAATCGTTTGCGTGAATTCACGGAGGAGTTAAAATGAACGAAATACATATTACGAGTAAAGACATTTGTATTGGGCATGAAACGCCGCAAACGCGTCTCGAAAAGCTCGGCGCCAAGATTGTGTCGTATGAAACTAACGAGCGGTGGGTAATCGACGGCAAGCTCGTGTACATCGAGCGCGCGCCGATCGATTGGAAGAAAAACATGACGGGAGGTAGAATATGCTGACAAAAAGATTGCGTAAACAAATCGAATGGCATTTTTATAACTACGCCGCCGACAAGGCATTGTACGATGAGCGCGCGAGCGAAATTATCGAAAGCGGATTGACGGCAAACTATAGCGCAATCGGCGGTGCTTCCGAGCCAAGCAATCCTACGGAACGCAAGGGTATGAAACTGTACGAACTCGACAATGAGCAGGGGTGGAGTGAGATCGTGCGCAATACATTTACCGCGTTTCGCTTTAAGCCCGAGTATGATATGATGCGCGCGTTGTATATCGACCGCAAAAAGCCCGACGAGATTTACGGCATCGGAATAACGTCCGAGCCGACATTTTGGCGCGCCCGTGATAGGTGGCTCGAATGTGCCCGCGATTGGGCTCATATTTATGGCCTACTGAGATAAACACGCAAAAAAAGTTCGCTACTATCAAAAAATGATAGGAACAAACCGAAAAATATGTGTTATAATAGTAGTGTTAAAAATTATACGGCACTACTTGACAC
>CAJUQF010000113.1 GCA_910588315.1 uncultured Christensenellaceae bacterium | reverse complement strand
GTATAGCGTCACATCGATACCGGCCTCGCCTGCATTTTCGGTCTTGTCCAATACCTCGAGTATTGTTCGGTCCTTTTTTATATCTTTAACACGGCAGGCATATTCCATACCACGACCGTCGAAAACATTGATATAGTCGCCGGTACGTATACGTAAAGCATACGCCGCATGCGTATGTGCATCACCGGATAATTCTATATCGTTATTGTTTGTCATTTGCGGTAAATAGAATCTCATAGTTTAAATAAATATGCGCTCCATTCGTTTTTCTGTAGTGAATCTATCAATTTAAAGTCTTTTAGATACACATCTCGGACTTCGTCTTTTTTTGCGGAAATGATCCCGCTGATGATCGCATAACCGCCGTTATTCAACGACGATTTTATTATCGGACTTACGGCAGTCAATATATCCGCCGTAATATTGGCTACGATTATATCGGCAGCCTCGACCATTTCCCGCACGTCTCGACAGAAAACCTCGGGATCGCCTATACCGTTGATCCGGCAATTATACATTGTCGCGGAAATCGCCTGCTCATCGGTATCCGCAAACACCACCGAACTTGCACCGAGCGCCGTTGCACATACGCCGAGTATCCCGCTGCCGCAACCGAAATCAAGCACACGCTTGCCCTTGATCTGTATCTTTTGCATAAGATCGATGCACATCGAAGTGGTCTCGTGCATTCCCGTCCCGAATGCCAATCCCGGGTTGAGTTTGATCGGTATATCGTCACCGACGCAATTGTACTCAAGCCATTCCGGCACAACGACTATTTTGCCGATGTTAAAAGGCTTGTAATACTTCTTCCACTCGTTTTCCCATTCAACCGAATCAATAACTTCGACCTGCACAGAAATCAAAGAAAAATCCGCAAAGTCGAGTGATTTTAACGCGTTTATTTTATCGCATACAGTGCCGTCATCGATTTCGGTAGTAAAAAATCCGCTTACAAAACAATCGTTCGTGCGCTCGAAAAGACTTGCGTCGGCATAATCCCAACGTTTCTCTTCAAGCACACGACTAATACTGTTATAATCGTCGAAAACTTCGCCCATACTTCCCGCTTCATGCAAAGCATAAGCAACCGTATCGGAAGTTTCAGAAGTACAACGAACGGTAAACTTTTTGAATTTCATAAAATATTTATTTGCCGATCGTACTTTGCAATGCCGTCATAGCGACTACGTTTACCACGTCTTCGCTGCTGCATCCGCGAGACAAATCGTTGACAGGCATATTAAAGCCCTGACAAATCGGTCCGATAGCTTCTGCTCCGGCAAGCCTTTGTACAAGCTTATATCCTATATTGCCCGCTTGAAGATCAGGGAAGATCAACACGTTCGCTTTCCCTGCGACTGTGCTGCCCGGGGCTTTTAGATCGGCAACCGTAGGGACCAACGCCGCATCGGCTTGAAGTTCGCCGTCGATCTGCAATTCCGGACGTGCGGCTTTCACGAGTGTAAGTGCAGTCGTTACCTTGTCGACAAGCTCATGTCTGGCAGAGCCCTTGGTCGAGAACGACAAGAGCGCAACGCGGGGCGTAATACCGGCAATAGCAGCAGCCGTATCTGCCGATGCTATTGCTATATCGGCAAGCTGTTGAGAATCGGGATTGGGATTGACTGCGCAGTCACCGAAAACCATAACACCGTTTTCGCCGTACTTGGAATTCTTATCGAGACACATAATAAAGCACGAACTGACGGTTTTGATACCGGGTGCGGTCTTAATTATTTGGAGTGCGGGGCGCAATACGTCGCCTGTTGCATTCACGGATCCCGCAACCATACCGTCCGCTTCACCGCGTTTAACCATGATAACACCGAAATACAGCGGGTTTTTGACGAATTTTCGTGCCGACTCCATATCCATGCCCTTCGCCTTGCGAAGTTCGCACAACAACTGTGCATACGGCTCGATATCCACCGAATTTATGTCGATGACTTTTATACCTTTAAGATCGACCGCCGGACATTTTTCGGCAATAACTTTCGGATCGCCGAGAAGAATTATCTTGGCTATTCCTTCAGCCTGTACTTTTGCCGCCGCCGTTATTATGCGCGGCTCTTCGCCTTCCGCCAAAACTATAGTCTTTTTCAGGCTCTTGGCTTTTTCGCGTACAGATGTCAATAAATCGTTCATTTTGATCCTCCGAAGATGTTTACAAATTAAATATGTTGTGGTACAATTACAATTATACACTTGTTATTGTATAAAGTAAAGTAATTATGATTAAAAATTGCGCTATCGTTTGCGAATATAATCCGTTTCATACAGGGCACGAATACCAGCTCGATCGCGTGCGCGATTTCGGTGTTCAAAATATATTTTGCATTATGAGCGGGTCTTTCGTACAGTCCGCATCGCCGGCATTTTGCGATAAAGCATTACGTTCCGAGTGCGCCGTTCTCGGCGGAGCCGATGCCGTAATAGAATTGCCTGCCGTATACGCGACCGCATCCGCACAGTTTTTCGCCGAAGGCGCAATGAAGATCATCTCAGGTATAAAAAACATTACGCACATAGCGATGAGTACGGTCGCAAAAAGCGACACGGTACTCAAGATAGCAGATCTTAAAATCAAACGTGCCGAATTGTTTTCTAAAACGCTTCACAGCGAACTCGATACCGGTAAAAGTTATAATGCGGCTTGCGCGGCGGCGCTCGGTCATATATATACGCAATATCACCCCGACGCCGATTCTATAGACCGAGTGTTCTCCGACCCCAACAGCATTCTCGCCATAGAATATATAACGGCATTGGATAAACTCGCCGCAAATATCGAACCTATCATAATAAAGCGATCCGGTGCGGAATACAACGACCGCACAACGGATAACCGTCACATTTCCGCAACGGCTATAAGAGCTTCCGAACTTGATAAAGTCAAACCTTTTATACCGTATAAATTCGACGAAATAAAGGATTTCAGAATACGTCATGCCGCAGATTTGAGTATGTTTTACGGCATGATAGTATACGCATTGAAAAAAAGTCATGCAAGTGATTTGGCTCGGTTACGCGACTGTTCCGAAGGCATGGAATTTCTTTTGAAAAACATATCCGGATTTAGTAATTTCGACGATTATATGTGCGCTCTAACGACAAAGCGCTATGGAAAAAAGCGCATGTCGCGTTTGTTTTTGGATCTTTTGCTCGATATAGATAAACAAACGATGAACAAAAGATTTTGTACCAGGCTTCTTGCATGCCGAAAAAATTTCGATTTTGCGCTACTGCCCGATTGCGTTAAAACAAACAACCGTGACATTAGGCAGTATGCCGACAACGATACGGAAGTAAAATCTGTACTTAAAATCGACGAAAACGCAACGGCATTGTTCAATACCTTGTGTTTCGTCAACGGTGATTATTATAACTATTCGCTTGTTAAAGTATGAAAACGATTATTTCTGAGAAAACACTGTTAAAACTCGCAGACGCATCTATTAAAAGCTCATTTCGCACCCATGCGGCTGTTTTCGTAAGCAAACATTTTCGCAGCATGCACTATCTGTCAAGCAAATTGATATGCGACTGCGTAATTCTTAATGTTCTGCTTAATGACAATATCACTCCGAACTCCGCAAACGAAATAATCACAAGTATTCGCCGCAATAACAGATCGTTTTACACCACGGTCGACAATGCGTACTTCCCTATTGAAAGCAAATTCGAAGAATATGCCAAAACCGTTCTCGGCGAAAATTACCCGGAAATAAAAGCGCTCGATATGAGAAATACCAACTATATTGTTTTCGTGATATCCAAAGATTTAAAAACGAACTGTACCGTCGATCCGAACGAAATATATTATCTTGCATACGATTATGCCGAAATCGACGGTATGGAAAAATTCCCGCACTATTGATCACTTTATTTCGACGATAGTCACACCGGTATCGCCTTCGCCGTATCTGCCGTACCGAAAAGATTTAACGCACGACTGCCTTTTAAGATACGCTTGTATACCTTTTCCGAGCGCACCCGTACCTTTGCCGTGAACGATACGCAAAGTGCTTTTTGGCGCTATATCGTCAAGTATCAAATCCAAGGCGGCGACCGCTTCGTCTACCGTTTTTCCGAGCAACATTATCTCTCTCGATTCGGGCTCTCTTTTACGCGTTTCGGGGCGAATTTTGTGTTCGCGTTTTTCTCTTACGATCGATAAAGAATTTACCGGCATCTCTGTTTTTACTGAACCTATAGCAACAACGACCTTGTTACCGCGCGGTGCCGTCGCGATTACGCCTTCCCTATTAAGTCCGGAAACAAACACCGTTATGCCCGGCTTAAGGCTATCGGACGTTGCCGGGAGATCCGAAATTTCCGGCTTTACTTCGTCCGCCGGGACACCGTCGCTAATGCGTTTTGCATACTTTCTCGCATTGAACAACGCCTGTTCGTTTGCATTTTTAAGCTCTTGCTTGATTTCATCGATAATGGATTCCGCTCGCTCGGAATATTCGTCGGCACGTTGTTTTATTATGCTGCGCGCATTCTCGTTTATACTTTTAAGTTTGCTCTCATATTCAAACTTTATCTTCTCCGTTTTCAACGCATTATCTTGAGCTTCCGCGCGGTAACGTTCACACAATTCTTTCTCGGTCATAGCATCGTTGCGTAATTTTTCGGCTTGACGCATAATTCGATCGAATGTCGTCTTTTCTACACTCAATGCCGATTTTGCATCGTCGATAATGTCTTTGCCGAGTCCGAGCCGCTCTGCGATTTCCAGAGCGTAACTGGATCCGGATACGCCTTGTAATAGTTTATACGTAGGTTTAAAATTAACGTTGTCGAATTGCATACACGAATTTTCTATCTTATCGCAACCGAGTGCAAATTCTTTGACCGCATTAAAGTGGGTCGTGACAACGGCGACCGAATTCGCCGTCGATATTTTCTTCAATACGGCAACGGCAAGCGCCGCGCCCTCATCGGGATCGGTACCATCGCCGACTTCGTCCAAAAGCACCAACGATCGCTCGTTCATATTCTGCGTGATCGTCGAAAGGCTTCTTATGTGTGCCGAAAACGTACTTAACGATTGCGCTATACTCTGTGAATCTCCGATATCGCAGAAAATATTATCGAAAAGGCTTATTTCGCTACCGTCGTCGGTCGGAATGAATATCCCGCTTGCCGCCATTAGCGCAAACAACCCGACTGTTTTAAGCGCAACGGTCTTGCCGCCGGTATTCGGTCCGCTGATCAATAGAATACGTTTTTCGTCGAGTTTGATATCAACCGGAACGACGACAGCCGTATCGATAAGCGGATGCCTTGCGCCGTTTAGCACGATTTTCCCGGTCTCGTTCAAATCGGGTCTGTACGCATTTATACGTTTACCATACTCGGCTTTGGCAAATATCACTCCGCAAGTAATCAAAATATTCTGACCTAAAGACAACTCGCTTGTATATTTAACTACGTGCGCGCTTAGTTCGGTAAGTATACGTTCTATCTCGTTTTGCTCTTCGGTCTTAAGCGTAATTATTTCATTATTGGCTTCTACGACTGCAAACGGCTCGATAAACACTGTAGAACCCGTAGACGACACGTCATGCACAAGCCCTTTAACATGCGCGCGACAATCACTGCGTACCGGCAATAGGTATCTTCCGCCGCGCAGTGTGACAATATTATCTTGCAAATACTTACTTATTTCATTTTGACGAGTAAATCCGTCGAGTTTTTCTTTGAGTCTGGCATTTGCACGCATTATTGCGCGTCGCAGGTTATACAGTTTTTCGCTGGCGCCGTCCTTGATATCGGTCTCGTTTTCGACGGTTATGTTTATCAAATGCTCGAGTTCGTCGCAAGTTCGAGCATAAGCTACTATATCCTTTAACGAATCCACACCGTCGGTATTTTCGACACACGATTTAACCGATCTCAATGCCGCCATATTGGTTTTGATCTTCAAAAGTTCTGCCGGGGATAAAACTGCGCCGACTTTTGCTTTTGACAACAACTCTCCTATATCCTCGAAATAAAGATCGGGGCGATGTGACGCAAGCACAGTTATTGCGTCACCGGTCTGCGTCAATAACTTTTGCGCCGCGAACAA
>CAJUQF010000112.1 GCA_910588315.1 uncultured Christensenellaceae bacterium | reverse complement strand
GGTTGGTTACGGATGAATACTGCAATCAGGCATCGGACTTTGCCACGCATGCTTTTGGCGGGCATAAGATAAGCGAAATCAATAAACCCAAGCCGATCATAAAGCAGGTCAAAAAGGAGTATGAGCGAGTCTTTACGACAATACTGCGCATCTTGAAAAATTATTCGCACGACGAAATGTTTTCGGATATAGTGCTCGAAGGCAGCGCCAAGATACTCGAACAGCCGGAATATTCCAATCTTAAAAAAGCCAAAGCGATGCTCGAGTTTCTCGATGCGAAAGAAGAACTCGTTCCCGTCCTGCAAAATTCCGACGATATGAATATATCTTTCAAGATCGGGAAGGACAACGAGATTCGCGACGGAATGCCGGAATGCGCCATAGTTACGGCTGCGTATAATATAGGCGGTGTTACTGTCGGAAATGCCGGAGTGATAGGGCCTATTCGCATGGACTACTCGAAGGTCGTATCCGTACTGGATTATCTGTCAAAAACCGTACAAATGTTGCCTGCGGGCGAAAGCTCCGGGGAACATGCGGAAGAATATAATTCGCCCGATAAGGCTACCGAAGAGGACGAATAAAATTATGTGTAATCGGAGGAGACAATGAACGACGAAAAGACGAGAGAACGCACTCGTGAATTGCCTACGGTTGAGCTGTCGCAGGAAGACTACAAAACCATGCAAAATCAGATGGCGGCAGTTTCTCAACAGCTCAGCATAGCGCAGGCGATCGCAGTCAAGGAAAAGGCGCGATCCGAGGAGCTTTCAAACTTGGTCAACCGTATGCAAGCGGATTTCGACAACTACCGCAAGCGTATGAACGAGAACAACAAGAAACTCAAAGAGGACGGTATTTGCGCTGTTCTCGAAAAGCTGATACCGGAACTCGACGTTTTAAAGCAGGCTATCCAAACGATAACCGACGAAAAAGTAGCAGAAGGCGTAAAAATGATCTATAGACAGGTATTGGATATTCTTACTGTTTTCGGTGTAGAGGAAATCCCTGCGCTCGGTATGCAGTTCGATCCAAATCTTCACAATGCTGTAATGCAGACGAAAACTACGGATCCGTCAAAGGTCAACATGGTTGTCGAAGTTTATAACAAAGGCTATAAATTGGGCGAACGCATTTTGCGGCACAGTGTCGTGCGCGTTGCCAACTAAACTCTATTAATTAAAAAATCATCTTGGAGGATTAAAATATTATGGGCAAAATCATAGGTATCGACTTAGGTACTACCAACTCTTGTGTGTCCGTTCTCGAAGGCGGTGAGCCTGTCGTTATTCCCAATGCGGAAGGCGGACGTACGACTCCTTCCGTCGTAGGTTTTGCAAAAGACGGCGAAAGGCTTGTAGGTCAGGTCGCAAAACGTCAGGCGGTCGCCAACCCCGACAGAACAATCATATCGATCAAACGCGATATGGGTACGTCGAGAAAGGTCAATATAGACAAGAAAGATTATTCGCCGCAAGAGATCTCGGCAATGATCCTTACTAAACTTAAAAAGGATGCGGAGGCATATCTCGGAGAAACGGTTACGCAGGCGGTCATTACCGTTCCCGCGTACTTCAATGACTCTCAGCGACAAAAGACGCGGGCAGAATTGCCGGACTCGACGTTCTTCGTATCATCAACGAGCCTACGGCGGCAGCTCTTGCGTACGGTCTCGATAAAGGTCAGAATGCGAGCCAAAAAGTATTTATTTTCGACCTTGGCGGCGGTACGTTCGATATTTCCATTCTCGAGATAGGCGACGGCGTTTTCGAAGTTATAGCTACGGCCGGCGACACTCGTCTCGGCGGTGACGACTTCGACCAAGTTATTATAGACTATCTCGTCCAGTCGTTTAAAAACGATCAGGGCATCGATCTCAGCAAGGATCGTATGGCAATGCAGCGTCTTAAAGAAGCTGCCGAAAAAGCAAAGATCGACCTTTCCGGTACTCAAAAGACGACGGTAAGTCTTCCGTTCATTACGGCAGATGCGACCGGTCCCAAGCATCTCGAATACGAGATCACGCGTGCAAAATTCGAATCGCTTTCTCAAAAGCTTATCGATCGTGCGATCGAGCTTACCAAAAAAGCCATGAACGATGCAGGCTATACCAATAACGACATCGACAAAGTCATTATGGTCGGTGGTTCGACGCGTATCCCCGCCGTTGTGGAAGCCGTTCGTCAGCTTTCCGGAAAAGAACCGTTCAAGGGTATCAACCCCGACGAATGCGTATCTATCGGCGCTGCGATACAGGGCGGCGTTCTTGCGGGCGAAGTCAAAGACGTATTGCTTTTGGACGTTACGCCGCTTTCGCTCGGTATCGAAACCGTCGGCGGCATATTCACCAAACTTATACCGAGAAATACCACGATCCCCACAAAGAAGTCGCAGGTTTTCTCTACCGCTACCGATAATCAGCCGTCGGTCGATATTCACGTTTTGCAAGGCGAACGCGAGATCGCCGCACACAATAAAACGCTTGCGCGTTTCGAGCTCGGCGGTATTCCGCCCGCACCCCGCGGCGTTCCTCAAATCGAAGTTACATTCGATATCGACGCTAACGGTATAGTTCACGTATCTGCCAAAGACAAGGGCACGGGCAAAGAGCAACGCGTCACCGTTACGGCATCTACCAACCTTACGGAAGCGCAGATCCAACAGGCGATCAAGGACGCGGAGAAGTTCGCGGACGAAGATGCTCAGCGCAAAGAGGTCGTCGAAGCGAAGAACCAGGCAGATATGCTTTTGGGTTCGATCGAGAAATTCCTTCGCGAAAACGGCGATACCATTTCTGCGGAAGATAAGGACGAACTCAATAAAGAAATGGGCAATGTCAAGGAAGTTATCAAAACGGACGAACTCGAGCCGATCCGCGACGCTGTCGAGACGCTGCAGAAACTTTCCAACGGTATATTCTCCAAGCTTTACGAGAGCAACGGTGCTACCGCGACGCCCGAGGATGACGTTGTAATAGATAATCCCGAAGTTGTCGACGACGGCAATATGTAATCCGAATATCCGTGTAAAAATTCGTATTCAACTTTCGAGATTGCGGAGTTAAAATGGCAAAAAATTATTATGAGATGTTGGGCGTGTCCAAAACCGCAACCGACGAAGAATTAAAATCGGCGTTCAGAAAGCTTGCCCGCCAGTATCACCCGGACTTGCATCCGGGTGATGAGGCGGCCGCCAATAAATTCAAGGAAATAAACGAGGCGTACGAAACGCTATCCGATTCGCAAAAACGTGCCGAATACGACGCAATGCAAGCGGGCGGCGGTGCGGCAGGCGCCGGTGGCGGCGCAGGTCATGCCGGTCCGGGCAGCGCGCGCGGAAACAGCTTCTTCGATGAATTTGTGAATATGTTCGGCGGCGAGCGTCACGGCGGTCAAAGCAGTAACGGCGGCGACATCAGTCTTAATGTGACGCTTACGTTCGAAGAAGCGGCTTACGGCACGCAAAAAGAGATAACGGTCAATCGTTTCGAACCGTGCGCGGCATGCCGCGGAACCGGTGCGAAAAACGGTACGCAGTTTGTCAAATGTACGAATTGCGGCGGCAGCGGTAAAGTTCGTTACGCTCAGGAAACCCCGTTCGGCAGAGTAGTAAGCATGAAGCCGTGTAACGTTTGCGGCGGCAGCGGCAGGATCATCAAAGAACCTTGCACTTCTTGCGGCGGGCGCGGTTCGTTGAGAAAAAATTCCAATCTTCGTATCACATTCCCGCCCGGTGTGGAACACAACCAGATAATGACTATACCCGGTGAAGGCGAACGTACGCGTACCGGTTCGAAAGCGGGCAATCTTATTTTGACTATAACGGTCATGCCTCACAAAATGTTCAGACGTAAGGGGCTTGATTTGTTGGTCGATATTCCCGTTGCTTTCACTCAGGCGTTAATGGGCGATAAAGTTCTCGTACCGACGCTTAAGGGCAATAAGATAGCGTTTACATTGCCGGAAGGCGCGCAGAGCGGAATGACGTTTAAGCTCAAAGAACAGGGCATAGAAAACCCAAAGAAACAGCTGAAAGGCGATTTGCTTGTCACTATCGATATAGAGTTGCCGAAGAATCTGTCAAAAGAACAAAAGCAAAAAGTCAAGGAACTGCACGAGAGTTTTAAACCGGAGCAATACGATAAAGCCCGGGAGTTCCTTAAAAAATAACAAAAGCGACGCATAACGCCGCCGAGCATTATCGGCGGTCGTTTGCGTTTACGGAGGTAATTTATGAAAATTTTGGTTATCAATGCCGGAAGTTCGTCATTGAAATATCAGTTGATCGAAACCGAAACGCAGAATGTTTTGGCTAAAGGCGTATGTGAACGTATCGGCACCGACGGGGCTTTACTGAACCACTCAGGTAAAACCGCAGTTAAGATGCCTGCGGCAATGCCTACGCATAAAGAAGCGATAAAATATGTGTTAGACGCTCTGGTAAATCCGGAATACGGTGTTATAACAGATATGTCGGAAATAGCCGCAGTCGGACACAGAGTTCTTCATGCGGGCGAGAATTTCAAAGATTCTGTGCTTATTACGCCGGAAACGCTCGCGCTTATAGAAGAAAACACCGACCTCGGACCGCTCCATATGCCGCCTAATATCATGGGCATCAAGGCTTGTCGCGAAGTTATGCCCAATGCTCCGATGGTAGCGGTTTTCGATACTACTTTCCATTCGACAATGCCCGAATACGCTTACATGTACGGCATAAAGTACGAGGACTACAAAGATTATAAAGTTCGCAAATACGGATTCCACGGGACGAGCCATGCGTATGTTTCCGGCAGAGCGTCGTCGCTTATGGGGTCGGATAAGATAAAGACGGTCGTCTGCCATCTCGGCAACGGCGCGAGCATAAGCGCTGTCAAGTACGGTAAGTGCGTAGATACGTCGATGGGACTTACTCCGCTCGAAGGGCTTATTATGGGTACTCGCAGCGGCGATATCGATGCTGCCGTTATGGAATATCTCATGGGCAAGAAAGGTTACAATGTTCACGAGATGACCGATTACTTGAATAAAAGTTGCGGTGTGCTTGGAATTAGCGGTGTAAGCTCGGATTTCAGAGATTTGGAAGCTGCGGCAAAACAGGGTAATAAGCGTGCGGTTCTTGCGCTCGATATGTTTTCGTACCGCGTTAAAAAGTATGTAGGTTCATACGCTGCGGCTATGGGCGGTATCGATTGTTTGGCGTTTACCGGCGGAATCGGCGAACATACAGAATGTGTAAGGGAAGCCGTATGTAGGGATATGGAATTTTTGGGTATAAAGCTCGATAAAAAGCTTAATGCCAATGCGCCGCGCGATACCGAATATCTTATCAGTACAAAAGATTCGAAAGTCAAGGTTTATATCATACCTACCAACGAAGAATTGTATATCGCCCGCGAAACGTTAAAGCACAAAGACGATTGATTTTGAAACCGTCCGTTTTGCGTGAAATAACGGAAACACTGTTTCCGAGCGATATAAAATGCGCAATATGCGGCAGAGAGATCGTTCCGACTAGATACGGACTGTGCGACGAGTGCAAGCTCGAAATAAATAACAATTACTGTTTGCGCTGCGGCAGACATAAGGTCGGTATCGGCGATTATTGCGGAGAGTGTTCCGAACTCGTTTTGTATTTCGACGAAGCGCGCTCGGCGGTGAATTATGACGGAAACGCGAAGGTACTTGTGCGAAGATTGAAGTTCGGCAATGCAGCATATCTTGCGCATATGTTCGTTCAGCATATGCTGGATATTATTCTGGTATCCGATTGGGATATCGACTGCGTCACGTATGTCCCTTTGCATAAATCTGGTAAAAAGAAACGCGGTTACAATCAGGCCGAGTTGATAGCGCGCGAATTAGCCGAAAAGATCGATATACGGTGCGAAGACTTGCTCGATAAAGTAAAATCGACGCCTAATCAGGCAAAGCTTAATCGCGATATGCGTTTGGAAAATCCGAAAGGTGCGTTTGCGGTTAAGCAAATCCCGCCGGAACACGTACTTCTTATCGACGATGTTTTGACAACCGGTTCTACCGCGAGCGAATGCAGTCGCGTACTCAAAAAAGCCGGTGCAAAAGTCGTGTATGTTTTGACGTTTGCGTCCGTTCCGGAACGTCCTTTGCTTGATAAACATGTTCAAAATATAGCGGATTTTCGAAGATAAATAACTTGACTAATTATACACAATGTGATAACATATTAACGGTGCTGTATGTGTACTGC
>CAJUQF010000111.1 GCA_910588315.1 uncultured Christensenellaceae bacterium | reverse complement strand
CTATTGCAAGGACAGAAATTACGGCTTTGCCGACACGCCGCGGTTCGATATTCTTACCGCGCAGCTCGGCAACGACGCAGGCATCATCGGCGCGGCGGGACTTATCTATTCCGAACTAAATTCGTAGATGTAGAAAGATTGTCTTTTCCGCAATGCGGCGCATATCAACCGCTGTGTGAGAGAGACTTTTAACAGCGCTCCGCTTGTGGAAAAGCAATAAACAAAGAAATGGCAGGCAAGGGTCTGCCTGCCCTACGAATTACACAACATAAATGTTTTGCGGCAGGTAATGAGTTTTGATGATAAAGACCATGTTTATATTTTATTCTCAAGCAAATACAGTCCCGACCTTTGTAGGGAGCGCAGACCCATGCGCTCCGCTTGTGGCAAAGCAATAACACTAGAAACGGCAGGTAATGTAATGCCCGATTTGCGAATTGCATAATATTAGTCAAATTTCGCAATATAATCGTAAAATAATTTAATTTCGATCATCGCAATAGCGATATACTATATTCGAAAATATAAACCGACAAAGGAGTCGATAACATGAAAAATTTGAAAGGCACAAAAACCGAAGAAAATCTCATGACCGCGTTTTCCGGCGAGAGCATGGCGCGTAACAAGTACGATTTTTATGCGTCCAAGGCTAAAAAAGACGGGTACGAGCAGATCGCGAGCATATTCGCCGAAACGGCAAGCAACGAGCGAGAGCATGCAAAAATATGGTTCAAGCTGTTGCACGGCGGTATAGCCGACACGCTTACGAATCTCAAAGACGCCGCCGACGGCGAGCATTTCGAGTGGACGGACATGTACAAAACGTTTGCGGAAGAAGCCGAGGCGGAAGGATTCACGTCCATAGCCGAACTGTTCCGTAAGGTCGCGGCGATAGAAAAGACGCACGAAGAGCGGTACGTCAAACTCTCCGCAAACATCGAAAAGAACGAGGTTTTCGATAAGGGGATACAGGTCGTGTGGGTATGCCTGAACTGCGGGCATATGGTCGTTGCCAACTCCGCGCCCGAAGTCTGCCCCGTGTGTGCGCACCCGCGCTCGTTCTTCGCAATGAACGCCGAAAACTATTGATTCGAGGGGTATTTTTGCCCGTTTGCTTTGGTCACAGATTGATTAGCTTTTATTGCGTTATTCTATTGAAGTGATAAGCGAGCAAAGCTACGCGCAGCGTTTGGTTGCCGAATGCAAATTTGTTGTGTTACGCCGCTTGCGGCGGAACACATATAGGGTGCTTTGTTGCAAGCATATACGCTACTGCATAGCGAGAAGAAGAGCCGCATTTCGTGCAACATTTGGTTGCCGCGCGGGTCCGGAGGGCTGCCCTATAATACCTAATTTATTATCTAAGCTATCATGAAGTTAGAAACGGCGGAGCGGTATTCGTTCCGTCGTTTTGTATTGACGCGAAACCGATAATGTGCTACAATATTATTCGATAAATTACCGAATACGTATACAGGCGGAAACCGATGACAAAACACAGATACATACTTGCACTCGATCAAGGCACGACAAGCTCGCGCGCGATCGTTTTCGACGAAACGGGCGCGATACGGTCACGAGCGCAGGCGGAGTATGCGCAGATATATCCCAAAGACGGTTGGGTGGAACACGATCCGGTCGAGATATACTCGTCGGTCGTATCCGTCGCGTCGGAAGCGGTCGCGCGGCTTAATCTTGCTCGCGGCGATATCGCGGCGATAGGCATAACAAATCAGCGTGAAACGATAGTTTGCTGGGACAAAGCAACGGGCGAGCCGATATACAATGCGATAGTCTGGCAATGCCGCCGTACGTCGGACGTCTGCGACAGACTGAAAGCGTCCGGATATTCGGACATGATCTACGAGAAAACGGGTCTGCCCGTCGACGCGTACTTTTCCGCGACCAAGCTTGCCTGGATACTCGAAAACGTCGACGGCGCGCGGAGCAGGGCGGCGCGCGGCGAACTTCTGTTCGGTACCGTGGACACGTATCTTATGTGGAAACTTTCGGCGGGCGGTATATTTGCGACGGACTACACCAACGCGTCGCGAACCATGCTGTTCAATATCCACACGCTCGATTGGGACGAAGAGCTGCTTAAGCTTTTCGACATACCGCGGTGCATGCTGCCGGAAGTAAAGCCGTCGTGCGGACTTTTCGGGTATACTTCGGCGGATATCTACGGTTCGAGAGTGCCGATAACCGGCGTAGCGGGCGATCAGCAAGCGGCGCTGTTCGGTCAACGTTGTTTTGCGCGCGGCACGGCAAAGAACACGTTCGGAACGGGCTGTTTCCTTTTGATGAACACCGGGTCTGTCGCGGAGAAAAGCCGTAACGGGCTTATAACCACTCTAGCCGCGAGCGGTACGGACAGACCGCACTACGCGCTCGAAGGCAGTGTTTTCGTGGGCGGCGCGGTCGTGCAATGGTTGCGCGACGAATTGCGCATAATAAAAACCGCGGCGGAAACCGAGCGCATCGCGCGGTCCGTTCCCGACACGCTCGGAATGTACGTCGTGCCGGCGTTTGTCGGTTTGGGCGCGCCGCACTGGGACGCGTACGCGCGCGGTACCGTGACCGGACTCACTCGCGGAACGACGCGCGAGCATTTCGTGCGCGCGGCGCTCGAGAGCATCGCATACCAGGTAAACGACGTTATACGCGCCATGCAGGACGACTGCGGCGAAAAGTTCGGGTTTCTCGCTGTGGACGGCGGCGCGTCGGCTAACGACTTTCTGATGCAGTTTACGGCGGACATATCCGATATAACGGTCACGAGACCAGCGGTAGTGGAATCTACTGCGCTCGGTGCGGCGTATCTTGCCGGGCTTGCCGCGGGCGTGTACGATATTGCCGAGCTTTCCGAAAAGCCCGACGGCATCACGGAGTTTGCGCCCGCCATGGCGGCGGAAACGCGCGACAGGCTCGTTTCCGGCTGGAACGCCGCCGTCGCACGCGCGAAATTCGACCCGTCGGGTAACGGACGATAGTCATGCCGTTATAGTCGACGCTGCACGTATCGTGCGTACGGTAGGTAACCGTCCGATACTCACAGCCGAGATTAAAAGCGCATAAAAATTCGGCATAAGGTCAAAAACGCTTGTACAATTTTGACAAGTGTGATATACTAAACAATAATGCGGAGGAGTCTATTTGAAAACAAGCACTAAAGTTTTAATAGCAGTAATAAGCGTTATCCTTATAGGAGTTATAGTTTGGGTCGTCGTTTACGCCGCAACGGGCTTAAAAGACGAATCGTATTCCACGCTCGAGCGCGATATATATAAAGGCAGCGTCGTGGAGATATATCTCGAAAACGACACCGCGTACGTAAAGACGCGTACCAGCGGCAAATCGTACGCATACAAGGCGTTCGTGCGCGACACGTTGCTGATAGAGGTCGTTAACGAATATAACGGCGGTTTGTCCGAGGACGAAACGGGCAAAGCCATAACGCTGTCGTTTAACGACAGATACGCTACGTCGATAACCGATTATATAATACCCGTACTCGGACTTATCCTGCTCGTCGTACTCATGGTGTTCATGTTCAGGGCGATGAGCAATTCGACGCGCTCGACCATGGACTTCGGCAAGACCAAAGCCAATGCGCAGAATCAGCTTAAGGTCAGGCTCTCCGATGTTGCGGGCGCGGAAGAAGAAAAAGAAGAGTTAAAAGAGATCGTCGAGTTTTTAAAGAACCCGCAAAAGTTTACCGCGGTCGGCGCGCGCGTTCCGCACGGCGTGTTGCTCGTGGGCCCGCCCGGAACGGGTAAAACTTTGTTCGCGAAAGCCGTAGCAGGCGAGGCGAACGTGCCGTTCTTCAGCAAGTCCGGTTCGGACTTTGTGGAAATGTTCGTCGGCGTGGGCGCGTCGCGTGTACGCGATCTGTTCGACCAAGCCAAAAAGAACATGCCGTGTATCGTGTTTATCGACGAGATAGACGCAGTAGGTCGTCAGCGCGGCGCGGGTATGGGCGGCGGCAACGACGAGCGCGAGCAAACGCTCAACCAGCTGCTTGTCGCAATGGACGGTTTCGAGTCCAACGAGCATATTATCGTCATGGCGGCGACCAACCGCAGCGACGTACTCGATCCGGCGCTTATGCGTCCCGGACGTTTCGACAGACAGATATACGTCAATCTTCCCGACGTTCGCGGCAGGGAAGCCATATTCAAGGTGCATGCGCGCAACAAGCCGCTTGCCGCCGATGTGGATTTCCAACAGCTCGCGCGTATAACGAGCGGCTTTTCCGGCGCGGACATAGAGAACCTGCTCAACGAGGCGGCTATCCTTGCGGCACGCGAGAACCGCACGCGCATAAGCATGGAAGACATGTTCGAAGGCATCGACAAGGTAGTTATGGGTCCGCAAAAGAAATCGCGGCTCGTCACGCCCGTCGATCAGCGCATAACGGCATATCACGAGGCGGGTCACGCGATCGTCGCGCGGCGCACCAAGGGCTGCGATCCCGTACAGGAAGTTTCGATCATACCCCGCGGTCAGGCGGCGGGCTATACGATGTACCGTCCCGATAACGACAATAACCACATAGCGCAGAGCAAGGTGCTCGGCATGCTTGCGCAGGCTATGGGCGGACGTGCCGCCGAGGAACTCGTCATAGAAGATTATACGGCGGGTGCGGTAGGCGATCTGCAACAGGCGACAAACATCGCGCGCAAAATGGTCACGGAATGGGGCATGTCCCAAAAAGTCGGTCCGGTGTACTACGGCGGCAGTCAGGAAGTGTTCCTCGGCAGGGATTACCAGACCCAACATTCTTATTCCGAAAAAGTCGCGGCGGAGATCGACGCGGAAGTGCGCAGGCTCTTGGACGAAGCACACGACAAGGCGGTCAAGATCCTTTCGGAAAACCGCAAAGTCATGGAAAACATGGCGCGCGTGCTGCTCGAGTGCGAAACGATATACAGCGAAGAAGTCGACATGCTCATGGACGGCGCGTCGCCCGAAGAAGTCAAACAGGCGCTTAAAGAGCGTTTGAGCTACAAAGCGTCTCACCGCGAGGCGATGGAAAAAGCCCCGGTAAAGAAACTATCCGACTTCAAGCCCGTTATGCATAACGATAATATTTCAACGGACGCTAACGCCGGCGATACCGCGGCGGTCGAACAAAAGACCGAGCCGTCGATCGAACCTTCGGCGTTGGAGCCGACGGCGGACGATCGCACGGATGACACCGTTAAGACCGAACCGGTCGAAAATACGGATAACACCGCGACCGAAGAGCCGGCAAAGCCTGCGGCAAAACGTCGCACGTCGACCAAGAAACAGTCGGAAAAAACGACCGACGGTGATAAAGACAGCAAATAATAAAAGCAGCGTTCCACGAACGTTAAGTAATTTTTCGGACGGAAAACAAAATGGCGAAAAACAAAAAGAACAACAGATCGATAGACGAGGCGGTCACGGCTTCGCGCAAGAAAGCCAATATAATCGTCGGCGTAGTCGCAGGTATAGCATTGCTGTTTATCATTGCGATAATCGTGCTTTGCACGGTGAGCGTCGATCCGCTCGACAAGGTTGCGGCGCCTAACGAATCGAAAGGCGAGCGTTACGATTTTTACGACGTAGGCAGCAGTTCGGTCATGCCCAACAGTCCCGCGACGCAGAGCAAGATCCGCACGGCGCTCGGCGACATGGATTTCAGCGTCATGAACGCGATCCTTCAATGGAATTGGGATTACTCGTACAACTTTGTGCGCAACAGTAAAGGCAACAAGATAACCATGACGGGCGACGAAGTCCGTGCAAAGATCGGTTCGTCCGAAGAGTATATGGTCGAAATGGTGTACGAAAACTGCGTAGTAAACGGCGCGCTTGACAAGAGCAAAGCCAAATCGCTCGAAGTGGACGGCGAAACGATATATTTCGACAGACTCAAAGTGCTTATCGGCAATACCAACGGCAGTGTCGGCGAGATATATATGTACCCGTATGTGTACGAGTTAGCTACCAACAAGATCGCGGAAGAAGGCTTGCGTTACCAAAAATACAAGGTAGCGGGAATCAAAGTCCGCGCCAACACGACCGATACGTACGAAGCGCTCAAAAAGCTCGCCACGTCCATCAATAACGGTTAATAGCAGAAATATATAAGTATTTAAAAGCGACGGAAAGTTAATGTGTTTGCTCCGCCGCTTTTTCGTTTGATAAAAATACATAGTTGCAGTAAAAATGAAAATATCGATAGAATCGACCTATGTATGGAGCTTTAGCCCTCATTGCGCTCCGCTTGTGGCAAAACAATAATCCGAGAAACGGCGGTCAAGGGTCTGACCGCCCTACGAATTGCACAACAAAAATGCTTTGCGATAACAAACGGACCGCCGAGACG
>CAJUQF010000110.1 GCA_910588315.1 uncultured Christensenellaceae bacterium | reverse complement strand
ATAATTATAACGATATGCGGAAGTTTGCTGATCTTGCCGCTCTTGACGTCCGGCAGGCTGTTGTACTCGGACAGTTTACTGCATGCGTATTTTTGTAAAACGGTATAGCGCCTGTTCATTTCGTTATCCGCCCACTTAAGTGCGTTAAGCGCCTCGTTAGGCTCGGTAACGGTCTTTTCGAACAAAAGGTGCGGCATGCCGCGGAACTTGCTGAACTCGACACGTTTGGGGTCGATAAGTATGAATCTGAGATCTTCGGGACTCGACTTGTACAGCAAACTGACTATAAGGCTGTTTAGCCCCGCGCTCTTACCGCTACCCGTCTGTCCGGCGATAAGAAGGTGCGGTACTTTTTCCAGATCGCACACTACAAGCTCGCCGCCGATGTCCTTGCCGACAGAAAACAGCATGGGCGATTTATGCCGTATAAAAATCTGCGAATCGACGATCTCTCGCAAACCGACTATGGCTTTTTGTTTATTGGGAACTTCTATACCTACCGCGCGCTTGCCGGGTATGGGCGCTTCGACACGCACGCTCACCGCAGCAAGCTCGTATGCGATATCGGCGCTACGCGTCTCTATCGATTTGACCGACGTGCCGGACGGCACCTCGAGTTCGTACCGCGTCACCTGCGGTCCCGGCACGATGTTTATGACCTTGACTTCGGCTTTCAAAAAGCGCGAAACGACGTCTTCCAAAATCTGCGCGTTTGTTTGCAATTCGTCCTGCGACGAATCCACTTTCTCGTATATCTTGAGAAGATCGAAGGGCGGCGGCGTATAATTATACTTTTTGTATTTCTTGGTATCCTGCGCCACGACCGATTCTTCCGCTTTCTCTTTTAAAATATTATCGATCGTGATTTGATTTTCGAGCGGCGCATTGGCTTTCTGACGCTTTTGCGCTTTCGGCGTCGGCACGTCCACTTCCGGTTCACGATCTTCCGCTTTGATATACATGCCGGAAAGATCGTTACCCGTAAACACGTCGCCGTTATCGAAATTGCGTTCGGTAAGGTCGACTGCGGGACCGTCCGAGATAATAAGCGAACCGTCGAGAATACCGCCTGCGTTTATGGGGCTCTCGGTTTCGATCTTGGCTATTTCGGTTTGCGCGGGTTCCGGCTCGAACGGCGCGCTGCCGTCGAGGATCTCTTCCTGTTCGTTTGGAACGGCGCCGTCGCCGCCGAGTATCACGCCGTACTTTGTAAGTTCTTCGTAAGCATCGATAATATCGTCCGTCGGCTTGAATTTTTCCGATTCCAAAGGCGGAACATAATCGGCAGATTTATCGTTGCCGAAAACCGACAAGAATTTATCGTCCGCGGAAATTATCGGCTCCGGCGTATAAGTTTGCACCGGCGTCTGCGGCGTGGGGATCGTAATCTCCGGCTCCGGCGTTTCAGGCTCCAACGGCAACGACGCGTCGATTATATCCACTTGCGGCGCGGGTCTGTCGTTGCGCGAGATACCGAACGTCGGCGGCGTGAATTCCGCCGCGCCGGGCTTGCCGTGATTGTCGAAATCATAGAGCATACGCTCTTCCGTGTATTCTCTGAGATTGGCTTTGATTATCTCGTCGATATCTTCTATGCCTTCGTCGTTGAATTCGATCTTCTTTTCGGGCGGAAAATACAGCGCGTGAAGATTATTGGGCGTGCCGTCGTAATCGACGCGGCGCGGCATGTCCGAAGAATTCATTGCATCGCTGTTTACCCTTGCCGCAGGCTCCATGTTATCGCTATCCTGTGCGCGATCGTTTATCTCTTCCATACCGGCGGATACATGTTCCGCGTGCGTCTGACGGAACTCTTCCGCCGCCTGTTTTTTTATCGCTTCCGAATCGGAATAAAGCTTGTAATGAGCAGCGGACGCCGCGGCGCTGCGCTTGTCCTTTGCGTCGTCTTTTTCTTCGCGACGCATGACGGGCGTATCGTAATAATCGCTTACGGTGCGTTCGTCGCGATACGGCATATCGGACGAATTACCGCTCTCGGTATCCAATTCGATATCGCTGCGCTCGATAGTTCCCGTAAAAAGTCCGGGCGTAGGCATTGCCGTTATGACGCGCTGAGCCTCTTCCGCCGTAAATCCGGACGGCTCTTCCGCAAGCTCGGTCACTGCCGATTTTTTAGCTTTTCTATCCGATGCAAAAGCGCGGATACGCGTTATCGCTTTCGTCAAAACAAGAATGGTCACGATAAGCGCAACGGAAAATACGATGTAACATGCGACTTCGGTAATAAGAGATTTGAGACCGAACGCAATAAGTCCCATTATAACCCCGCCGACGGAATACTTGGCGGAATAAACACTGTCAATATATGATGAAAAATTTTGATCCAAAAAAGAATGCGTTGACGCAAGCTGTAAAATCACGAGCGCGAAAAATACCGCGAGCACGACGCCTACTACGGTTTTTGCTCCGACTGTCGGCGTTCTTCCTTTTAAAACGAATATACCGAGCAGCAACGTGGAAAGAAGCATGGGATACGCCGCAATGCCGAACACACCGAGCATTACGCCGAAAATCGCCTCGCTGAAAACTCCGAGTACGGGTTTAATAACAATGCACAACAACAAAAACGCCGAAATTACAATAAGGGTTATGCCCAAAATATCATGATTTCCGCTGCCGACTTTGTTCTTTCTTTTCCGATATTTTTTCTGTGCCACCGTACGCCTCTTCTCGGTAAAAAGTCATAGAAAAACCAGCATATATTTCTACGCACCTTAAATTATAACATAGAGTGCAACACATTTCAAGGCTTTTGACGCAAAAACGCAAAAGTTTTTTATTCTGTTATATTTATATATAAAGTTTATATATTTTTCGGCAAAAACTTTTCGACTTCATCCCCGACGGCCACTCGATAATCCTTGACGGACAACAACGTGTTGAACGAACTTATCGAAACATACGTTGCGGTAAGCCCGAGCTTGCAAAAATTGTTCGCTATCGTCAAAACAGGTTTGTCGTCGCAAAACATAGTCACGGCGTCGCCGTCGCGATATACGGCGAGTTTTATATAATTGCCGTTACGGTAAACGTCCGACGTCACGCCGACGGTCTTGCCCGTCACGGTCCAATCGTTATTATACGAGCCGTTAGCGAATGTGACGTAACCCAATGCGGTACCGACCGGCGTATCGGCAACCGCCGCGGCGTCGACATAATAATAAAAACCTCTCCCGTTTGCGTTTGTCAATTTTATCCCGAATTTAGGGAACGCATCGCCGTTGTATATATCGCCTGCCGTGATATAAACTTCCGCATACAACCGCGTCGCGCATACATCTCTGAAAAATATATTGTTATCCGGCACGCCGCTCGTCATGAATGCCGAGGCATGGTCGCCGCCGTCATCGCACGAAAGATCCCAACCCTCGGTCGCTTCGAACGGTCCGCCGTTACCAAGCGTAGCGCCGCTCGCGGCATAAGGTCCCGCAACGAGTTTTTTCGATTCGATCTTCATATACGTGGACGGTCTGCCGTGTTTCGCGCCGAGCGCGGTGTAATATCTACGCGCACATGATATGTCGGAATTTACGAGCGCAAAATCAATGCTCGCGTCGCTCCCGGGGACGGTCAGTTCGACTGCATAACCGTTAAGCTCGTCGCCGTCACGCCGATAAGATATTTTCCCTTTTATACCGAGATCGTCCGCCCATAACGTCGTATCGCCTTCGGCTACCGTTATCTCTCCGTCGGCATACAAACTTACATCCAATACAGTTCCGTCCGAATACGCAACGGACAAAGCTATACCGTCGTCCGCCGTCACTACGGCGTCTGTTACGTCTGCAATTACATGCAGATCATCATCGACGGTCTCGAACGCCCATTTCGATCGCGCAAACTTTCCGTCGCAATACACGTCGAGCGAATAATCTCCGCATTGCTCTCCGTCGGTATATTCGGCGCCTTCCGGAGCCGTCATGCGCTTTGAGTAATCCGCGACATACGCAACGGACTCACGAAACGCGCGGCCCAAAAGATTACCGAATTTGAGCTGCGATATCCCGTCGTAATGTTTACGATCGGTATTATCGAGTTCGGTATCTATTCCGGCAGCGACCGTATCTATATAATAATTGCGCGAATCCGACTGTGCGAACTTTTTCTTTATATCGTTCAGTTTATCATACCCGATATAATATCGCGGGATACCCGCATCGATAAAAGCGATGCCGCACTCCGGCGCGTAACGATCGAATCTTTCACGAACGGAATCGGCGAATACTGTCAATTTTTCGTAATATACGTCGCTGTGATAACGCGCGTCCGACTCGCCTTGCACAAACATGAACGCCGACACTCTGAAATCGATATTGGAAGTTTCAAGCATAGACAGCGCACCGTCGAAAAAACTTATCATTTCTTTGTAATGGATACCGCTCGCGTGCCATTGCAAATTCATAGCCGACGGCGCACACGCCGCATATTTTATGATATACGTAGTATCGTCGGGATACGCATACGCCAAATACTCCGCCAATCCGAGTTCCGGGCCGAATGCGCCGCCTGTCTCGTCCGAAAACGTGCCGCAGCCGATCGACGCGTTTACAAATCCGTCGCTTTTTGTAAGCGCGCTGTCCTTTTTGCGCATGTTGGCATAATTGATTTTTACATTGTCATACCCGCGCTTATACTCGGCGAATTTTTCTTTCGATACGTTTGTACGCTCGTCGGTATCGCGCAAGCGGTTTGCATAAGCATATCCCAAACAGTTTTCTTCGCCGGCAAGCAGTATGACGTTTACATAGTCGTTTTCCCGTTGCACAGCGCTTGACAGCGCATCGCCGTTTTGCATGTCATGCGATCCGCTTTCACCGCCGCAACCCCAAAAAACAAACGACAGCGCAACAAGCATCGGCAAAAAAGCGAACTTCTTCATTTCGCACCTTTAAACTCGGGCGAATTCAGTATAGCGACCATAGTATCGAGTTCTATCTGAATATTGGTCTCTACTTCGGTATATCTGTCCACGCAAAACGCTATGTACGAGCCGAACATCGGACACATGAGCCGCGACAGAGTGCTTTGCCCGTGGACGGAAAACTTACAGTCGAACGCACCCGCCATTTGAAGTTTTTCCAACTCCATGCAGGCTTTGAGATGTTCTATCACGGTATCTTTTGAATTGCCGGACAATACGAGTTTAATAATATCCGGGTCTTGATCTTTAATGAACTCGTTAAGCGCGATGATCTGCGAACTCGTCATCGTTACGCCGGCATGTACGGAGATAAGAACTTCTCCGCCGAGCGCATGTATCTCGTCGATAAATCGCTTTTGACGCTCGAGAACTTCGGTATTGCCGCAAACTTCCTTTGGCATTGCCGATACAAAGCTCATATCATAACCGCGCTCTTCCCAATATGTCATGTTCGCTTTTAACACGCCCGGCATAGCGCCGTAATCGTCGAACAAATATCCCGGCATATCTACCGCCGCCGCACCGGCAAGCACGCTCAGTTTTAAAATTTCCGCCATATCTTCCGAAGTAAAGTTTTGCGGGAAAAACGTGCTTGCGCCGTACGCTATCGTGAGAACGGGTTTATCCGTGCAATACATAATGCGTTCAAACTTTTCGAGCGTGCGCTCTTCCGGATCCATGCAACTTATATAAACCATAAACCCGAACGCACCGTGCGACTCCGCAGTACGTATCGCGCGGATAGCATCGTCGGCGTTGCGCTCTATTATCATCGCGCACGCCATGACGTCGAGTCCGGCGAACGACGGGCGCGCCCTGTCGCGGTCGATCTCGACATCCGTCGATACTTCCGTCTCCGCATATTCGAGTTTTTCCGTACCGCACTCGCGGCAGATATAACGCGTTAAATTTTTCTCCGCGCCGTATGAAAATTCCAAATAATCATGCTCGCGCTTAGGCGTAAAATTATCGCGGCAAACATACCCATCCGAAAACGTATGCTCCGTATATCCATCCACACAACAGGTCGGATCGACCGTACAGATCGAAATTTCCTTGCGATCGGGGTTTGCGTTTACGCTCTCCGTCGAACCGCACGCGCAAAGCGCAAACGCCAAAGCGGCGACGGTCAAAGCCAGTATCTTTTTCATTTTCCGTCAACTATTCTCCGTTTCGCTGTCGTGATTTATATTGCCGTAAACAAGTTCTTCGGCCGAAGAATCCGAACCGAACAAAGCGCCGCCGCCGTAGTTCTCGCAATACGCGACCGTGGCTCCCGCGCGGTTTTCGCCGACAAGTCCGCCGACATAACCGGTATTGCCTTTTATCGATCCGCGATTGACGCAACGGCGCAATACGACTTTATCGTAACTGCTGCCGGTCATACCGCCTATGCCGCCTTTACCGCTGCCGCCGCCCGTCACGTCGCCGAGATTTTCGCAGTTCTCTATCGTCGAGCCGTTCGTCCCGCCGCCCTGCACACCGGCGATACCGCCTATCCAATAACCGTTCGCGCCGCCGTCGACTGCGCCGCGGTTATTGC
>CAJUQF010000109.1:3380-6699 GCA_910588315.1 uncultured Christensenellaceae bacterium | reverse complement strand
GCCCATATCTGTATGGGAGTATGAAGAAAAAAACGGCGAACGTGTTGTTAAGACCGAACCCGTTCTCGATAAGAAAGGCAATGTTGTCATTGACAAAGAAGGCAATCCTGCCATGAAACCGGTCCAGGCTCTTGACGGTAACGGTTTTCCCGCATTTGAAATGGAAGATAAAGTTTTCGATATCGCTAAAATGCCGACACGTGCTATGCAGCGCATTCGCGGCAAAGAGATCTCGATGATCTTCCAAGAACCGATGACGAGTTTGAACCCGATCTTTACGATAGGCAATCAGCTCGACGAAGTTATATTATTGCACACGCCGGGTGCGGATAAAGCGCTTGCCAAAAAGCGTACTATCGAAATGCTTGGGCTTGTCGGTATAGCGATGCCCGAGATCGTATATAAGAGCTATCCGCACGAACTCTCGGGCGGAATGCGCCAGCGCGTTATGATAGCTATGGCGCTCGCTTGCAATCCCAAGCTTATCGTTGCCGACGAACCGACAACGGCGCTTGACGTTACCATACAAGCGCAGGTTTTGGATCTGCTTAAAGACATAAAGACCAAGATCAACGGATCTATCATGATAATCACGCACGACCTCGGCGTTATTGCGGGTATGGCGGATTATGTGGTTGTCATGTACGCCGGACGAGTTATAGAAAAAGGTACCGTCGAAGATATTTTCGATACACCGTTGCATCCGTACACGGTAGGACTCCAAAAGAGCAAACCCGTTATCAATCGCGACGTAGAATGGCTGTACAGTATCAAAGGTCAGGTCCCGAATCCTATCAACATGCCCACATACTGTTATTTCAAAGATCGTTGCGAAGAGTGCAGGGAGTGCTGTAACGGCGAATACCCGCCGCTTGTCCAAGTTACGCCTACGCACAGCGTCGCGTGTTATCTCGCCGCAGAAAAGCTCGAGGAACTCAACAAGCGTAAAAGCGAGCAATTGAAAAAGGCGAGTGAAGAGAACGCAGAAGCAACGAATAGTTCGCAATCTCAAGCGGAAAACATTTCGCCCGACACTCCCGAAAAGCAGCCGGTCGAAAAAGTTAAAAAGCCTGCGGCAAAGAAAACTTCGGGCAAATCGTCGGGCGCGAAGACTACTACAAAGAAATCCACGGCGGCGAAAAAGCCTGCGGCAAAGAAATCGAGCGGAAATGCGAAGGAGAATAATAAGTAATGTCTGAAGAACTTATAACGCAATTAGATCCGCAGCAATCAAACGATACGGATATACATGCCGCAGAGATCGCTAATGATAACGAGTCAAAGCAGAATGAGTTCATACTCGAAGTCAAAGATCTTAAAAAATATTTCTTAACGAAGAAAGAGTGGAAGATCGTCAAAGTCCCCAATGTCGTTAAAGATTCGGCTGATTCTTTGGCTGTGCAGAATGCCGCGGAATCGGTGGAATCGGATATTATCGAATCCGAAACGGAAAAATCCGATGTTGCGGAAATTATTGCCGATGCGCAGAACGAGAATCCCGATGCCGTCGCAGTCAAAGCCGAAGAGCCTTCGAGAGATGGCAAAGTCGACAGTAACGATACCGCCGGCGATAAGTCCAAGAAAGATTATAAGTACAAGCTCGTGCGTGAAAAGACGTTCGTCAAGGCTGTAAGCGGCGTCAGTTTTACTATGCGTCACGGCGAGACGTTGGGTATTGTCGGCGAAAGCGGTTGCGGCAAGAGTACGATGGGCAGGAGCATTTTGCGTCTGCACGATATCACCGCAGGTCAAGTTATATTCGAAGGAACAGATATAACGGCATTGAAGCCGAGCGAGATGCGTAAATTTCGTACGCGCATGCAGATAATATTCCAGGATCCGTACAGCAGTCTGCCGCCGCGCAGTCCCGTCGGCGAGATCATAGGCGAGGCTGTAAAGGTCCATAAAATCGTTCCCAAAAGCGAATACCGCGATTATGTTATTCAGATTATGCGTAAGTGCGGTTTGCAGGATTTTTATTTCGACAGATACCCGCACGAGTTTTCGGGCGGTCAGCGTCAGCGTATTTGTATAGCGCGTGCGCTTGCGGTCAAACCTAAGTTTGTGGTTTGCGACGAACCTGTATCTGCGCTCGACGTTTCGATACAGGCTCAGGTCATCAATCTGCTCAAAGAATTGCAGCGCGATATGAATTTGACGTACCTGTTTATTTCGCACGATTTGAGCGTTGTACAACACATATCCGACAGGGTCGGTGTTATGTACCTTGGCAGTTTCGTCGAACTCGGAACGGAGAAGGATATTTTCAACAATCCTATGCACCCGTATACGCACGCTTTGCTTTCGGCAGTACCCGTACCAGATCCGCATTATAAGGGTAACCGTATAATTTTGCACGGCGATATACCGAGCCCCGCGCACCCGCCGGCAGGCTGTAAATTCCATACGCGTTGTTCGCATTGTATGGAGGTTTGCAAGCATGTCGAGCCTAAGTTCAAGGATTACGGCAACGGACATATGTGCGCATGTCACTTGTATCCTCAGGATTGATCATGTTCGGACGAAACAAGGAAAAAAAGAAAAAAACTTATGCAGACGACGACGGCAGAACGATCGTAAATATGAACGTCGACGGGTTTAGATGGTATAACCCCGCGCGTTCCGATAAAAAGGTAGACAAAGCAGATCGTCCGACGCGTAAGGAGACGCATGCGATCATACGCGCGTGGTTTGCCGTGTATATGCCGCGCATACTGTCCGTGCTTGTAGGATTCGGACTCGCGATCGGACTTATCGTTTGCTGGCTGCACGGTTGGTCGTTTAATTGAATACGGTTTTTATAGGTGTCGTTCGTCGGCGCCTATTATTATGTAAGATTCGGTGGCGAAATTATGAACTTTCAGTATAAAAGACTGATTATTGTCGGTTGCGGCGGTGCTGGAAAATCGACGTTGTCGCGATATATCGGTGAAGCGTTTGACTTGCCTGTCGTGCATTTGGATAAACTATGGTGGTTGCCCGGATGGGTGTCGCGCGACGAGAAAGAATTCGATATTATGTTGCAGACCGAGCTTGAAAAGCCGCAGTGGGTATTGGACGGCAATTATCGACGCACGTTATCGCATCGGCTTGAATTTGCAGACTGCGCGATATTTCTCGATATTTCTACGGAAGAGTGTTTAAAGAGCGTTTACGACCGAGCCGAACGCTATCGCGGCAAAACGCGCCCGGATATGACGGACGGTTGCGAAGAAACCGTGGATCCGGAATTCGAAATTTGGATAAAAGAATACGAAAACAATGTACGCGGCGATATTTTAAGATTGCTGAAAGAAAGCGGAGTACCGTATTTTGTTTT
>CAJUQF010000109.1:0-3370 GCA_910588315.1 uncultured Christensenellaceae bacterium | reverse complement strand
TTCCAATCCCGTAAAGACGCATACGATTGGGTAGATACATTTAAGTTTTCTTGACTGTAAAAACGAGCAACTTCGTGATCCGAAATGCTCGTATTTTAGATAAATATCAGATAATTTTTAGATAATTTAACGTTGTTATTTGCCGTCGAACATTGCGATTAGCTCGTTTACGGTATATATTTGCGCGGCATAGACTTCTTTTAAATATTTGATCCCATAGTCGTAGTCTTCCTGCGTGAAAGAATCCGTAGCGTCGGACGCGACTATTACATTGTAACCGAGACAATATGCGTCCGCGGCAGTGTGTCTTACACACATGTGCGTGTGTAAGCCGGAGAGTATAACCGTGTCGACTCCGAGTTCTCTAAGCAGCAAATCGAGATCGGTGTGGAAAAATCCGCTGTATCGGCGTTTCGGTACGGTATAGTCCGAATCACACATGCAAAGTTCCGGTATGACCATAGCGCCGGGCGTACCTGCGATCGCATGATCGCCCCAAAGTTTAAGTTCGTGATCAACGCCTTTTATATGTGCATCGTTGCAGAAAATAACATTTACGCCGTTTTTGCGTGCTGCGGAGAGCAGTTCCGCGGTTTTGGGTACTATTGCCGCGCCGCGTTCGCATTTAAGCGCGCCGGTGACGAAATCGTTTAACATATCTACGACCAGTACTGCGACTTTTTTGTTGTTCATTTTTTAGCTCCGATTAATTTTTGCGGAATATCCGTAGTTTGATTATATCATAAATCGGTTCGAAAGGTAAATAAAATTTGAACGGATATGGCAATTTTTGTAAATATCTTGACATGTTGAGCGTAATTGTGTAAAATATAAGAAATAATTCGATTCGGTATGGGATTAATGAAAAGACGAAAGGATGGATCATTCGAATACGAGAGTAACGGGGTAACGTCGGAGAAAGGAAATTTATCCGGTGCCGAATTGCGTAAGCGTAAAAGGGTCGTTCGCAGAACAAAGGCTTTGTTCAAAGCGATAGATGTATTGTTTAGTTTACCGCAGAATTCCTGTCCGTATATCAACAAACATAACGCAAAGGAAATAAAGTCGGATACGGATATTGTTTACGCCGAGGATTTGGCGGAAGTCGGAATGTTCGATTTTTATCGCGATAGTTCCGAAGATAAATTGCCGGCCATTATACTTATACATGGCGGAGGATTTACGGCAGGCGACAAAAAATACCGTAAGGGAAGAGCTATGTTTTTTGCCATACATGGATTTGCGGTATTTTGTGTCAATTACGGACTTGCTCCTAAGTATATTTTCCCGGAGCCTATAAAGCATATCGTATCGGCATCGAACTTCATTTACGACAATGCCGAACGTTTTAATATCGATACCGAAAGAATATTTATCGGCGGTGACAGCGCCGGCGCTTATTATGCCGCAATGATTTCGGGATTTAATTGTTCGGATAAATTGTCGAAAGCTTTTTCATGTTCGCCAAAGTTTCGTTTTTTCGGAACTCTGCTTAATTGCGGTGTTTATGATATATGCAAAATATTGAACGCTAAATTGCCGCTGAATGTGTCCGAGGGTGTGATGCTCAGTCTTACGGGCGAAAGGACCAAGCATTTCGAAAACTATAAGTACAAGGATGTTTGTGCGCCCGTCGATTTCGTAAATGCCGATTATCCTCCTACGTTTCTTATTTTTTCCGACAATGATATTTTCTGCGGCGGTCAGGGCGATGTTATGATAGACAAACTCGAAGAATGCGGGGTGTATTACGAATATTACGCTGCACGCGACGCTATGTCCAATCACTGTTTTTCTTTGACTTGGACAGGTGAGGATGCCGCCGCCGCAAACGAGCTTTTACTGTCTTTTGCCATGCGTCTTGCGAACGATAAAATTAAATTACGCTAATCTCGGGTTTTCAATTGACTATCCGAGATTTTAAGTTTATAATAAGTGAAGATGAAAGAAGTGTTTGAAAAAGCTGTCTGTAGTAAATTCGGACGCGGTGTAGATAAATTTTGTAATTCCGTATGGTGTATTATCGCATACGGCGTAGTTTGTATTATAAGCCATACATTTGATATTCCCGTAGTCGGTGCGGCATTTCTTACTGTTTTATTGTCGGCCGCATTTGTTTTCAGCAAGAATTCATATGCGATTTTGCCGTTCCTTTTGATGTGTTCGTTTGTGCTTTCGGTCGATACAAAACCGAATACCGGGTATTTCAACACTCCGTTGAAGATAACGGTGTTGAGCTTGTTATTGGCTGTATTGATAGCAACGGCAATTTTTCATTTGGTATATTACGGAAAGTGGAAACTAATATTCAAAAAAGCTTATTTTACCGTATCTATTTCGCTTTTGACGGGTGCGCTTTTGGTGGGCGGCGTGGGCGCTCCGTTATTTTCCGTAATGGGTGTAGTGATGTCGTTTGCTGTCGGAATGAGTATGTTTGTACCGTACAGTTTGCTTATTAACTGCGGAGAATATAATGGACGCAAAACCGTAGAATATTTTGCATATGCTATGATCACCGCTTCCGTGGTAATATTTGCGGCGGTCTTGGAACGTTATGTGACGTTTGGTTTTAAAAATGTAATAGCACATAAAACATTACTGCAATTCGGACACACTATTTCCAACAGCGCCGCCGTTATAGTTTTGCTTGCATTGCCCATGACGTTTTATCTGGTATATAAATATAAATACGGAACGGCGTTTTTGGCGTTCGTCGCATTGCAGGTGATTACTATAGTAATGACTTTTTCTCGAGCATCTATCTTGATAGCGGTAGGCGGAGTGGCTGTAGTAGCCACGGCGCTTTGTTTTAAGAAGAAAGACGGCAGAGTATTGTATTGGATAGTTTTCGGTATAATAGTTCTTGCCGCATTCGTTTTGGCAATTAAATACAGAGGGTGGATATTCAATCAAGTAAACAAGCTGTTTGACGGGAGCGGGCGATCGAGAATATGGAAAAATGGCTTTAACGCTTGGAAAGAAAATCCGATATTCGGAGTCGGTTTATGGTACTTACCTCAGGTCCAAGCTCCGGCACATATGTATCATTCATATCACTGTTCGCCGTTGACATTTTTATACTGCGCGGGAGTCGTAGGACTTTTGGCATACATGTACCATCGATACAAAACCATACGCATTGTATTCGGTGCAAAGCTTACTTCCGAACGCATATTTGTTGCACTTACGTTGTTGGCGTTTATACTTAACTCGTTGCTCGATATATACATGACCGAACCGTTGCATTTGTTATATTACTCGGTCATGCTGGCATTGATCGAGAGCGACGTAAAGCATAGTAAGAAGATCGGGAAATCAGAGACTGCCGATAATGTCGGTGTTACGAATACGGATATGCAAACACCCGGAC
>CAJUQF010000108.1 GCA_910588315.1 uncultured Christensenellaceae bacterium | reverse complement strand
TTGCCATATTCCGTGATCGCGGATTTTTCGCCGAGTGTGGTGCGTGCGGTCATAATGGCGGTTGTATCCGGTATCGGTATGTTGATCGGCGGACGGCGCGACTTGCTGTCATCGCTGTGTTTATCGTTCTCATTAATACTCGGAGTAAAGCCTTTGTACATGTTCGAGAACGGTTTTATATTCAGTTTTACGTCTATACTCGGCATCGCGCTGTTTTCGAATTCCGTTAAAAGATTTTTGGTGAAACACGGCGCGCACAATAAAATAGGCAATGCTATAGGTGCGTCGACTGCCGTTACGGTAACTACGTTTCCGGCTTGCTCGTATCTCGTAAAGTATATAAATCCGTTGTCGCTTATAGTAAACGCCGTGTTGCTGCCGTACATTACCGTAGTATTTATTGTGATCGTCGTATTTTCTCCGATAGCAGCCATTCCCGGCTGCGGCGTGTTGATGACTGTGCCGAAGTATTTGCTTGCCGCGCTCGATCATGCAGCCGTCGGTTTGTCGTATATCCCGTATGCTGTGATCCCGCTGAAAACCGCCGGCGCTGTTTTTCTTTGCTATCCGATAATGTTTTTCGGCAGTGAATTCGTAATGTTCCCCAAAAAATGCAAAACCGCGGTCACTTTATATTCCGCGGCTGCATGTATTGCGATCATGGGTTTGTGCGCTATAATTTGATCATTTTTTTTGTTCTTGAACGTTCTGCTTTGCAAGAACGATAGTGTGACTTTTATCGTATATCATTATTTTTCCGTAGGGCAGCATTTCGCCGTAAAGACTGTCGGAAATGTAGATATTATGCTGTTGATCATCCATAGGTTCGTCGTAGTATATGTTAATGCTGCCGTGACGCTCGTACCAGTGTCCGTAGTGTTCGGCTGTGATGCCTTCCGATACTACGGTCATAGTATAAGTGTTGTCGTTATTGAGCGTAAGTTTATAGTCGAGCGTTTCGTCTTTATCCACGCCGTACGGGACATGAACGTATTCTACGACGTATGTGCCGCTGCGGTCGGGATAAAAATGTCTTTGCACGCCGGAGCGGGAAGGCCGTCCGAAAAATTCGTCCACCTGTCCGCCGAACGTAATTTCAATACGCGATTTTGTCTCGTTGTTTTCCGTTTCGGCAACGCGGCTTTCCACAGGCATGTCTATATCAAACGGCGCGGCGCTGTTGTCGACGGGCGATTTGTTGCAGCCGCATAATACGGTGGCGGGTATTATCGCCGTCGAAATAAGAGAAAGGATAGCTTTTTTCATATTACACCTCCCGTAACGTAAGATTTTCGAGTGAAAACGTTGCGGTACGGTTATCTTTTGTAAGAGAAAAAGATTTTATTCAAAGGCGATAAAACCGATATAAAATGCTTGACAGCCGCCGTGCCGTGTTGTATAATAGCTAAGCAAAGTAGATTTAGTCTCACCGTTCGGGTCTACTCGGAACGGTCAATCAATAAAAATAGTAATTATTTTGTTGTGTGAGTTAAGTTTGCTTTGCTCACACTTTTTTATTCAGGAGGATACCGACTATTATTAAAGAGCTTGTTACAAACGACGGGATCTCGGATAATCTCGACGTCAGAGTCAAGGATGAAACAGGGGCGATGCTCGGGATCATGCGTGCCGCGCAGGCAAAATCGATCGCGGACGAGCGCAGACTCGATCTTGTTATGATAACCCCCAACGCTCAGCCGCCGGTCTGCCAGATCATGGACTACGGTAAATATCGTTTCGATACGGCAAAAAAAGCCAAGGACGCACTGAAAAATCAAAAGAAGGCGGACTTAAAAGAAATTCGTTTGTCGATAACGATCGATACGGGCGATCTTAACACAAAAATCAAGCAAGCAAGAAAATTCCTTACGGACGGAGACAAAGTAAAAGTTTCCATACGTATGCGCGGACGTCAAATGGCGCGCCCGCAAATGGGAGTCGATATCATGAATTCGTTCTTTGAGACGTTGAAGGACGTAGCCACTATGGACCGCAAGCCCGCGGTCGACGGCAGAAGTATAGTAATGAATCTTATGCCAATAACTGTTAAATAACTATTTTCGGAGGAACATATTATGCCCAAAATGAAGAGCCACAGCGGCGCGAAGAAACGTTTTCGCGTAACCGCAAACGGCAGAGTTAAACGCGCACAGCAAGGTAAGAACCACATTCTCAACAAGAAACCCAGAAAGCGCATAATGAGATTGCGTCAAGGCGCATACCTTAAATCGGCGAAACAGGAAAAGACCATTCGCAACATGGCGCAGAAGTAAAGGTAGGAGGCAATCATGAGAATTAAAAGAGCAGTAACCGCAGTCAAAAAGCGCAGAAAGATCTTTAAACTTTCCAAAGGCTATTTCGGATCGAAATCCAGATCGTACCGTATCGCGCGTCAAGCGGTCATGAAATCACAGATGTATGCCTATATAGGCAGACGTCTCAAAAAGCGCGATTTCCGTTCGCTTTGGATCACGCGTATCAATGCGGCGGCACGTATAAACGGACTGTCTTATTCCAAACTTATGCACGGACTTAAGGTATCAGGCATAAATCTTAACCGCAAAGTGCTTGCGGAAATGGCCGTCAGTGACGCCGAATCCTTCAAAGCGCTTGCCGAGACAGCCAAAAAAGCTATCGGTAAATAAACATTAAGAGCGCTATCAATGCGCTCTTTTTTGTGGAATTATGGAAATAATCACTTCGACCGATAATAAGACGGTCAAACATATCGGAAAACTCAAACAAAAAAAATATCGCGACGAGTTCGGAGAATTTTTTATCGAAGGATATAAAAACGTACTCGATACGTGTAATGCCAAACCCGAGCTGGTAAAGCACGTGGTATTGAGCGAGTCGGCATATGCAAAGGACGAAATCAAACGATTTTTCGGCAAGTTCGATTTGACGGTTTTGACCGATGTATTGTTTTCGCGACTTACCGAGACCGAAAATGCGCAAGGCGTATTGTCTGTCAATACAATGCCGCCGCCGATTTTTCCTGCGGCAAAACGTTGTATACTGCTCGATCGGGTACGCGATCCGGGAAATGTCGGTACGATCTTGCGTACTGCCGTTGCATGCGAATACGACGTCGTTTTAAACAATTGCGCCGATATGTATTCGCCGAAAGTTGTGAGAAGCGCTATGTCGGCTATCGTTAAAAGCAACGTCGGCATTAACATTGCGCCGCGAGCGATAAAAGACGCAGGTTACGAACTTATAGTCGCGGACATGACCGGCGATAATTTGTTCGAAGCGCAATGCTCGCAAAAGTACTGTATTGTGATAGGCAACGAGGCGGACGGCGTTTCCGAAAGTATTCGTAACGAGGCGGACAGGCTTTTATCAGTACCGCAAAACAATATCGAATCTTTAAACGCCGCAGTTGCCGCCGCAGTGATGATGTACGGACTCAGGTATGCAGGTAAACAATGAGTTATGTCCGTTCGCGAACGGTGTAAATTCGATGCTGCGCTAAGCGAATTCGACGATATAATATTTGACAAAGACGGCTTGCGATAGTATAATAATATCATAAAACTATAAATCGGAGAAATTTATTTTATGTCGGGACACAGTAAGTGGGCAACCATTAAACGTCAAAAAGGCAAGACTGATGCGGCGCGCGCCAACGTATTTACCAAGATAGGCAGAGAACTTGCCGTTGCGGTAAAAGCTGGCGGACCCGATCCCAATAACAACCCGAGATTACGCGACTGTATCGCAAAAGCGAGAGCCGCAAATATGCCTAACGATAACATACAACGTTCGATCAAGAAGGCAAGCGGCGAAGACGGTAACGTCAATTACGATTCGATTATGTACGAGGGCTACG
Organism: uncultured Christensenellaceae bacterium; assembly: GCA_910588315.1. GTDB lineage: Bacteria > Bacillota > Clostridia > Christensenellales > Pumilibacteraceae > Anaerocaecibacter. The sequence continues at coordinate 2,879 of CAJUQF010000108.1, read as the reverse complement.
GCAACGGCGGCGTTGCGGTTATCGTAGAAGCTCTTACAGATAACAAGAACCGTACCGCGGCGGCTGTCAGGCACATATTCGATAAGTGCGGCGGCTCGCTCGGCACGACTAACTGCGTTTCGTATATGTTCGAATCAAAGGGCGTCGTCACTATCGAGAAAAAAGCGGGCGACGATGACGAAGAGATAATGATGCTCGCGCTCGAACTCGGAGCGGACGATTTCGACAGCTCGGAAACGGAGTATTATATTTCCACGGATCCGAATGCTCTTTCGATCGTGCGTGACGGTTTGGAAAAGGCGGGCAGAGCTATCCTTTCGTCGGAAGTTCAGCGTATCCCGGCGTCTACGGTAGACGTCGATGCCGATACCGAAACCAAGATCCGCAGAATGCTCGATATGTTCGATGATGACGACGACGTTCAAAACGTATATCATAACGCAAATTTAGCCGATGACGAAGATGAAGACTAAATCCGACGGGATCGGGCTTTTCGGCGATCTTTCCGTCAAAGATCATCGACTTATCGTGGGCGGTTGCGACGCAGCGGGATTAGCCGAAAAGTACGGCACTCCGCTTTATGTATTCGATGTGGAAAGAGCGGAAAAAACCGCTGCCGCATATTTGAATGTGCTTAAAAAAGAGTATCCGGATTCTACGGTATGTTTCGCCTCGAAAGCGTTTTGCTGTAAAGCCATATATAAAATATTGAGTAAGATCGGCTTGGGCGCCGACGTCGTTTCGGGCGGAGAGCTTTATACCGCGATCGAGGGCGGCGCCGATCTCGAAAAGATATATTTTCACGGCAATAACAAAACCGAGCGTGAAATCGAATATGCGCTGTCTGCCGGGGTCAAGAATTTCGTGGTAGATTCCGAGCGGGAATTAAGACTTTTGCAGAAATATGCCGGAAATTGCAAAGCGAACGTGCTTGTTCGTGTCAATCCGGGCGTCGAGGCTCATACGCACAGGTTTATTCAAACCACTGCGCCGGACAGCAAGTTTGGATTTTCCATAGCCGACGGAACAGCGGAAGATATAATCAAATCGATATCGTCTTATGACAAATTGCATTTTGTCGGCATCGCGTGCCATATAGGTTCGCAAATATTCGAACCGCAATCATTCGAAATTGCCATCGACAAGATGACAGACTTTATAGTTAAACTGAATAAATCGGGTATCGAAGTCGAACGGCTCGATCTCGGCGGCGGTTTCGGCGTTCATTACATCGCCGGAGACAAGCCGCTAACGCCTGAAGCATACATGAAAAATTCGGCGGTATATCTCAAAAAGGCAGTTGCCGCACGCGGTATCAAGTCGCCGCACCTTATAGTCGAACCCGGTCGATCGATAGTCGGTGAAGCAGGGATAACGCTGTATTCCGTCGGGGCGATAAAAACTATCAAAAACTTGAAAACATACGCAGCGGTCGATGGCGGCATGTTCGAAAATCCGCGCGTTTCGCTTTACGACGCGGAATACACCGCAGTCATTGCGGATAAAGCGGATATTAAAGGCGATAAAGTTTATTCCATAGCAGGCAAATGTTGCGAGAGCGGGGATATACTTATCGACAATATTGTTTTACCGGAACTTAAAGAGAACGACGTTTTGGCGGTATTGACCACCGGAGCATATCACTATTCTATGGCGTCGAATTATAACAGAAACGCCGTTCCTCCCGTTATTGCGGTTAAGAACGGCAGATCGGCTTATATGGTCAAGCCGCAAACATATGAGGACATCGCGCGCAACGACGTAATTCCCGATTTTTCGGAGGACTTTAAATGCTGACTTTCGCATTGCGCAATGCCAGAACGTTTGCCGACGGCGTCGTATATCTCGTTATGGGATTGCTTGCCGTTACTATAGCTCTTGTCTTGCATGAAGTCGCACACGGGCTGGTCGCTAAATGGAACGGCGATTACACCGCCAAATATGCAGGAAGACTTTCTTTGAACCCGCTCAGACACTTCGATTTGATCGGCTTTATCATGATGATGCTTGTCGGATTCGGTTACGCGAAGCCCGTGCCGATAAATCCCAATAATTTCAAGCATTACAGACGCGGACTTGTGACCGTAGCTATTGCCGGTATCGTCATGAATCTTATTTTGGCGTTTTTCGGGATATTGTTTGCGTGTTTGATGGTTTTTGCATATAATCACGCCGCTCTTGGCGGTTCATCGGACGGAACGTTGCGACTTATAGGGTATTTGCAAACGTTTTTCGTACTGTTTTCCACCATCAATTTGTCGCTTTTATTTTTTAATATATTACCCATATTTCCGCTCGACGGATTTCGAGTTGTGGAAGCGTTCACTCATTACGGAAACAAGTATTGCGCGTTTATGCGCGCCAACGGTCATTATATACTTTACGGACTGGTGGGACTCAGTTTTATAGTTTCGGCGGCAACGTCGCGTGTGAGCTTGCCCGGTTGGTTTCAATACGTCGATGTGCTCGGCACATATATTGATTTCTTCACAACAAAAGTGTTCGATCTTTTTGTGAGCTTTTGGCAACTTATTGTGCCTGTTTATTAAAAGGTTTTTATGCAAGATCAAAACGAGATAATCGAAGATATGGAGACCGAGCAGGACGAACAGTCCTACGGGAAAAGCTATCATGTGGTTCTGTCCAATTACGACGGACCGCTCGATTTGCTGTTGGACCTTGTCAAGCGCGAAAAGATCAATATCGAGGATATTTTCATTTCCAACATAACCGAACAGTATCTCGACGCTATGGAACAAATAGACGAACTCGATATGGAGCAAGCGGCGGACTTTATCGTTGTTGCGGCAACGCTTCTCGAAATTAAATCGAGACGGTTATTGCCGAAGCTCGAAGAAGTCGTCGAGCAACCCGAAGAC
>CAJUQF010000107.1:6450-6821 GCA_910588315.1 uncultured Christensenellaceae bacterium | reverse complement strand
GTCGAGCACGGTCTTAACGTATTTTTCCATCGTTACCGCCGGCAGCGACGACAGCGATTTGATAAGCGCATATTCTTTGTATGAATACAAATCGTTCTGAGGATCGTATTCCGCGCCGTTAACGAGCGCGGATTTTGCATACGAATAGAAAAGCGGCAGTTCCGACGCGCCGCGCGCTACGCCGCCGACACCGATCTTGATCTTACCTTTTATCTCTTCCGCCAAATTTTCTTTGAGAACCGCGGCGAACTCGCCCGCCGAGCGGTAATCGGTATCGTTGTCCACTTTCTTGCAAAACGCAGTTATGCCGTCGCCCATTTCCGCAACGAAATCGGTACGATCAGCCATAGTGATCAAATACTCGCTCACAT
>CAJUQF010000107.1:720-6440 GCA_910588315.1 uncultured Christensenellaceae bacterium | reverse complement strand
CATTGCGCTCGAGCGACGATGTATATATGGCAAATACATAATAGTCCGCCTTACCGACATGAACGCCCTGAGGTATCTCGCCCGCGCCTTCCAAAAATTCCTTGACGGGATCCGCATTTATCGACTTACCGACAAGCATCGTCGCAAACTCACGCGCGAGCGCCGCCGTGACATGCGCCTTATCGTCCGTTCCGCGTATAGCAAACGCCATAGTTTTTCCGCCGCAGGCATGCACCGCAAAAACCGTCTTGCCGTTAACCTCGTCACATAATATCCCGTTAGACATGGGAAGATCGGGCAGCTCGACGCTCTCCGCAGACAGACCGCACACCGATCTTAACTGTTCGATTATTATATCCGATTGTTTCATTTTCGGTTACTCCAATACACTATTGTATCGTCAAACATCTGACGCCGATGCGTTCAGGCGATACTTTCGCAATACTTGCCGCACGTAAAAGCTCGTTCTCCTTTTCGATCGAAACCTTAACCAGGCACTTTACCTTTTCGGCATACTCTATGCGTTCCACGGTACAAATATTGCGCGTCGAACCCATGAACCGCTTATACTCGTCGCCCGTACAGCATAGCGCATACTCGGCATAGTACTCGGCTCTTATCAATCCGACATTGTCTATCAATCCGACTGCGCTTTCACGATACGCGCGAGTAAGACCGCCCGCACCGAGTTTCACGCCGCCGAAGTATCTCACGACTGCTATGAGCGTTTTGCATGCGCCGGACGCGGCAAGCGCAGAATATATCGGTTTACCGGCAGTACCGCTCGGTTCGCCGTTATCGTCGTAACCGAAATCATCGCCTTTTTCATCCGCTATAAATGCGTAACAAACATGCCTTGCTCCGATATGCTTGTTTTTAAGTTCGGCAATTATAGGTCCGACGTCGTCGCGACTTTCGATACGATAAGAAATCGCTATGAACCGCGAACGCTTGACGTCAAGCTCGTATTCGCCGGGCGCTACGCAAGTTATCATTATTTCGTAACGACTTTGAGCCTGGTCTTTTTGCCCTTGCAAAGCACGAACTCGTTTTTATCGGTATAATCGGCAATCTTGCCCGTTACGTCCGTCACTTTTTTATCGTCGAGCCTGACGCCGCCGCCCTCGATAAGCCGACGCGCCTCGCCCTTAGATGCGCAGACCTTACACGCGACCATAAGATCGAGAAGCCCGGTATTGCCGTCGGCAGCAATCGTCACCGTAGGCATTTCGCTGTTACCGCCCTCGAACGCCGCCTGAGCCTGAGTCATCGCGTCGCTTGCCGCCTTTTCGCCGTGAATGATCTTAACGACCTCGTACGCCAGTCGCTTTTTTGCGTTATTGATACGCTCGTCGCGGTGCGCGCAAAGCTCCGAGATTTCTTCGAGCGGCATATATGTGAGCATCTTCATGCAGTTTTCCACTTCTTCGTCGTCGACGTTGCGAAAATACTGATACATCTCGTACGGCGTGGTTTTGCTCTCGTCGAGCCACAGCGCACCCTTCTGCGTCTTGCCCATTTTTTTGCCGTCCTTGGTTTCGAGCAAAGAACATGTAAGCGCATACGCATCCTTTCTGAGCGCACGGCGTATAAAGTCCGCACCGGCAAGGATATTGCTCCACTGATCGTTGCCGCCTATCTCGAGCATACAACCGTAATCGGAATACAAACGCAAAAAATCGTATGCTTGCATGGGCATGTAATTGAACTCCAAAAAGCTCAAGCCTTTTTCCAAACGCGTCTTAAAGCAATCGGCGGTGAGCATCTTGTTGACGGACAGATACGCGCCGTAATCGCGCAGAAAATCGATATAATTCAGATTGCACAGCCAATCGGCATTATTCACTATACGCGCCGCATTCTCGCCTTCGAAACTGACAAAACGCGCGAGCTGCGGCTTGATTTTCTCCACGTAACTCTCTATTGTTTCGCGCGTCATCATCTGCCGCATATCGTTACGCCCGGACGGATCGCCTACCATTGCCGTGCCGCCGCCGACCAAAAGAATGGGCTTGTGTCCCGCCTTCTGCATTATCGACGCGACCATGAGCGGAATGAAATGCCCGATGTGCAGACTGTCCGCCGTCGGATCGAATCCGCAATAAAACGTAACCGACTGCGAACCCAAAAGCGCATAAAGATCGTCTTTATAAACGGTCTGTTTTATAAAGCCGCGGCGTTCAAGTATGTCGAATACGTTTTCTCTCATAAATAAAAATCTCCGTTAAACGAATAATATACGATAATTGTAAACCTTTTTTCGATAAATATCAACCTTTTGCAACGGTAAACTTGATTTTGATAAAATAATGATTTATAATATATTTATGATACTCAACGAGAAGTTCATAAAACTCCATACAGGGCGAAACATAAAAATCGTCGACTCGTGCGTTTCCACTTTCGACGAGATAGGAAAATACGACGTCATCATCGCTCAGAGCCAGGAAAAAGGCGTAGGCAGAGGCGATCACACGTTCGCCTCCCCGCGCGGCGGACTATATATCGTAATGCGGCTTATGGGCGTCTATATCGATCCGCACACGCTCACCCCTGCGGTAGGGCTTGCCCTGCACGATACTATATACACAATGCTCGGGCTGAAAACCGATCTCAAATGGGTAAACGATATTTTTTTCAACGGCAAAAAAGCCGCGGGAATATTATGCAAATGTCCGCGCAAAGCCGAGTATCTCGTCGGCATAGGGATCAATTACGCGACCGATAAAAAAGAATTCGAGAAAGCGGGATTATCCGACGTCGCAATATCGCTCGACGCGCCCGAGTCGCGTGCAAGCGCGTTCGTCACCGGTCTTATAAACCAAATACGCAGAGCGTCGATAGCTACGTTCGATAACGAAAAATACAGTAAGTTTTGCATAAACGTCGGCAAGATGGTAGAGTTCGATTACAGCGGAACGAGAGTAAGAGGTTTTGCCGAAAAAGTGGACGCCGACGGCTCGCTTATAGTACGTATCGGCAATGCCACGGTTGCCGTCGACGCCGGCGAAGTATCGATAATACGCGCCGCAGAATGAATTTGTATTTTTAACGATATTTATAAACGCAACAAGCCCGACAAAATGCCGGGCTTATTGTGTAAATCAATGATTTAATAATTACTTTTCTTGCGGCTTAAATAAATCGGGCTCATCATCTGTCAGCCATACGTTTATATTCATATTATTAAATTTCCAATCATCCGAGGATACTCCGTCAGCGTGAAAACGCAATGTAAATTCATCACCATCTTTAAAATCTTCTATACTTGCGTAATACACATAATTTCTTTTATATGATTTGCCGCTATCCATATCATATTTGTACGATCTAAGAATTTTATCACCATAATATAAAACAACGTATTGATATCCATTATCTACTCGCCACATGGTGAACGATATTTCTATCTTTATGCTTTTTAAGTTTGTGTTTTGAGTCATAGGATAATATGCCGTTTTAAGCATAAACGTTACGTCGAAACTTGGTTGTTTCATCACCCCCGTATCTGTTACTTTATAGGTTGAACGATCTTCCAATCCCATCGTATTGAATCGATATTTAGCATACAGCGTAATATTACTCGTTCGCGTACTCGGAATAGACGATACTTTAACGGTACACGCTGCATCGGAATACCAGCCGAAGAAATCATCTCCAAGCGAATAATCCCGTCCTGTACCGCCTCGCACTCTGACAAAAGGCATAGACCCGCTTGACAGCCCCACACCGTATGTAAATACACTCGGCGCGGCATACATATTAGTCATCAAATACTTAAAATTGATATTATATTCATTTGCTTTCCATACGGCATATAACTTAATGCGTCCTTCCGGCGGCGCTAAATTATTCAATCGGGCGCCGCTTGCATATGTAACGCTTCCGCCGTTAGTCAATGCCCAACCTTGCAGCGCATGCCCTGTTTTAGTAAAAGACTTTAAATAGTAATATGTATTGCATTTATATTCTACAGATGACGCGACAGTTGTGCCGACCGTGCAATAGTCTACAATGTATGTCATTTTCTGCCATTTCGCATAAAAAGTATATGAAATTGTAGGCGTGTCGCTTTGAACATTCGGCGAAAGATCGGTAGACCAAAGTATATCGGTAAAGGGTATTTTACAATCCTTATCTCTGTACCAGCCTAATAATTTATAGTCCGTCCGCGCTATCTCGGGAAACTTATACGATTGACCGTATGTAGCTATATATTCGCCGGTTTTGTTTTCGAATTGGTAATTTAATATCACAGCATATCTTTCCGACCGCCAAATAGGCGTAACTACAATAGTATCTCCGCTATCTGCAGATTTCAATTCCGTTTCCCAATTGATGGCTTCGTTCTCGTAAATCTCAAAATAATCGAAGATTTGTCCCACCTTAAACGATCCAGACCAATCTCTGAAATATTTAATGAAATTTATACTGTAAAGCAATGCATTATTGTAAGTTATATCAATGGGTTCTGTACTAAGTCCGTCCTTATATAACCAAGCATTTAACCCGTTGACCTTGATATAATAGTAGTTTTGCTGCCATTCCGCTTTGAGTACGGTCGGTTCTATTATATCCCAAGGACGCACGCATTGCCCTTCGGCGTTTATACACATTCTTCCTGTCGAATCGAACCACCCTAAGAACGTATAGCCGTCGCGTGTAGCAGTCACATTAGGCGAAAAAACACTGTCGTAATCGACCGTAATAGATTCTATTCCGCTCAATACTCCGCCATTTGGATTGAACGCGACTATACATTTCTTAGGCGTATACTTAGCATAAAATGTCATTCCGTTATCGACTTGCCATTCTCCGCCGTTAGTATATGGCTCGCCCTTATATTCCGGATTATCGAACCAACCGTCGAAATCATAACCCGTTTTTTCGGGAATATAAAATTCTACCTTGTCCGCACCTTTGTAAACTGTTACAGTTCTTTCAATTTCCCCGTCGTTTACAAACGCCATGAAGAGCTCTTGCGACTTTACGCTATCTGTATTTTCGGTAAACGCGCTTTTAAATGCGGACTGCGCCTTATACGGCACGTATATCACAAACTCTTCAATACAATCGTCAAACACTCCGGTGCCGACACTCTCGGGCGTTTCGGAAATATTGTAATTAACAAACGCTAACAACGGACAACCGGCAAAAGCATAATCGCCTATATTGGGATTGCCGTTAAACTGCACTGTTTCCAAATACCTATTGCCTTCGAATGCATATGCGCCGATTTCGGTAATAGTTTCGGGCAAAGTTATATTGCTCGGTACTTTTCCGGCATGAACGGCTTTATTTATCGTAGACGAAAGAATATTATAATTTTCATCATATTTATTCAATAACTCATAAAGTACGTTGTCCGACACAACATAATGCGTATTAAATTCATTGACCGATATCTCCAAATTGTCACTGCCCGCAAAAGCCCCATCACCTATGTGAGTGATATTACGTCTAATATCTATTTTGCCGTTAAGTTTACAACCGTAAAACGCTCTTTCGCCCACATAATCGACATTGTATAAATCTTGTCTGTCATCATTATACAATTTACTGACTTCGTTTTCTATTTTGGTGAGCTTATAACAATTTTCAAAAGCTCTGTCGCCTATTCTGTATATATTATTCTGCAATTCGAGCGTTTCGATATCCGACCCGGCAAATGCCCCGTCTCCTATTCTAGTGATTCTGTTCCCGTGTACTTTCAACGGTAT
>CAJUQF010000107.1:0-710 GCA_910588315.1 uncultured Christensenellaceae bacterium | reverse complement strand
GTATCTGCACCGTGCTTGAAACGGGAAAATTAACACCCGATATTTCGTTGAGATTGTTATCCGTCGCATAAAGATCTTCGACGGTGTTGCAGCCGCACTCGGAACATATTGTTTCTCTATATGTAATGCAACCGAACTCTTCATTTACATTGTTGCCGGTATCTATCCAATTATGTTTATGACTTACCCTCATACATATTTGGTATGATATCCAACTTGTGGGTACCCAGCAATGTTTTGAATCACTGTCCCACCCGTAGTGAACGATATATCCCGGCACACCGTCTACTTTTGCGTATCCGTATGCAACAAGCACATGATAGCTGTCGGCGTCGGCGGTCAACGGCGAAAAGCATAAAATTATAGGTAAGCCTGCATCTATGTAATCTTGAGCGACTGAATCTGAAAAATTATCTGCGTCGATATAAACATTCGACTCTATCATAGGGGCATATTTTTGTACGAATTTTTCCGCAGCGCGCGCAACACTAAATACATTTTGTCCTACACCGCTTACGCCTCCAACAAAATTTAAATCATACAATTCGTCATATACCCCAACTGCAGTTCCTATACCATACGCTTTTTCTTTTTTAAATATAGGATTACCGGCGGGATCTGCAAAAGATTGTTTTAAAAACGCTCTGTTATTCTCGCCGCTTGCTGGTATCAATCTTCTGTCCGAATAATAATTATGATAACCCATTAAC
>CAJUQF010000106.1 GCA_910588315.1 uncultured Christensenellaceae bacterium | reverse complement strand
GACTAAGCTCGACGGCGACACGCGCGGCGGTGCGGCATTATCGATCCGTGCCGTTACGGGTAAACCGATCAAGTTCTGCGGTACCGGCGAGAAATCAGGCGATATCGAGCCTTTCTATCCGGATCGTATGGCGTCGAGAATACTCGGCATGGGCGATGTTCTCACGCTTATCGAAAAGGCACAGGAAGCGGTTTCGGAAGAAGAACTCAAAAGAATGGAAAAGCGTATGCGTGAAAATAAATTCACGCTCGAAGATTTCCTGACGCAGTTCAAATCGCTTGCCAAAATGGGCGACATAAACGACGTCGTTGCAATGATCCCCGGTATGAACAAGGCTAACGTCGATTCCAAGCAGATAGACGAACGTATCGGTAAATATAAATCGATCATACTTTCCATGACACCGTACGAGCGTTCTCATCCTGAGATCATAAAAGCATCGCGCAGAAAGCGTATTGCGGCAGGTAGCGGTACGTCGGTACAGGAAGTAAATTCGCTGTTAAAGCAGTACGATCAAACGAAAGAAATGATGAAGGCGGCATCGTCCGGAAAAATGCCGCAAATGCAGCAAAAGATCATTCGCCAAAAACGCCGTTTCCGATAATTTTCTGCGCGTATCTGCGTCGCAATACGGCGTCAGCCTTCGCGTTGCCCTCGGTCATGTAGTGGGGCTACACTCCCGTCGGTCGGCGCTCGGACTTCCTTGTCTTGCTCGCATCTCCGCGCCGAAAAAATAATAGTGTGTATGCGTCGCAATACGGCGTCAGCCGTTGCAATTTTTAAATAACAAAATAACTAATTTTAGGAGAAATATCATGGTAAAAATCAGACTTACTCGTATGGGCGATCACAAAAACCCGTTCTACCGCATCATCGTTGCCGATTCGCGTTCGCCGCGTGACGGAAGATTTATCGAAGTTCTCGGTACTTACGATCCGCACCTTGACGACGGACTCAAGGTCGACGTCGAAAAGGCGAAAAAGTGGATAGCAAACGGCGCTCAGCCTACCGATACGGTTCGCGCTTTGCTTGTCGATGCCGGAGCGATGGAGACCAAGAAGTCGACTCAAAAGACCAAAGTCGCCAAAAAGAAGAAAACGGAGTAATGCGTAATGACGGAGCTTGTTAAATACATCGTTACGGCGCTCGTCGATAACAAAGACGAAGTGACTGTGACGGAAGACGGCGATGTGATAACCGTAAAAGTTGCCAAGGACGATATGGGCAAGATAATCGGCAAGCAAGGCCGCATAATCAAGTCCGTTCGTTCGGTCGTCAAAGCGGCTTCTGCCAAGCAAGGCAGGAATTGCACCGTCGAAATAGACGAGTGATCGATTTGATCACGATCGGGCAAATAACAAAACCGCAAGGTGTGCGCGGCGAAGTCAAGGTCAAATCTATGACCGACGACCCGTCGCGCTTTTGCGTGTTGAAAACCGTATATGTAGCCGGTCGTTTGATGCGTATTTCCGGAGTGAGAACAAACGGATCGGACGTCTACATAAAGTTTGCGGGTGTAGACGATCGTAACGCGGCGGAAGAGCTGCGCGGTAAGTTTATCGAGATAGACCGCGCGGCGGCTGTTCCGCTTGATGACGGGGAGTTCTTTATTGCAGACCTTATCGGCAGTACGCTTGTTTCGCGGTGGCAGGATCGACAGGAAGAAGTCGGAACGGTGAGATCCGTGCAGTCGTTCGGGGCTGCCGATGTTTTTACAGTAAAGTGCGGATCCGGAAAAGAAATGACGTTTGCGTTTGTAAAGGCGCTTAATGCCGAGTATTCCGCGGAGAGTAATATCCTTTACGTCGACGGCGTACGTCTTCGCGAAGTGGCGGTGTACGATGAAGATTAGAGTGCTTACGCTGTTTCCCAAGATGTTCGAATGCCTTAACGAGAGTATTATGGGCAGAGCGATCAAGCGCGGATTGTTGGACTTTAAAGCGGTGGATATTCGCAATTATTCCGCCGATAAACATATGAAGTGCGACGATACGCCGTACGGCGGCGGTGCGGGTATGGTAATGACCGCACAGCCTATATACGACTGTATATCGGATATCGATCCGAAACATGAATTCGTAAGGATATATATGTCGCCCAAGGGCGAGCGGCTTTCCGATAAATTGTGCCGAAGTTTGGCGACGGTCGATAATATTTTGTTGCTTTGCGGTCATTATGAGGGCGTAGATCAGCGTGTGCTCGATTTATGTATCGACCGAGAAATTTCCATAGGCGATTATGTTTTGTCCGGCGGCGAACTTGCCGCAATGGTCGTTGTTGACAGCGTGTCCAGATTCGTGGACGGAGTTCTCGGTTCGGGCGAGTCGCACGAAGACGAAAGTTTTTCTAACGGTATGCTCGAGTATCCGCAATACACTCGACCGCCGGAGTTTATGGGACTGAAAGTTCCCGATGTTTTGCTCAACGGAAATCATAAAGAGATAGATAAGTTTCGTAAAGCGAAAAGCGCCGAACTGACTGAAAAATTGCGTCCCGATCTTATCGGTCGCAATGCGGAAACGGAGTGATGTAATATGGATATAAATTGGTTTCCGGGTCATATGGCTAAATCCACGCGCGAGATCGAGAGCAATCTTGCTCTTGCGGACTGCGCGGTGTATGTGCTGGACAGTCGCGCTGTCAGATCTTGCTTTAATCCGACGTTTGACAAACTGATCAAGATCCCGGTTATTTATATACTTAACAAAACCGATACCGTGGAACAGCAGGTCACCGATGAGTGGATAGAGAAATTGCAAAACGACAGAGATATTGCCATAGCTATCGAAGGCGTCGGATCGGGTTGTCGTAAAAAAGTGCTTAGCGCGATCAAGCGTGCTTGTGCCGGAGTTTTGGAGCGTCAACGTAAGCGCGGCATAAACGAGCATGTGCGGGCAGTCGTTATCGGCGTACCGAATACCGGAAAATCGACTATCATAAACAGTTTGTGCGGTAAGGCGCGGCTCGATACCGGCGACCGTGCGGGTGTAACGCGCATCGCAAAGTGGGCGAGAGTGGATAGTTCGCTCGATATTCTCGATACGCCCGGAACATTGTATCCCAAGATATCCGACAGGAAGATCGGCGAGAATCTTGCGATAATAGGCAGTATTAAAGACGAAGTGGTAGATAGCGTCGAGCTGGCAACGGCGCTTATAGCAAGACTGAATGCAATAGACGGTAATATTCTTAAAACACGTTACGGAAATGAAATTTCCGATTCCTGCGGATTGCAAAATATCGCAGCGGCGCGAGGGTTTAAAATTCGCGGCGGAGAATTCGACATAGAGCGTGCGGCTTCTGCCGTGCTTGAGGATTATCGAAAAGGCAGGCTCGGTAAAATCGCTTTGGAGAGAGCAAACGGGTAAAATGAGAGAGACGGCAATGCAAAAATCGATGCGGCTTTTGTCGTTCGATAACGAATTCGGAGTGATGCGCCTTTGCGGTGTGGATGAAGCGGGAAGAGGTCCTCTTGCCGGTCCCGTCTCTGTTTGCGCATGCGTAATGCCGACGGATAAACGAATACTCGGTATCGACGACAGTAAAAAGCTGAGCGAAAAAAGACGCGAAGAATTGTTTGATGAGATCACTGCGGTAGCGGACTATTGCGTTGTGTTTATAGATAGGCATACTATCGATGAAATTAATATATTGCAAGCGACGAAGATCGGAATGAAACATGCCGTGGAAGGATTGAAAGTCAAGCCCGATCATGCGGTTATAGATGCCGTTAAAGGACTCGATATAGACGTTCCGTATACGTCTGTTATTAAAGCCGATGCAAAAAGTTACTGTACGGCGGCGGCGTCGATAATAGCAAAAGTCATGCGTGATAGGTTCATGCGCGAGCTTGACGAAAAATATCCGCAATACGGTTTTGCAAAAAACAAAGGTTACGGTACTGCGGAACACATCGCCGCTTTAAAGAGTATCGGCGCATGTCCGGAACACCGTCGCACGTTTATCAAGAATTTTGTGTCGGACGATAATATGAATAATGTCGGAGAATATAATGTTCGGAAAGACGCGTAAGAAGCGTATTAATAAGCGTGGAAAATACGGCGAAGATCTTGCGGCACGGTATCTCGAAACTCACGGGTACAGGGTTCTCGATCGCAATTACACTACCGATATAGGCGAAGTCGATTTATTCGTTACCGATGAAAAAACTCTTATCGCGGTGGAAGTAAAGTCGCGTTTGTCGTTGGAGTACGGTACGCCTGCCGAAGCCGTCGGTCACGAGAAAGTAAAAAAAATATCTCAGGTAACGTCGCAATATATCAAACAGTACAGACTGTTCGGCGTACAGGTACGGTTTGATGTTGTGGAAGTGTATTTGCAGGACAAAACCGTCAATCATATAGTAAATGCGTTTGACAGTTACTTGAATTATTGATGTTTTCGGTATTCGAAAATAATATAAATGTGAATAAATCGACACAAAACAGTTGCGTTTTATTTGTTATAGTGCTATTATTTAGGCGATGACTTTCGAGCATTTGCCTACAATCGCACCAAAAGTGCTATATACGTCCGGCGGTTTCGATTTTACCGTCACAATGCTTTCTACGACGATAGTTTCCGTTGCACTGATCATTTTTGCGGCGGTAGTTCGTATTTTCTGTATTCCGCGTTGGAATAAGGATTTTAAGAGCATGTCGCTGCTAAGAATGTTTATGGAGTGGGTGGTCGGCATGTTCGACGCCAATTCCAAAGATCTGACGGAAAATTACGCAAACAAGGTGGGTGCCGTATATTTCGGAAGTTCGGCATTTATAATGTTCGGGATACTTATCGAATTATTCGGATTGAGATCGCCGTTATCGGACCTTAACTGTAATATAGTTTTGGGTATGATAACGTTTTTCGCCGTGCTGATAATAGGTTTCATGAAAAAACGCGCAAAGCGGCTTGCTCATTACGGTGCGGTCATTCCGCTCGTTACCGACTGCGTAGTACCGTTTTCAATGGCGCTGAGATTGTTCGGCAGCGTGTTTTCCGGGTTTTTGATAATGGATATAGTGTATATGACGCCGTTACGTAATTTATTGCCCGTAGTTCTTGCGCCGATATTTACACTGTTTCATGCGCTTATGCAGGCGTATATATTCATGTTTTTGTCTATGAATTTCATCAACGAAGCGATAGAATAATATATCGGAGGTATTGATATGCAAGCATTTTTCGGAGCGATAATGGCGTTTCTCGGCGTTGAAGGTATGACGGCGCTCGGCGCAGGTATAGCGGCGCTTGCCTGTGTGGGTGCGGCTATTGGCATGGGTATGACGACGAGCAAAGCCGTAGAGAGCATGGCGCGTCAGCCGGAAGCGACTAAACAGATCAGATCGTCCATGTTTATCGGTCTGGCGTTCTGCGAAACGACGGCTATTTACGGTTTGCTTATTGCAATAATGCTGATGGTCATGTAAGGCGGGTAACGCATATGACTTTTCTTTGCGAAGCAAGCGATATATTGACTAAATTGGGACTCGACTGGAAGTCGATCCTTTTTTACGTCGTCAATTTTTTGATACTTTTCGGACTCTTGATCGCTTTATTATATAAACCGGTCAAAAAAATGCTCGAGAACAAGCGCAAAAGTCTCGACGATATTTATGCCGAGAATGAAAAGCTTAAAGCGGAAAACGACAGCCGTAAAGCAGAGTACGATAAAATGGTCGCCGATATGAAGCTGGAAAACGCGCGTGTTGCGGCAAAAGTCGCCGCCGCCGCGCAGGAGCGGGCGGACGCCGTGCTTTCCGAAGCCAAGCAACAAGCAGACAGCATCGTCGCGATCGCCAAGCGCGAAGCCGCCACGCAAACCGAGCAGTTAAAATCGGAATATCGCGACAGCGTCAACACGCTTGCCGTTCAGATCGCGCAAAAACTTTTGGAACGTGAAATTTCCGACAAAGACAATGCCGTGCTTATCGAACAGGTTTTGTCCGATTGGGAGAGTGACTGATGTCCGTGATCTCGGTAACATCCGCAATCGAGCTTTCTCCGAAGCAATCTGCGCGGATAGAAAAAGTTTTTTCCGCAAAGCATGCGGGCGAAAAAGTAGAGTTTGTTTATAAAATAGATAAAGAACTGATCGGCGGTATCCTCATTGTCGACGGTGATAAATACTATGACGGAACGGTGCGTTCTCAGATTGATAAGCTCAGTTCCGAATTTAAACTAAACGAAAAGTACGTCGAAGCATCGGCTACCAAAAAGAGCAAGCGAACAAAAAAGACCGTTTCCGATTTCGGTGCGCCGGTCGACATGCCCAAACCCGAAAAATCGAGCGCCGAGTTTATAAAGGCGAGTACCGATAAATATCTTTCCGAAACCGTGACGCGGTATAAAAAAACTTTCGACGCGCGTCAAGCCGGAAGTATCGAGTTTTGCGGCGACGGCGTTATTATGTGTACCGGACTGCCCGATGCGGAATACGGGGAGATGTTGCAGATCGAAAACGGTACGCAAGCTATAGTTTTGAGTCTTTCGGAAGGCAGTGTAGGCGCTATCGTTCTCGATGATGACGATAAAGTTACGGCGCACATGGTCGTAAAGACAACAGGTATGATAGTGTCCGTTCCCGTCGGTGAAAGACTATTGGGACGTGTGGTAAATCCGCTCGGAAAACCTATCGACGGATTGGGCGATTTTACGCCCGAAAAATATCGCCCGATAGAATATCCCGCGCCGCCGATAAAGGACCGGGACAAAGTCAATAAACCTATGCATACGGGTTTGATCGCAGTAGACTCCATGATCCCGATAGGCAGAGGACAGCGCGAACTTATAATAGGCGACAGACAGACGGGAAAAACGTCCATAGCCGTTGATACCATACTCAATCAGAAAGGTACGGGCGTTATA